>UQRL01000003.1 GCA_900543555.1 uncultured Oscillospiraceae bacterium | reverse complement strand
GGGGCCTGCAGCCCGGTGGGCTGCGTCCAGGCCCGACCGAGGCGGCAGCCGAGACCAAGTCCTTCTGCCCCTGCCACAAAACCGGCGGAAACTCTGGGCTTCTGCCGGTTTTCTTTTTGCATGTGTTGCATGGTTTTGGGGTTCGTTTTGGTTCGGACACGGGGTTTTCTCATCTGGTTTGACCCGTTCTCAACCGTTCCCATCCCCTCCAGCACCCAAAACGCGCCCGGTTTCGCCTTTTTCGGGCTTTTCCGGGTGCGTTTTTTCCATTTTCGCTGTTTTTCGGGGCGCAAAATTTTCGCCCTGGTTTTTGTGCAACCTGCGCATAGTGCTTACAAATTAAAGCCGTCCGTGATAACATGTAGACGAGAGGTGTCTTTTTTCACATAGTTCTCTTTGCTTTCCATTCTACTGTTCATTCCCTTGCTTCAAAAAACGTGCTATAATTTCTTTGACTTTTATCCCCGACAACCCCAGGAGGCTACCGTTTATGCATTTCGTTCAATGTGGAAACCCAGGGGCTAAAACAGTTATTTTCCTACACGGCGGTGGACTTTCTACTTGGAATTTCAGGGACGAAGCCGAGATATTGCAAGGCCGCTTCCATGTTTTAATTCCAATCCTAGACGGACACCATGGCAGTGATCAAAAATTCACTTCTATCGAGGAAAATGCCGCCAGGATTATCCGCTATATCGACTCCAGATTCCAGGGGCAGGTATTTTTAATTGCTGGCCTCTCTCTAGGCGGCCAAGTGCTTTTGGAAATGCTGTCCCAACGAAATAACATCTGCGAATTTGCCATGATAGAAAGCACACTGGCACTGCCCACAAATGCTACGGCCATGTTGGTCAAGCCTGTCTTTTCCCTGTGCTATCCCCTTGTGAAAAAGCGCTGGTACGCAAAGCTTCAATGCAAAGCGCTGCACATAAGGGATTCCCTGTTCGAAGATTACTTTCGCGACAGCTCCCAGATTAAAAAGGATGACATGATTGCATTTTTGAAGGCCAACGCTGCGTATACGGTCAAAGACTCCCTCTCCCATTGCTGCGCCAAGACACTAATCCTGGTAGGTGGGAAGGAACGAGAAATTATGAAAAAATCTGCGAAGCTGCTGAGAGAGACAATCCCGGGGTCAGTGCTGGAGGAGATGCCCGGCTATTACCATGGGGACTTCAGCCTGAATCATCCCCAAGAATTTTCGTACAAACTGCTGGATTGGATCTCTGACAGGACACAGTGACTTCTTGTCATTCACAAATTGAAGCCGTTGGTAATCTCACACAGCCGGGCGCTCTGCTTGCCCTGCTGAAGGCAGGAAACTGTCACAACCCCTATCTTGACACCGTAGAGAATGGCTCTACACTGGGAAGATCTGGCATTCACGACACCCAGTTTGACGCCAAGGCCCCAAAACCGACCCCTAAAAATCAGAAAATTGACCCCCTCGTAAAAAGCCCGTAGCGACCGGCTCTGCCGGGCGCTGTGAACCGGGTGTGGGGCGGTTTACCGACCCACAGCCTTTAACCTGCTCTTTTTTCACACCCGCTTTTTTCTGCTCAATGTTTGGGGTATGTGCGCTGCCTTCAGTCCTCTCCAAACCTGTCCAGCGAAGAAAGATTCTCTTTTCCACCGAGGCCATCCCGGACTTCAATGCGCTGCCCTTGCAGGCCCGGATGGGTCTGCTTTTCTTTTTCTGCCTGCTCTCTGCCCCTTTTGTTTGAATTTTCACCAGAGAGAAGCCCGATGCTTTTCCGCAGGAAAAGACGGATACTTCGTATCCGAGGGCTTCTCTAGGCAGTTGCCTTTGGCAACTGCTGCTCACAACCGGCTCACACGGCTTCAACAGGGCCGGTCTGGGGCTTCGCTGGTGTCGTTCCCCTATCTGTCTTCAATACCGCACACAGCACTTCACAGGCCGAGTTGTGGGTTTGTGTCCCAAAACGAGGTTACCCCTCCCCCTTTAGGGGGAGGGGCTGGGTTTGCTCAACTTGGAGTTGTTCGGCTTCTCTAGGCAGTTGCCTTTGGCAACTGCTGCTCACAACTGGCTCTCACGGCTCCAACAGGCCCGGTAACTCGTCTTGCTGGTGTCGTTCCCCTACCCGGCCTCCAAAACCGTACACAGGGCCACACAGGGGCGTGTTTGGTTTCACCGTCTTTTCCTGGTGCGCTTCTTTTGCGGTAGTCCCGCTAACTGGCGCTCCAGGTGGTAATTCACCGCTTCTTGGATGGGTAGGATCGTGTAAAGCAGCGTCCCATTTCTCGCGGTTCCATCCAATGTCCACACAGTGGTGGGCAGGGTTTCGATGAGGCGCTTGTCCTCCAGCTGTGTTATGTACTTTTGTACTGTGTTGGGGCTCATGCCTGTTCGTTCCCCAATTTTCCGAAAGCTAGGGTAACAAACGTGTGTCTCTCTGTCCTCGCAAAAAATTGGGTAGGCGTACACGGCGATCTCCCCTGCGCTCAATCCCAAGGTGAAAATCTCGTTGGGCAGAAGAAAAAATCCTCCCTGCCGTGGTTTTCTCTTGCAAGTCCTTCTCATATTTTTTCAGCTTCCCTCCTTCCAGTTTTTCAAATTTCGTTTTGCGAAGCCTTTTCTTTCTTTTATGCGGCTCAACTTTTGCGTGGGGGTACCCCCATGTTTCCAGATAAGCAAAAGGCCGGGATTGCTCCCAGCCTTTGCATAAATATTCAGTTTTTCACCAGGTTCTGATCAAACCGCATCAAGATACTGGCGGCCTGGGCTCTGGTTCCAATACCTGCGGCGTCGATGGTGCCACCATCGTAGCCATCGATCAGCTCGTTGCCATTGGCCCAACTCATGGCGGCTTCAGCCCAATCAGCTACGCTGATGCTATCCGGGAACCGGGAAAGATCGCCTCCGCCGTCAAGTTGTAGCCCTTATACTTAGCGTAGTTATAAAGCATCTGGGCGAATTCTTGGCGGGTGATGCTGTTGCCGGGCTGGAAAATACCGTACCCATAGGAAGAAATTGTTGGGGCTAATTATGCGGGCAGTTATCCCTTCACTGCGCCAATGGCAATGCCTTTGACAAAGTATTTTTGCACAAATGGATAGATGATCATGATGGGCAGAATACCCATCACTGTAATGGCCATGCGTACGCCAGTGGAAGGGAGATTTGCTAAAGAGACACTGGCGCCCTGTGAGGCGCTTCGACGCAGGGAGTCAATATTCCGCTGGATATCCATTAACAACACCTGTACGCTGAAAAGACGGTCGTCGGTGAGGTAATATAGGCCGTTCTGCCAGTCGTTCCAGTAGGCAAGCCCCACTAAAAGCCCGATGGTAGCCATAATGGGCATGGCCATGGGCAGCACGATACGGTAAAGAATACGGATCTCTCCGGCGCCGTCAATACGGGCAGCTTCAATTACAGCATCGGGGATGTTGGTGGTAAAGTATGTGCGCATCATAATGACATTGAAGGCCCCTAGCATCAGGTTTGGGACAATGAGCGCAAAAATAGTGTTGTTGATGTGGAAGGTCCTGCTCCACATGATGTAAGAGGGCACTAGGCCGCCAGAGAACAGCATGGTAAAGAACAGGTAAAAGGCAAAGATATTCCGGCCGGGCAGATCTTTCCGAGAGAGCGGGTAGGCATACAGCGTTGTCAAAAGCAGGTTTGCCACTGTGCCAACAGCCGTCACCAGAATGGAAATACCATAGGCCCGCACCATAGAGGTGGAATCGGCCAGAAGATATTTATAGGCATACAGGCTGTATTCCTTGGGAAAGAACGAATAGCCGTTGGAGACCAGGGACTGTTCGTCTGTGACAGAGGACATGATCAGCAGCAGGAAAGGAGCAATGCTGCATATACCGATGAGGATCATCAGGACATTGGAAAAGATTCGAAAGGCTTTCCCCTTTTCTACCATTTTTTCTACCTCCCCTTAGAACAAAGAGCTGTCGTTGTCCAGCTTACGAACAACCCAATTGGCGCTGAACACCAGGATGAAGCCCACGATGGACTGGTACACCCCTGCCGCCGAGGACATGCCGATATTGTTGGTCTGCATCAGGCCGCGGTACACATAGGTGTCGATGGTCTGGGTCACTTCCAGCAGGGCGCCCGAATCCATAGGTACCTGATAGAAAAGGCCAAAATCAGAGCGGAAGATACCGCCCAGGCTCATCAGGGTAAGAATGACAATAGTGGACTTTAAGCTGGGCAGAGTTACGTTGCGGATCTGCTGCCAGCGGTTGGCACCGTCTACCACAGCGGCTTCGTACAGGCTGTGGTCAATGCCGCAGATGGTGGCGTAATACAGGATGCAGTTATACCCCAGCGTTTTCCAGATCTGGATTATCACTAGGATAACAGGCCAATACTGAGGGCTGTTGTACCAATCTATGGGTTCCATCCCTAACAAAGGTAGAATGGTATTGTTGAAAAAGCCGTTGCCGTTGCTTAGAAAGGCAAAGGCCAAATAGCTTACTACCACCATAGAGATCAAGTACGGGATGAGAATGACCGTTTGGTACACCTGTTTGGCAGCCTTGCTGTGAATTTCGTTGAGAATAATGGCGATGGTGATGGCCAGCACTGTTCCCAGCAGGATGAATACAAGGTTGTAGACCAGGGTGTTGCGGGTCATCAGCCAGGCGTCGTTGGTTTTGAACAGAAACTCGAAATTGCTAAGGCCTACCCAATCGCTGCCGAACATACCCTTGCGCGCGTTGTACTGCTTAAACGCCACCACAATGCCCGCCATGGGGATATAGCAGTTGATGAACAGATAGACTGCGCCGGGTGCCAGCATCAAGTACAGGGGCCAAAAGCGACCCAACTTTTTCAAGGCTTTTTGCATATTGTTTCCCCTCCAAATTTGTAACGAAAAGGCGGGCCGGTTGAACCTGCCCGCCTTTTCGTTCGCCAGATGTTATTGACGGTTTTCCAGCCACTGGTCCAGCTGGGCCTGTTTCTCGGCTACGATATCATCGATGCCAGCAGACTTCAGAGCTTCGATAAACTCCGGCAAGGATTCGGCGGGATCGAGCACACCCCAACGCAGCGCGGTGTCATACTTGCTTACCACATTGTTGCAAGCGGTCACCTGGTTCATCACAGGGGTGCTGTCCCACTGGAATCCCAGAGCAGGGCTGGCCACAGCGCCTTCAGTAAAGGTCTGATACTGATCCCACAGATCCGCGTCACCGCCTTCCCAGACAGGGGTGATGCGAGGGTTAGGCCAAGACCAGTCCACACAGGAGTAGCCGCTGGCAGTGCTGTCCATTCCTTCGGGAGTGGTGATGAAGGTATGGGTATCATCAGTGTAGACCCAGTGTTTGCCCTCCAGGCCATTGACAAAGAGGTTTGAGATTTCCGGGTCGGTGAACATAAGGTTCCACAGCTGCATGGCCTTGTCAGGGCGTTCAGAAGAGCTGGGGATGAAGAAGGAAGAACCGCCAGTGATCTCGGTGTACTTATAGGGGTCTGTAATCTGGATAAGGGCAAATTCCTTGCCGTAAGATTTCTGCATCTCCAGGGCCTTGCCGGGCTTGATGTTTTCGTAGTCGCAGAAACCAACGGTAGAGAGCAGGTTGTTCTCAGTGGTGGTGGTAGCATCCGGCATGATAAGGCCTTCCTGGTTCCACTGGTACATCCGCTCACACAGCTCGCGGTAGGAATCGGTCTCGTACAGGTTCACAACTGTGGTGCTGTCGCTGTTGCAGTCTTCCAGAACGCCCAGCTTGTCCCCCAGATTATCAAAGGGGATGATCTCCTGCATACCGCCGCCTCCCCAAGAGGGCACCAGAGGATACATGTCGGGATAAGCCTCGTGGACCTTTACCAGCACATCGTGGACATCGTCGTAGGTCTCGATGGTGGCGGGGTCGATGCCCAGCTCATCCAAAATGTCCATGCGCATGGCAAAGCCAGCGGCACGAGCGGTGTCCTTCAGGCTGGGGATAGAGTAGAGCACTCCGTCAATTTTGCCGCATTCCAGATCCTCGGCGGGGATGAGTGCCAGGGTCTCCTGCCCATATTCCTCCACCAGGTCGTCCAGGGGAGTGGCCATGCCCGCGCTTACCAGGGCGGAGATGCCACCGGTGTAAGAGCTGAAATTCATCAGGTCGACCTGCTCGCCAGAGGTGAGGGCCAAGTTCATTTTCTCGGCGTCCAGGCCACGCATGACCTCAACTTCAACACCGATTTTCTCACTGGTGATCTCTGTGATAGCGGCGCTTACCTCCTCACAGTCCTCGGTGTTGGCGTCGCCATTGCTCCACACGACCATATGGGCCAACTCGCCGTCATCCTGGGCGGTGTCGCCCGCTTCCGCCCCAGCGTTCGAGGTGTTCTCACCGCTGCTGCCGTTTTCAGCCTGTACGGGGTCATCCCCGCCGCAGGCCGCGAAAGAGGCCGTCAGCAGCATGGCAGCCAGCAAGCTTGCCACAATTTTTTTCCATGTTTTCGTCACGTTTATTTGCTCCTTTCTTTTTCCTTGTCGAAATCTGATGTCCCTATTATAGGCGTGGAACGATCTTGTTTTCTATCAATTTCATCCAAGCGAAGTGTTAATTTTCCAACTAAATTCAAAAATCAAACACAAGAAATGTTAAGAATCCGACTTCTTAATGTTGATTTTCAGATTTTTTCTGTGCGGCACCCCAAATTATGGTATGATTACATTGTTACAACGAAATTTTACAACGGCGAAGGGGGTCAAGCCATGAGAGCATTTGGAACGAAGGCTGTACAAGTATCCTTCCGGCGAGCGGCCACGCTAACTATGGCAGTTATGGTGGTGCCCTTGTTTATAGCCATTGTCTTATTCGATTCCTACACTGTGGCCCAGCAGCAGTCTACGCTGCGCAGCTACCGACGGGGCACGCTGCAGCTTTATCAGGCCCAGTGGGATGAAACGCTGGATGTGACAGAGGATTTCTTGATGGAGACACTGGCTAACGATACAGAGTTCTCTATGGCGCTTTACGCTGGCAGCAAGACCGAAGTCCATGTAGCTTCTGAGAAGTTCGACGATAATTGCAGGACCTTGCTGCGCTCTCAGGAGCTGTTGGGCGCTTTTTTTCTCTACTCACAGCCCTATGATTACTACCGGCTTATCTACACCATCTCCTACCCCCAGGAGGATCTGGCCCTGCTGCGTGAGACAGTGAAGGCTTCTCTGGCCCAAGGGGAGAGTGTTTCCCGCTGGTTTTCCGTATCTCTTTCCGACAGGACTGTGCTGGTATTTGCCTCGGTGCGCCATGGAACAGTGGTGGCCGCTATGGTGGACCCTGCCCAGCTGACCTATACCGGATTAGAGGAAAACGGCCGGGTGTTCTTTGCCCAACCCAACGGGACAGCTTATTCCCCGGAAAATGGTGTGGGAGAAGAGGGTACTGTGCGACCGGAGGGGCGGCTGTCAGCCAGCGGGAAGGACGGGCGCCGCTATGAGTTGATCTCCCAGCCCCTTGCCAGGGGGATGGGGTCAGTGGTGTACGCGGTGCCGGCTCAGACATTTTGGGAGCAGCTTAGCCCTGTGCAGATCGCCCTGTTGGCCTTTACCGCAGCCCTTTTGGGGTGTATTCCTCTTTGTTGGCTTACTCTGCGGCGGCTGTTGCTAGAGCCCGTGGGCACCCTTACCACTACTATGAGATCCATCCAGCAGGGGGAGCCAGATATCCGTGTCCCCCAGGATTCCCGCATCCAAGAGGTCAACCAGATAGCCGGCACGGTCAACACTATGCTGGACGAGATCCAGCGGCGGAAGATTGCCTCTTACGAGCAGCAGCTTGCCGTACAGCAGGCGCAGCTGCAATATCTTCACTTGCAGATACGTCCTCATTTCTTCTTAAACTGTTTGAATTTGGTCTATTCTTTGGCTGGGGAAGGGAAGACAGGGACTATACAGGATCTGGTGCTGGACCTTTCCACTTACCTTCGCAGTGTCTTTAAAGATGGTTCCAAGCTGGTCCCCCTGCAGTCAGAGCTTGCCAGTGCGGAAAGCTATGTCCGTATCCAGCAGGCCGGAACGGACTATCCGCCCCAGCTCCGCATATCTATGGATGCAGAGGCAGCCCAGGCCCTGGTGCCATCCCTTTCCCTCCTGACTTTTGTAGAGAATGCCATCAAGCACTCACGCCGTCAGGATTCGCCTTTATTGATCCAAGTACGGTGTAGCTTGCTGCCCAGCGAGGAAGGGGACTACCTCAATGTGAGCATATGGGATAATGGCGGAGGTTTTCTCTCCCAGCAGCTGGAAGAACTCAATCACGGCGGCGATCCGAGCGGACGCCATGTGGGCATCGCCAATATCCGGCAGCGGCTGCGGCTGCAGTACGGTGCCCGGGCCACGGTGTCTTTTCGAAATCGCTCGGAGGGCGCCTGCGTGGAACTGTTCCTACCTATCGAGCAAGACCGGACGGAAGGAGAGACTTTATGAATGTCTTATTGGTGGATGACCAGGTCCGTATTCTAAGCGGCCTCATTTCCGGACTGGACTGGGCAGCTCTGGGTGTCACGGGTATCCGCACCGCCAGCAGCGCCCAGGCGGCAAAGACTATTTTACTGCAGGAGCACGTGGACATCCTGTTGTGCGATATTGAGATGCCAGGGGAGAACGGACTTTCTTTGCTGCGCTGGGCACGGCAGCAGGGGCAGGACTTTGTTTGCGTTTTCCTCACTTCCCATGCGGACTTTCTGTATGCCAAGGAAGCCATCCAACTGGGCAGCTTTGACTATATCCTCCAGCCAGCCCGATACGATGAGATACAGGCTACCATTGCCAGGGCTATCACCCGGGTGAAAAACGACAATGCTGAAAAAGAGCTGCTCCACTACGGTCTGATGGCGAAAAACCAGGAATCGGTTCTGTTCCAAAACCTGTTCAGCGATTGGATTGGAGGGCAGCCACTTTCCATCCAGGCGGTGCAATCTACCCTGGAGAAGTTGGGAAAGAGATTGGACGCCGAAAGCCCCTGTTTTCTCCTCTGGGGGCACTTGTTGCGCTGGAAAGCAGAGCCCTGGCCTACCCAAACATGGGTCTATGCCTGGAACAACATCCTCACAGAAGTCTATCAAAAGGCGGGATTGGAGGTTTTGCCATTCACCATCGATAAGACTTCCTTGGGATGGTTCGTCTATGCTCCAGAGCCAAAACCTTGTGATGATAAAATGGTCCTTGGCCCTTTGAACGAGGCTTATCTGGTCCTATCCCAGTCGTTTCCCTGGAAAGCGGCCTTCTATGTAGGGTATGTGGTTTCCTTAAGGAATATTAACAGCCAAGCTGCCCTGCTGCTGAGGGCTAAGCAGGACAATGTTCTGCGGGCGAACGGTATTTTCCGTCCCAGCCATAAGATTGCAAAGGCCCATACTGAAAAACTATTGGATCAGGTGCAAATGCACAGATGGGAGCATCTATTGACTGGCGGCGCTTGCCAGGTGGTACTAGACGAAGCCAAGGAATATCTGGATGCGTTGGCGAAAACGGATTCCTTGAACCAGAGCAGCCTGCACAACTTTTGGATTCAGTTCCAGCAGGTGGTTCTAAACGCCGCTCAGACCCTAAGAGCGGATCTTTCCCTCTTTTTAGACAAGCTGGCCCAGGGAAATCAAGCGGCTTCCCTGCCGGAATTGCATAGAGCACTGGAAAAAGTGATTGCCCTTTTCCCACAGGCGGAACAGTACGATGGCAACGTAAAAAAGCTGGTAGACCAGGCTTGCGACTACGTGGAGGATAATCTAGACCGCCCCCTCAATGTGAACAGCGTCGCATCAGCGCTGTTTGTGAATGCCGATTATCTCTCTCGAGTGTTCAAAAATGAGACAGGAACTTCCTTGAAGGAGCACATCATCCGAAGAAAGATGGATGCGGCCCGGATGCTTCTTACCACGACGGAGTTGCCTGTCAGCGTGATCGCGTCAAAACTTGGATATGATAATTTCTCTTATTTTTCTCAAGTCTACCGCCGTGTGATGGGTGCTTCCCCCACGGATGAACGAAAAAAAGGGTGAATACGTTTTTGGGCTTCCGGGTTCCTATGGACCGGGGCGCAAACCCTACTTCCGTCCATGTCCCAAAATTTTTCTTTTTTGGCCCGATGCAATTCAACATGGTATGATCTGCTGGACATGATTTGATAGACTAAGTATGATAGGAAGCCTCTTTCTACGAGGGGAAGGGGCTGACTTTTTCTTGCCCTGAATCTCTGTGCAAGTCTGGTTCCGTTCAACGGCACAGCCATCGCCATAATTCAAGACTTGCGGTAAGGGGTATATTTTCGGGAGGATACGCCATTAATGCCGGATGATCATTGAAATTACATCAGGCTTATGAATTTTTAAAAGTGATATTACAGAATCCTTGCAGCGGCTGGGTTAGAGAGAAAAGGCCTACACTCACTCAGGCACACATTTTTCAGAAATAGAACTGGGTCTCCCCCCACATTTTCTCTGCTAGAATAGGAGAATCCCCCACAATGAGTACCAGACTTCTTGAAGCATTTGAGGCAGATCCGTTATCCCGCTTTTGTGCTCCATGCTCCCGGCTGACTTCCCACTTTCGATTATCCTTCTGGGGCAAGCTGGGCCAAGTCATGCGGGATTCTGCGGATATTCTCAAATACGCTCCCCTTCCTTCAGGATCTCTGGTTCTTTGCATGGGCGGGAGCAAAGGTATAAGTCCGCTGTTTGATAGTTCTCCGTCTAATTTTGAAACGCCTCTGCTTTCCACAAGATTTCTTCGGAAGGATCGTTCCATTCCACCCCGACAAGATCATTCCTCTCTCCCAAATGACGCAAGAGCATTTTCGTGGCATAATGGAAATCTTCCGCATTCTATGGAAAAATCGTTACTGCCCCAGTCAATGATCTCTACCAGGCCCTGCAGCGCCCATGGCTCTTCGTCTAATGATTACAACCGCATATATAAGCGTTCATTCTTTCCTGTCTTCCGCAAACCAATCCGTGTCAAAGCATGACAAAACATCAAGAGGTCTCCCTCCTGATGTTTTGTCTTCCTCCCTTATCTATCGAGACCCCTGTATGTCTAACAGAAGGGATTCCGTTTCACATGGATCTTGTCATTAAACCAAATGTCGTTGGACAATTCCACCACCATATGCAGGTCACTGGAGGAATTGATTGCATTATTTTCTTCAAAAAAGCAACACTTCATTCTGCATTTCCGACTTTTCTTGCTTAGTTCACGCTGGGGAACCGCAAGAACAAAACGCTGTGGGGCGGCATCTGGAAAGTTCCGCCTGCGGCCTGCTCCAATACATCTGTCACTGTGAATTCAGAGGGCGGCAGCACGGTGTCACTGGAGAAGAGCACCGCCTCGCTGCAAGGTCCAAAGGAGGAGAAGTCCACCGGCTTTTCGCTGCGGAACGCGGCGTTCACCACCGTAACGGCCATCCGTCCCTCTCTGTCCACGCTGACAACAGCCTCTTGAGACGCGGAGCACAGACGATTCCCCATGTGCCAGCGGTTCATCCGGGAGAACACCTGGCCCTGAGCCGTCAGGCTCACATGATCCGGTTTCACGCACAACATCCCCTCATTGACCGCCTGGAAGTGGCACGCAAGGGCGATCCCGCTTTTCTCGGCTTCTTCCATCAACATGTGCAGGGCAAGGGCCGCATAAATGCCGTCGGTGACGCTGGAGGGGCGGTACCAGGCGTACCAAACGTTCCACTCGTCCATGGAGATGCGCGTAGAAGGCTCCAGCCACTGCCGGGACTGGTGGAGCAGATCCCGCATCCGGGAAACGGAGGCCAGGCACCGGTTATACTCTTCCTCTACGGTGGCAAGGCTGGTGTAATGGGGGGCGTAGCCGTAATAGTGCTGGGAAATCATCTGAGAGATTCCCGCAAGGGGCTTGGCGGATAGCTCCGCCCATTCCTTGTTGGGATAGGGGCCAGAGGAACACAGGCTGAGATTGGGAGAGGCCTCCAGCATTTTCTTGCCGTTTTCCAGGGCGATCTGGCAGTATCCACTGGGGGTGTTGTCGCCCTCCATGTGGCCGTAACCGAATTCGTTGCCCAAGGACCAAAGCTGCACATTGTAAGGTTCTTGGTGACCTCGTTGGGCCCGGAGCTTCCCATAGGGGGTGGAGGCGTCACCGTTGCAGTACTCCACCCAGGCGGCGTTCTCCTCGGGAGTATTCCAACAGGGGTTGATGGTGATGAACGGCTCGGCGCCGATCTCCCGGCACAGGGCAATAAAGTCGTCCGTATTGATCTCGCTGTAATCGTAACCCATGGTGTGGGGCTGGGTCTCCAGGCCCAAATAGGACTGGAAGGGGGCGCGCATATCCACAGGCAGAAGGCCGTCCATCCAGTTAAATTCTCCTGCAAAATTTCCGCCCGGCCAGCGCAGCACTTTGATGCCCAATTCCTTCATGGCTTCCACCACATCGCGGCGCATCCCGTGGAAGTGGTCCTTGGGCAGCAGGGAGATGGCCCCCACACAGACATGGCCCGCCTCTTCCCAACAGATGCGCAGATCGGCGTCGGGATCCGCGGCCTGGGGGGTAAGTTCAACTTCAAAACGGGTCCAATCGGCCCCCTCCCCTGTGAATGTGGTGCGGCAATAGACTTCCTTCCCCGCCCGGTCCGTTAAAGAAACGGCAAACTCTACCGGGTTCTGGGTTTTTACCACCATTCCGAACAGATACGGCTGCCCCTGGGAGATGGCGATGCCATGCTGGCCCAGGCCGGCGGTTTCCCCCTGGAAGGGATTGAAGATGCTGACGGAATTGCATTCCGTGTTCCGTTTCATGTGGTAGCCCTCCCCGTGGCGGGTGTAGGGCTCGTCCAAGGCAAACACAGCCCGTTTCCCCAAGGGGAACCATTCTATCGCGCAGCCCTCGCAGGCAGTGGGCTTCCCGGCGAACTTCCGATTGCGGACCATTTGGGCGGATAAGCCGGTATAGAGGCAGGAGCGGGTGTGCTCCAGGTTGCTGCCAAACAGGTAAGGCGATACCAACAGGTCCTCAGGATCTTTCCGCTGCAAAGTGAGAGGCGTAGCCTGGTCAGCTTCCCTCTCCCAGCCGTCGGCCTCGTCCAGGTTGCTGCTGCGGGCCACATTCATGGACTCGCCGCTGAGAAGCTCCACCACACTGACCCGCAGCTCCGCAGCCACGCGGCTGAGAAGCGCCACGTCAGGCAGGCTTTTGCCCCGTTCCCACTTGGAAACCGCTTTGTCGGTCACATCCAGCCGCTGGGCTAACTGGGCTTGGGTAAGCCCCAGATCCGCCCTGCGCCAGCTGATAAAACGCCCGATTTGTGATACGTTCATAGATTTTCCTCCCCTTCGATGTTTTCTTCAGCATAACACAGTCCACCCGCACCGGCAACCGACTGGTGGTAGAGTGCCCTAGCTTGGGAAACATTCCCTGCACTTTTTCATTGCAACGGCCCTTCCACTGCTTTGATAAAAGGAAAAGGCCGGGAGCATCCCCGACCTTTCTTTTACACAGAGAGGGCTCCTGCGCCTGTCCCGGACGCTCTCCTCCCTGGAGCCCCCTCAACCAATGGTAGATTGCAATTCTATAAATTGTTTGCTGGGCTTTTTACTCGAAAACAGGAACAGGCTTCACCACGCCGCCCTCCATGGCGGACTGATGGGCGCAGATGCCCACGCCGGTCCAGTAAGCGCCGTCAATGTCGCTGGGGACAGGGTCCCGGTCCTCAATAATGCTTCGGACGAACTCATGGACCAAGTGGGGATGGGAGCCCCCATGGCCTCCACCTTGAAGGAACGCCAGGTGGGGATTGCTTTCATCGTATACCGTTTGCCGGGTAAATCGCCCAATCTCCGCGGGCAGGCGGTCCGCATAGTCAGGGATCTGGATGCGCTCTTCCGTCACCAGCCCGCCTCGGCCGTAGTCGTTCATCACATGCTCCGCATTGGGGTCGAAGGCCATGGAGAACAGCACCGGTTTCTCGGATTCCAACTGCTGCCACTCAAAGCTCTTCCGCTCGCCGTAGATGTTGAAGCATTCGGTATAACCCCGGGCCACATGGTAGAGAAAACGGGCCATTTCGATGCCCACATCGCTGTCCTTCAAGGAGATAAGGGCGGACTCAAAGGCGAAGGGGCAGCCATAGGGCTCTTCCACCTCTTTGCGCACCTTGCCGGAACCCTTGCAGTACACGCTCTCTGGGCGCTTTCCCAGCAGCATCAGGCAGGGGGCCACCGCGTGGGTGGGATGCATCAGGGGAGGGAAGCCCAGCCAGTAGTCTGGCCATCCCTCCATGTCCTGGTAATGGGCGCAGCGCATGAACTGGATCCTGCCCAGCTCCCCCTTTTCATACAGGTCCTTCACATACAGGAATTCCCGCCCATAGACGGAGGTTTCCATGAACATATAGTGCTTTCCGCTCTTTTTCCGGGCCTCGATGACCTGGTACAGCTCGTCGATGGTCATGCCCATGGGAATGGTGCAAGCGCAGTGCTTGCCTGCGTTCAGTGCCTTTACAGACAGGGGAGCGTGAGTGGCCGGGGGTGTCACCAGATGGACCGCGTCAATGGTCTCGTCCGCCAGCATGGCGTCGAAGTCTGTCAGACGTTCCTTCAGCAGGAACTTATCGCCGATCTTATTCAACTGCGTCCGGTCGGTATCCACCAGTACCAGGGAATCCACATCTGGGTGTTTCAAGTAGATGGGCACAAACTCCGCGCCGAAGGAGACCCCCACCAGCGCCACTCTGAGCTTACCGTTTTTCATTTCGTATCCCTCCTTGGATGCTTTGGCAGCATCATACCGCTCCCCTGGGGAAAAGTCTATGGAGGGAACGAAAGGTATATGGAATAAATGGACATTTTATTTATCCCCTGCTTGACTTTTCTCTTCAGCGCGGCCTATTATGAAATGGACATATTGGAAAAGGCAGGTGCGGCATCTATGAATACCGGACAAGGGCTTCCCCGGTGGTTCCGGCTGGCGGGGGAGATCCACGTGGAAATTGTGGACAAATTCAGCGGCGGGAACGTACACCCGGACCGGGTGATGGCCCAGTGGGTTCTGGTGCTGATGATCAGTGGGACGCGTACCTTCCGCATCTATGGGGGGGATTATGCAGTTCACGGCGGCGAATTTTTCCTGCTGCCGCCCTATGTGCGGCATTACGGGCTGCAGCATGACGAGCACGAGGCCTATTTTGCCCATTTCCAGGCAGAGGGGACTGAGGCCCCGCCGCCCACGGAGCTGGACAACGGCCATATCCTGCTGCCATTATGGGGGCAGGTGCCGCTGGAGCTCCCCTGCTTTGACCTGATGGAGTACGCGGCCTGCCACAGGGCCCCGCCCTTTTTCAGCGAAAATTTCCTCTCCTCCCAGATCCAGGCGATCCTGTACCAGCTCAGTTTGGCTATGCAAAAAAAGCGGCTGTGGCCCAAGCGGGAAAACAGGACGGCCCTCCAGATCCTGCAATATATTGACAACAACAAAGGCCGGCAGCTACAAAACCAGGACTACGCCGCTGCCTTTGGCATGACTTACCGCCGCCTGAACGCCATCTTCCAGGCCGTGTACGGCGTGACGATCAAGCAGATGCAGGGGATCCTGCGGGTGGAGCAGGCCAAACGTATGCTCAGTTCAGGCTACACCATTTTAGAAACCAGCGCGGCTTGTGGGTTTGAGGATTATTTTTACTTCTTGAAAGTGTTTAAAAGCAAAACCGGCATGACGCCCTCCCAGTACCGGGAGGCCTATTCCGATACCCATTGACCGGGCAGGAACCCCGTCCACGAAATGGCTGAGCCCTTTCCTATTCGGTAATAGGGAAAACCGGCTGCGGCGCCTGCCGTTTAGCGGCGGATAGGAAACAGCTAAAGCACGCTGTCCCCCCTGTGGGGCAGCGTGCTTCTTCGCGTTGTGGAGTGCTTTTCAATTCCGAGGCAGCCCTGCCCTTACTGTTAGGCATGCTGTTAGGCATGAAAAAAGGCTGGGATTGCTCCCAACCTTTGCATAGATATTCCCATGTTCCCTGATTCTGGCCGCAGGCCGGCACATTGCGAGGCCGCAATCACCGGCGCTGTCATTCTTCCACACGCATGATCAATTTAGAGGCATAAGCTCCGCCGTGGTGCAGAGTGTTTTCCGCTACCACAGTACAATAGTGACCAGGAAACCAAACCGGAGGCGGATATCCATGGACATGACCCGCGAGTACTTTCTCTCTACCTTTCAGCTTTCCCAGGATCCCACAGAGCCCATCTACTTCCAGCTGGCGGAATACCTGCGCTATCAGATCAAGGCAGGCGTATTAAAGCCCGGCGATAAGATGATCGGCGAAAACGAGATTGTGGAGTTGCTGAAAGTCAGCCGCACCACGGTGCGCAGCGCCTTTAACCAGCTGGTAAAAGAGGGGTATATCGTCCGCTACCGGGGCAAAGGCTCTTTTATTTCCGAACCCAAACTGAAGCGGGACATCAACTACCTGTACAATTTCACGGAGAACATCCGGGAAGCTGGCTCGGTTCCCTCCTCCCAGGTGCTCCAGTGCCAGGTGGTCCCTGCCACCGCCGAACTGCAGGAAGCCATGAAACTGGCCGCCGTAGGCCAGAAAGTGTTTGTCCTGGAACGGCTGCGCATGGCCGACGGAGAACCTCTTATCCTGGAGACCACCTACATTCCTTATTATCTCTGCGAGGGGATCGAGTCCACCGACTTTTCAGAGGCGTCCCTGTACGCCACCCTGGAAAACCGCTATGGGCTTGTCATCAGCCACGCGGAGGAGACCCTGGCAGCCATGGTGATCCCGAAACCTGCCGCCTCCCTTCTCAAATGTAAAAACGGCTCGGCAGGCTATAAAATCCAGCGGACTTCCTACCTGTCCTCCGGCTACATCTGCGAGTACACCCAATCCATCACCCGCGGGGACCGCTGTGTGTTCCGCCTGGAGCTTTCCAACAGCAAAAGCCCCCAAGGAGGGACGTTGGATTTTCAAAGGAAGCTGAACGTGTAAAAAAACTCGAGAAACTGCTGCCAGAGCCGCTCGCAGCACCAGAATAGCACCGCTCTCCCCGGGACCTGCGGCAGGAACTGGACAACACCGGCCCTCCCCCGTTCCCTGTATAGTGTTCCCACATCCACTCCAAAACCGCGTGCCGAGGGGGCAGTGCGTGCCGGTGGCACACAAGCTACGGCGCCGGCCTTGGCTCCCGCCCCGGTCGGTGCTGCTCCCCACCGGGGAGCAGCACCCGAGCCGGCAGACGAGCCAAGACCTTCTGCCCCTGCCACAAAACCGGCGAAAACACTGGGTTTTCTCCGGTTTTCTTTTTTCTTGTATTGCATGGTTATTTGGTGCATTCTGCTTCAGACTGCGGGTTTTCCCATCTGCTCTCATCCGTTTCCAACCGCTGCCACCCCCTCCAGCACCCAAAGAGCACCCGGTTTCGCCTTTTTTGGCCAAACCGGGTGCTTTTTGCTCTTTTGACCCACAAAATTTTTCGCATCTTTTTTGTTCACTCTGTCGATATGGCTCACAAGTTGAAATCATTGGTGATCCCACACAGCCTGGTGGTGTCCTTTTTGACGTAGTACAGCTCGGTTAGTTAGCAATTTTCCTCTGGGCCTCCGTTTTCGTTTTGCTGGAGAACACCTTGTGGCGTTTCACTCCTTGCTCGTCAAAGTACTAGATGACACTTTGCCATCTCCCATCCGTACGGCGGAAACCATTGCCGTTGGTGGTGAGTCGTTTCTTTGGCATGGTCCTTCCGAGTTGTTTTATCAGCCACCAACACTGCCGCACAGCGTTTGCCTATGTCCAGACCTATGTGCTTTGCTATGCAGGAAAAAAACGCCCCGTCTTTTGGTGGAAGTAAATCCACCAATAACCGAGCGTTTTTTGTTTTCTGGAGGGGGCTGGTGGGCTGTTCCGTCAATTTCCGGATTCAGCTGGTTTTGATGGATTCACACATGAAACCGATCATAGCTCTTATAGCAATCCACGCACAACTTCTTGCCTCCAGCAAGACGGATCCAGTTGGCGCCAGTCACTTCCCCGCAGGCTTCGCAAACATACGAGTCAAACAACCGGGCGTGTTCCGGCAGCGGGATTTTCGCATCCTTCACATCGAACATTTCCCGGGGATCCAGGGACTGGTAATAGGCAAAAGACTCCTCCCGGGTCATTTCTTTTCCGCGGGGCCGCAGCACCAAGCGCACGGACCGATCCGTCTTTCGGTTGTAGAAAGAGAAGGCTTGTTTTCCCGTCATGTGAAAAAGCAGGTTTCCTTTCCCTACGCTGCAGCCCAAAATCGCTTGGATAGCATCGCAGCCGCAGGCATCATTTTCCGCGATACACACGAGCTGCTCATCTGCGGAAAAAGTGATACCCAGCAATTCAATGGCGTACAGCGCCGCCTTATACCCGATGGTCAATCCACCGCACACATGTCCGTGAAACTCCGCCGCTTTCTTCCAAAGTTCTTTTGTTTCGTCCATCTTGCTCCTCCTTATCACTGGCCTAACGTCACAGTTTGATAACCGCCGAAATAAGCTGCAGCAATCCTGTCATAGGCGTCAATCCCCAACATTTCCTGGGTGATTTCGTCGAACTTTTCCGCAGGATCAATGTCAGAAAACTCCTCCGGATACAGCACGGTGCCGATATAATAGGCATCCGCCAAGGCGATTTCAATATTGGTATCGTAATAGTTAAAAGGCATTTGCAAGTACACATTCCCATTCTGCACCGCGGAAAGGGAGTTGTAAAAATCCGGATTGGAGGCGTAATCCTCTTGAAGGATGGAAAGCCCGCCAGCGTCGATAACCAGCACGTCCGGATCCATTTCCAGCAACTTTTCCTTGTCCAAGCTCACATACTCGTGAATGCCGGCTTCAGCCACCACGTTACGGGCGTTCAAGGCGTCGAACAAGGGATAATCCCCTGTCGTGCTCTCAATGCCGTGGGAACCTTGGTGGGACTGGCACCCGAGATAAACCGTGGGAGGGTCCTCTGCATCCGCGCTGCGCGCCTCTAAATCGGCCTTAGCCCCGGCGAAGTACTGGATGAGCTCCTCCGCCCTGGCTTCGTTTCCGGTGATTTGGCCGATCAGCTTCAGCGACTGATCGACCTCTT
Source organism: uncultured Oscillospiraceae bacterium (assembly GCA_900543555.1). Classification (GTDB taxonomy): domain Bacteria; phylum Bacillota; class Clostridia; order Oscillospirales; family Acutalibacteraceae; genus Acutalibacter; species Acutalibacter stercoravium. Next base: position 59,859 of record UQRL01000003.1, on the reverse strand, counting down.
CGGAAAACAGGCTGGCCTCCCCATAGCTCAAGGCCACCACCGGCGTCATAATTCTCTCCTGGAGCTCGTCGATCTCCGAGGATTCCAATGCGTATGTGGTAAAAATCACATCCGCGCCGGCGGCAAAAAGCATCTCGGCGTCCGGAGCGTTGCCAGGGCCTCCTGGGCCAATCGTCTCCATGGAATCCACATCCTCCAGAGCCATGCGATAGGGGCGGCCCTCCTCTCCCCAAGACTTTTCCACCTCCTCTACGCCGGCCAGCTGGGACTTGTCAGCCACATAACAGTAAAGCCGCAAACATCCGGGACCGATACAGATAAAGCTCTCCGCGCCGGCGGGTACGGCAACCGTGCGGCCCATCATGTCCGTTACAGAAACGCCCTCGCTTTCCTCTTCTGAAAGCGCGTTTTCCTCTGAAATGCCGCTTGCCTGGCTTGACAGGGAAGCGCTCTCTTCGCCGTTCTCCTTGGCGGGCCCGCAGGAGCACAGTCCCATGAGCAGCGCGCCCGCCAGCAGCAGCGCCATCCATTGTTTTGCTGTCTTCATTTTTCTTTCCTCCAATTCTCAATTACTGCGGAATGACCACAGGGCGGCCGTCATACTCCACCACTTGGGCATGAACTCCGTAAACCTCCCGGATGGTCTCCGCATTTACCACGGCCTTGCCCCCAAAGGCGAAAACGGCCCCGTCCTTCATCACCAAAAATTTGTCTGCAAAGCGCAGGGCCAAGTTCAGGTCGTGGATGATCACCACCGCCGCCAGGTTCTGCCGCCGCACCACCTGCCGGGTGATGTCCAGTACATCCAGCTGATTTTTAATATCCAGATTGCTGGTAGGCTCATCGAACAACAGCACTGGGGCCTGCTGGGCCAGCGCCCTGGCAATGGAAACCTTCTGCCGTTCCCCGCCGCTTAACGCATTGACGTTCCGATTAGCGTATTCCTCCAGGGACATCAGGCCCAGCACCTCTTGGACGATCTCCAAATCCCGCTTGGTCACGTCCCACTGGATAAAGGGCTTTCTCCCCAAGAGGACGGCGTCAAACACCGAGCTGTCCGCGAACTCACACCCCTGGGGCACATAGCCGATCTGCTGGGCCAACGCCCGTCCGCCCAATTTCCCCACAGGCACGCCGTCCACCAGCACCTCCCCTGAGCTGGGGCGGATAATGCGGTTGATGCACTTTAGCATGGTGGTTTTCCCCACGCCGTTCACACCCAGCACGGCCAGGCACTCTCCTGCCTGGGCGGTAAAGGACACACCTTTCACCACCTCCCTGGCCTGGGTGTAGCCGTAACGCAAATCTTTCACTTCCAGTCTCATTTCACACGCTTCCCTTTCAAAAGCATATAGAAAAATAGGGGCGCCCCCAGCAGGGATGTGACGGCTCCCACTGGCAGGACCACCGGGGAGATCACCGTGCGTGCCACCGTGTCCGCCGCGAGCAGCACCACAGCGCCCATCAGCGCGGAGGCGGGGATCAAAAACCTGTGATCCGACCCGATAAGCCGTTTCATAATCTGGGGGGCAATCAAGCCGATAAAGCCGATCATCCCCATAAACGCCACGGAGACAGCGGTCAGCAGAGAGGACACCAGCAGCCCCCAAAACCGCACCCGGGATGTTTTGACGCCCAGGCTTTTGGCCAGCTCTTCCCCGTTGGCCATGGCGTTGTAGTTCCAGCGCATAAAGAGGAAGTAGACGGTCGCACCGCCCACCACAGCGGCCATCAACCCGTTTTCCCGCCAAGAGACCCTGCCCAGATCGCCGAAGGTCCAAAATACCGCAGCGGCGATGCGCACATCATCTCCAAAGTACTGGATAATGGTGGTTCCAGCGGAGAAGAGCGAACTCAGGGCCGTGCCCGCCAGCACGATGGATTCCGGGGAAAAGCTGCGCAGCTTTGACAGGGCCAAAATCAGCAGGACCGCCCCCAGAGAACACACAAAGGCGCTGCCTGTCACCAGATAAGGGTTGCTGATCGACACTGCGTCGGAGGCGGTGTTCATCAGTGCCCCGGCTCCCAGCACAATGATGGAAAAGTTCGCGCCAAAGGTGGCCGCCGCCGACACGCCCAAGGTGGAGGGGGACGCCAGAGGGTTTTTCAGGCAGGTCTGCATGACGCACCCCGCGATGGCCAACCCGGCCCCCGCGATCACCGCCCCCACCACGCGGGGCATGCGCAGCTGCCAGATCACTACAAAGGAGCGTTCCTCTCCCATGCCAAGCAAGGTGCGGCACACCTCCCACAATGAGAGGTCGGAGGAACCCGCGTTTACAGAGATCAGCATAAACAACACTACAATCACGGCCAGTCCCAGCAGGATGCCCCACTTGCGGCGGATTGACCGGTGGTATCCCGCAATGCCACCGCCGCTTTCCACACCGCCCTCTTTTAAGGGATTCGATTTGCTTGCTATCTTCACGGCGGCCTCCTCACTTCCCATCAAACAGTTGACGCGCTTTCCGCGCGACACGCGCCCCGAACGGACGGTAAAGTATTTCCTTTTCTTCGATTTTATCCCGGACTACCGCCGGCCCGATATGGATAAAAGGTCTTCCAAATTCAGCGCCGCTGGAATGGCGGCGCATTTCTCGGAACGGCATGCGGTTCACCAGCGTGGGGACCGCCAGTTCTGTTCCCCCGCCGTTTGGAGAATTATCTGTGGAAAACGCACTGCCCAGCTTACCACCTACCTGTACGTTCCAGTTGGTGCCAAGCCACTTTTTCACCTGCCAGCTCATATTCCCAACGCAGGTGGGAACTCCGAAAATTACCGCCGCACTGCGGCCCACATCCCCTTCGCCTTCTTGAGAATTGACCCAAAGTTCCTGTATGCATTGAAGATTCATCTTACCCTCCCATTCCCTCCCATTCCTCAGAAGACTGCCCTTCATGCAGCGATGGCACAAAAAAAGCGTGCTGTTCTCCTTGCTGGGGAACTGCACGCCTTCCTGACATGAAATAAGAGACATACAAAAATGAAATTGTCTTCTGTACTTTGCTCACAAAACGCAAGTATTCGTACTTGCCGGTTCGGCTTCTAACCGAAAAATATTGGCACAATTATACTATGTATCCTTTCAAAATGTCAATGCGAGCCTTTTATTTCGTGGTTATCAATCAATTATCCCTTTCCTAAAGTGGGCTTCACATAGATAGTTTCCTGCATGCGACCCCCGATTCCATCCAGCCGGCTCTTTCAAACTCTTTTCCCGCTTCCTCACAGCATCAGGCCAGCGCCGGCCTCTCGCGGACCTGCGGGACAAACCGGGAAACACCGCCCCTCCCCGTTACTTGATGGGCGCGCCCCCCTCCGTGCCGTGGGGAAAACGGGCGCCAGTGGCGCTCTGCCGCGAACCGGACGAGGCGGCCGCTTCGTCCAGCCATGGCAGCAGGGCCTTCAGCACCTGGGCGTAGCCGTCGCCGTACATGTGCATTCCTTCGATGGTGTATTCGGGACGCATGTTGCCGCTTTCATCGGTGATGGCGCTGTTGCAGTTGAGGAAACCGGCCCCAACCTTCTTCGCCAGTGCCTGCACAGCTTGATTTGCCTGGGCAATGATTCGATTGTTCCGGGACTTTAAAATCTCCCGGCCGTGGGGGTCTTCCGCCAGTTTCGGCTCGCAGAGGGGGTAGTAGGCCAACAAGGTCAGCTTAACCCCCGGCACATGGGCTTGAATGTCCCGCAGGATGGCTTCGTACCGCTCCATCAACCCCTCCACAGTGTACTCCTGGGTATTCATATCGTTGGTGCCAATGTTGATGAGCACTTGGCTGGGCTGCAGCTCGTAAACACACACGTCCAGCGACTTGGCAAGCTGCTGCGTGGTGTATCCCCCAATACCCCGGTTGTACACAGTGTAGGTTCGGCCCATGTCCAACAGCAGTTCATTGATGGGGAACTGCTCCATCAGGCTGGAGCCCACAAACAGCACCTTTCCCAGCTGGGCAAATTGGTTCAACCGGCGATAGCGCTCCAGCTTTTCCGCAACCAGCTTTTGGTCCAGCTCCTCCATACGGGCGGTGATTTCTCTCTCAACCCGCTGTTCAATGGCCATTTTTTCGCTCATTTCAATTGCTCCTCTCCTATTTTCGGCCCAGGTCAGGAAACCAGCAAGACCAGGGGCATGGTGATAATGGACAAGATGGTGGAAAGGCACACCATCCCTGCGGCAGCCTGGGAATCTCCGCCCTGGCGCTGGACATACACCGCCAAGTTGGAGCCCACCGGTGCAGCGGCGGCAATGATCAGCGCGGCCCGCATCTCCCCAGGAACGCCGGGAAACGCCTTGAGCAGCAGCAGTGTCAGCAGGGGGATGAGAAGCAGCCGAACCCCGCCGACCAGCCAGGCCTCCTTGGAGAGAAACATCCTCTTGGGGGAAATGTTCCCCAGCAGCACACCTAAGATCACCATGGCCACCGGCGCGTTGCAGGCTGCCACGGAGCTCACCGCATTGGTGAAGATCCCCGGCAGGGTGATGGGTAAAAAGTACAGCAGCAGCCCCACCGCGAAAGCGATCACCAGGGGATTTTTCAAAACGCCCAACGGCTTGGCGGCCTGAGCATCCCCTAAAATGGCCTGGCCGTAAGTCCACTGGAGGATGTTCAGCAGCGCCACAAACCCGGCGATGTAAAACACGGCCCCCTCCCCTACCACAGCAGCGATCAAGGGAATCCCCATAAACCCCGCGTTGGAGAAGGCGCTGCCAAAATTCGAGGCGGGCTTTTTCCAAAACAACAGGGCGGACACCCCCACGGACACACCCAGGGCCAGCGCGGAAAGCAGCAAAGACCACAACAGGTTTTGGGTGGCCTGGGGGGTGGCCTCCCGGAGGAACGATTGAACGATGACGCATGGCAGGATAGCGTACAGCAGCAAGTTGCTTAAAGCGGAACTGTTCTCCTGGGTGACCAACCGGAACCGGCGTAGGCACCAGCCCACACCCACATACAAAAACATGGTGATCAACTGCCGCAGCAAAATAAGGGCTTCTTCCATCTTGTTTTCACCTTTCTGGGAAAAGAGTCGTTTCCGGAATTTGGAGCAGAACGGATCCGGCCAGGAGATCCTCTCTAAGCCGTTTCATTTTTTCAAAAGCTTGAAAGCCGGCGGAAGATTCCGCTGGGATTCATAGCCTTGCTCCTTCCGCGCATTGAATGGGCACCTGCAGCTGCCGGGCAGCATACGGTTCAATTCATTTTACCAGGTTCAGGCCCTGCCCGCAACACAAACATTCCTTTTTCAAGTGCTCCGGCGGCCTGCGCACCGCGCTTTTTCAGCGCCCGCCCCAGACCAACCGGAATGGCACGGAGACCGTGCTGAACGCTGCCCCCGCTCTCATTCTTTGCCCTTTCCTGCAAGCCAGCAGATCACCCACCAAAGCAGCCCCAGCCCTGCCAGAGCTGCCTTATTCCACAGCCATGCAGAAGCCCCCACCCTGGGGCATGGTGCCGGGATCAAAATTTTCAAAATCGAAATCCCCAAAGTCCATACCGCCGCCGGGGAAACCGCCTCCCATGCCGCCGCTGCCCTGGGAGTCAGAGCCAGTCTGGGTGGAGGTAAGACGTGTGACAACAATCAAGTCGCCTTCGGCAAGCTCATCGCTTTCCACCAAGATATAGCTCCCGTCCGACATCCCTGTTTCCACGGTGACGGTGGAAAGCTCCGATACCTAGATTTCGCCCTCCCCGTACTCATCGCCTTCCGCCGCGCTGGAGGGAGCCAGGGTGATGTATTCCTCGTCCCCGGAGGTCTGTACCGCCTCCACAGGCACCAGCAACCCTTCGCCGCTTTCCTCCACCACAATTTCCGCGGTGGCGCTCATGCCGGGATAAATTTCTTCGGCATAATCCACCCTGACGGTGATTTGATAAGCGGTGGTGCTGCCGTTGGTGCTGCCGTTATAGGAGACAGCGGTCACCTCTCCCGTGTATTCCCCGTCCACCGCGTCCACGGTGAAGGCCACCTCCTGTCCCACTGCTACGGCGGAAATGTCCTGCTCATCCACAGCGATGCCCATAGTGAAGCCGTCTGTTCCCATGACCATAGCAACCTCGCCACCAGCTTCCAGCTCATCCCCGCTGGAAACAGGCAGTTCCAGCAGCACGCAGCCATAGGGGGCGGTGTAATCTATAGAGCTGCCCTGTGCATCCTCCACCGTAACAATCACCGCTCCTTCTTCCACGGCATCCCCGGCGGCGTAGTTCACTACCGTAACCGTGACGGGCTGCTCCGCTGTCAGGGTCTGTTGGGAGACAGGGGTCAAGTTGCCGCTGCCGCTGATGGTGGTGTCCACATTCCCATAGGCAATGGCTTCCACCTCATAGGTGGTGATACTGGCTGCGGACACACCCATCCCCAAGAGCCGCGGCACAAACGCGATTCCCAGCGCGATCACAGCGATGCCTGCCACAGAACCCACAGCAGCCTTAATCAGAGTTTTTCTGCGTTTTTCTGCAAGTCTTGGGTTGCTGCTGGAAGCGTTTGCTGGTTTTGTCTTCATTGGTTTCGATTCCTTTATTTCAATTTTACAGAAACACGGTCGCGCCTTTACACACACAGGGGCTACAATAGAGCTGTATGACCATTCAATTCCCCCGCATGCCAGAGCAGATTACCCGCAAAGCGCCTCCGCCTCCCTGGGGCAGCTGCTTTTGTTCCGGCTGCGGCGGCTGGGCATTGAGGCGATCCTGCTGCCCTCCGGCGGCTCGGAAGTGCTGGAAGGGCTTTCCCAGGCGCGTTCTGACGACCTGGTGGTGCTGTTCAGCTTTTCCAAAGTTTCCCGGGAGGGCCGGATAATTTTGGCGTATCAAAAGCAGGCGAGGTACCGAACGCTGGCCTTTACCAGCCGGAGCTATCTTCCGGAAGACGAGCGGGCGGACATGAACCTGTTTGTCTACCGGGGGGAGGCCAAGGAGTACCACTCTATGACGGCGCCCGCCGCCCTGGTGGACGCGCTGGTGGTGGCCGTTTCGGAAAAGCTGGGGGATGAGGCAGTTCAGCGGCTGTCCAACCTCCACCGGCTGAAGAAGGCCTATGATCCCACCCGTTAGAAGAAAGGCAGAACTCTTCCCTTCAAATACAGAACGCACCTGGATTCGGCCTTTCCGGCCCAATCCGGGTGCGCTTTCCCTTTTCGTTTTTTACATGCCGTTGGGCCGGGAACAGGGATTCTTGGCCCGCCCCACCGCCGCCAGAGCACAACCTACGGCTTCCTTCACAGCGCCCCCTGCCCTGAGAACCACCGTTTGGCCACCTCCTCATAGTGGAGGTACAGCACCCCGAACCGGTGGCGGTAATAGGGCTTCCAGGGTTTTTCCTTGCCGCAGAAATGGAGAACGGCTGTGTGCCGCATCACCCAGGGCAAATCCGCCTCTCCCATGCTGCGCATCAGGTAGCTGCTGTAATTTCTGGCATCATAATTCCAGATTACGTCATCCAAGGGCAGAACCCGGTCCCCGTACAGGGCATTGAGCACATCCTGGTCAGGGAGCACCAGCTCTCTGCTGTGCTCCTCCACAAAGGAAAAGAGCTCTTGGGGCCGGATTTCCTCCCGGCAGCGCTCCAGGTCCATCAGCAGCACTCCCGAGTTGTAATAATCCCTCTCTGTGCCCAGGCGCACACGGTTCAAGCTGTTTGCCAGCTCTGTTTTCCCTGTATGGGCAGCTGCGGCAAAGAGGTTTCCCTGCAAGTCCATCTGCCACAGGGGCTTCAAGGGATTGATGACCAGGATATCCGGATCCAGGTACAGCACCCGATTCACCTCCCGCGGGAGCAGGTGGCCCGCCAACAGCCGGTAATACATCTCCTGGGGATACTGCTTTGTCACCGGCGCCTTGGAAAACAGGCTCTCCCCCACTGGGATGGGGCAAAGCTCCCAGCCGTGCATTTTCAAACTCTCTCCCAGCCCATCCAGCTTCTGCCGGGGGATGGACCGGTGCAGCAGGTATACGGAACCTGTCTCCCCCGGGCAATTCTGACAGAGGGATGCCAGCAGCACCTGCAGCTGTGGCAGGTAGTTTTCGTCAAGGCTGACCAGCAGATTCATACTCTCCCTCTTTCTTTCCGCCCCTTAGGCACCGGGGAGCACGGGGCTGTAACACCCCCACTGCTGCGCCGGACCCCATCCGAACACATTTCCTCGTTTCTGCGCCAAGCCTTCGATCCTCTTCCTTCATAACGGGCCTCCTTTCTAAATGGTATCGCGCCATCTCACAGGGGGAAAAACGCCATGGCAACACTCTCCACTCCCAAAACGATAAGGTACAACCCGGCCAGGTAGCCCAAAGCTGTGGCGGCACGGAAGGGCATCACGGCCAAAAGTATCCCAGCGACTAAGCCGATGAGATTGAGCGCGAGAGCGAAGCAGTACATACCTCTCCCCGCCGCCAAACGCACCTGGGGCAAACCCGCCAGCCGTGAGATGCAGTGGGCCATAAACCACACAGCGAACAACAGGGAAAACACTGCAATTCCCACGCGGGGATGGACCAGGATCACCACCCCGGACATGACGCTGAGCACCCCGGAAACCAGGGAAACCAACGGCCCCAACCCTGTAAACCGTTCCACTCGGATATAGCGCAGGATATCGGCCACTCCCACAATCACGCCGGCAATGCCGTAGGCATAGGCCAGGCCTTCCACCGCCAGATCGGGGTTCATCAGGGAGGCGGCCCCCAGGGCGATGAGGGCAACGCCCACCAACAGATCCCACCAGCCAACCCGCCGGTACCAGGGCCTTTTCTGCCGAGGGGTTCTCATGGCTTGGCGCCCCCTTCCAGAATACCCATAAACTCCTCCCCGGTGATGGTTTCCTTTTCGTAGAGGTATTTGGCCAGCTCATGGAGCTTGCCGCTGTTGTCTGTCAATATCTTCTTCGCCTTCTCATGCTGGGCCTTCACCAGGTCCACTACCTGCTGGTCAATTTGGGCGGCGGTCTCCGCAGAGCAGGCGAGGGAGGTGTCACCCCCCAGGTACTGGTTCTGCACGGTCTCCAAGGCCACCATGTCAAAGTTGCGGCTCATGCCGTAGCGGGTGATCATGGCCCGGGCCAATTTCGTGGCCTGCTCAATATCGTTGCTGGCGCCTGTGGTGATCGAGCCGAACACCACTTCCTCGGCGGCCCGGCCCCCTGTCAGGGTGGCAATTTTATTTTCCAGCTCCTCCTTGGTCAGCAGGTTTTTCTCCCCGGTGTCCACCTGCATGGTGTAACCCAAAGCTCCACTGGTGCGGGGGATGATGGTAATTTTCTGCACGGGGGCGGAATGGGACTGTTTTGCCGCCACCAAGGCATGGCCGATCTCGTGGTAAGAGACAATGAGCTTCTCCCGGTCCGAGAGGACGGCGTTCTTCTTTTGGTACCCGGCAATCACCGTTTCAATGCTCTCTTCCAGGTCGGCCTCCGTCACCACAGTGCGGTTTTGCCGCACTGCCCGCAGGGCGGCCTCATTGACGATGTTCGCCAGTTCCGCGCCAGAGGCACCCGCAGCCATGCGGGCAATGGTGTGGAAGTCCACATCCGGGGCCACCCTGATCTTTTTGGCGTGCACCTTCAAAATGGCCTCCCGGCCCTGCAGGTCCGGCAGCTCCACAGGCACCCGGCGGTCGAACCGGCCGGGGCGGGTCAGGGCAGGGTCCAGGCTCTCCGGCCGGTTGGTGGCCGCCAGAATGATGACCCCCGTGTTTTCCTCAAAGCCATCCATCTCTGTAAGCAGCTGGTTCAATGTCTGCTCCCGCTCGTCGTTCCCGCCTATACTGCCTGCGTTGCGCTTTTGGCCGATGGCGTCGATCTCGTCGATAAACACAATGCAGGGGGCCTTTTCCTTTGCCTGCTTAAAAAGGTCCCGCACCTTAGAGGCGCCCATGCCCACAAACATCTCCACAAACTCACTGCCAGACATGGAGAAGAAGGGCACGCTTGCCTCTCCGGCCACCGCCTTGGCCAGCATGGTCTTGCCGGTGCCGGGAGGGCCCACCAGCAAGATCCCCTTGGGCATGGAGGCCCCGGCCTCGGTGTACTTTCTGGGGTTATGAAGATAGTCCACAATCTCCTTCAGGCTTTCTTTGGCCTCATCCTCGCCGGCCACATCAGAAAATTTGATGCCCTTGGTGGACTGGACATACACCTTGGCGTTGGATTTTCCAAAGCTCATCGCGTTGGGGCCGCCAGCCCGCTGCATCAGTTTTTTATTCATATAGTAGCCCAGCAGGGCGAACAGGACTATGGGCAGCACCCAGCTGATGAGGAAGCTGAGCATGGGGTTTGCCCGCTGCAGGATCTGCCCCGAGTACTGGGCTCCGGAATCCTTAAGTAGCTGGGCAAGGTCGGGATCGGGGATCATACCCGCCTTATAGATGGCGGTGCCTTCTTTGTTGGTAAAGACAACCTGGTTCTCTGTCTCATCCACCTCTACCAGGCCCAGGTCCTTGTCCTCTGCCATTTGGACAAAGGCGCCGTAGTCCACCTCTTTCACCCGGTGCTGGACAATCATCGGCGTGATTAGCATGTTGAACAGCAGGAGCACCGCCATCACGATGAGGCCGTAATAAATCAACGGTTTTTTGGGGGATCTCACTTCTTTCATCGCTTGTTCCTTTCTTCCGTTTCTAGAATTTGCTGTGCGTAAATTGCCTGCATGGAGAGCAGCAGCGCCCGTTCCACAGCCAAAAGGGCGAAATCCAGGGCATACTCCGCCAGAAATGCTTGTTCGTCCGCGGGGGCTTCGCTCTGTTGCACCGCCGGCCCCAAGCTGCTGGCCATCAACTGAAGCTGGCTTTCCATTTTTTCATACGTTTCCGAAAGCTCTCGGGCCACAGCCCCCTTGGAGTGGGCCAGCCTCTGGGCCAGAGTTAAAGCCGTTTCCGCGCACTGCCGCTCCTGCTCCGCAATCTCCCAGTCCAGTGTTCCGGCGTCCGCTGTCTCGGTCAGGCGCAACCGGCTGTGGAGCCTGGCAACACGGTCATCCAGCTCACAAAGCTTTACGCTCATGATCTCATGCGCCACGCTTGATCTCTCCTTTCCATTGGGTCTGCCTGCATTCTACAGCGGAATGGCGGACGCGTCCAGAATCACTTCTCCCATTCTGTCTGGACAAAAAAGCCGGATTGTAAAAAAGCTTTACAATCCGGCAAAACTGTCCATCTGCTTTTTTTATAGGTTGGCCCCTTCCTGCGGGGATATGCCCTCGGTCATCAGCAAAAATACGGTATGGACGATCGTATCCAGGTTTTGGGTGTCCTCCGGCCCCCAGCTTTGAAACAGCCCCAGAATAGCCCCCACATGGTACCGCAGGATGAGCTTGATCTCCCCGCGGCTGCACTGGGCATACAGCCCCTTCTCTTCGATAATCTTCTCAAAGATATTCTGAATGGACTGGGCCACCATCCGCTGCAGCTCCTCCCCGTAAGGGGTGCGCTCTACACGGCGCAAATAGGGCATGGCCTCCAGCGCCATGACGAACAGGCAGCGAAGGCCCTTTTCTCCCCCTGCCTGTGCCTTGGCCTCCAGCAAGGCGCGCTGGCCCTGCTGTTCTAAAATCCAGCGGAACATCTCAGGAATATCCGCAAAGTGATAATAAAAGGTTTGGCGGGTGATGTGGCATTCCTCCACAATATCCTTTACCGTCAGCTTTTTCGCATGCTTCTCGATTAAAAGCTTCATGGCTGCCTGGGCAATGACCTCTTTCATATCAACCGGCACGGCATTTCCTCCCCCCTGGCCATCCTCGATGGCCGCCTCTGAATATTATACCCGGGTCCGCCGCTTTTTTCAATGCGTATCTTTGCAAGGCGTTCAGCGGCGGCCCCTATTCCCCCCTGTGGGATGGTGCAGCTCTCCCAACAGCGCAAGCGCCGCATCCCGCCGGGCCCAGAGGCGCGGGCCTTTCCAAAAGGCGCTTTTGCGGGAGCACCTTGACAAATGGCGGTTCTTCCCCAATAATAAGAGAAAAGAACCTATTGGAAGGGAGCAGGACTTATGAACAAAATCCATACTGAGAACGCCCCCGCCGCCATTGGCCCCTATTCCCAGGGGTATGAGGTAAACGGCGTGGTGTACACCTCCGGCCAGCTGCCGGTGGACCCCCAGACCGGCGCGGCGCCGGAAGGCATCACCGCCCAGGCGGAGCAGAGCTGCAAGAACGTGGGCGCCATTTTGGAGGCCGGCGGCTCTGGGTTTGAGCAGGTCTTTAAGACGCTGTGCTTCTTGGCGGACATGAAGGACTTCGCCGCCTTTAACGAGGTGTACGCCAAGTATTTCACCTCCAATCCCGCCCGCAGCTGCGTGGCGGTGAAGGAGCTGCCCAAGGGCGTGCTGTGCGAGATTGAGGCCATTGCCCTGAAAAAGTAAACAGCCAACAAGAAAAGCGCCGGGGATGCCCGGTGCTTTTTATGCAGCAGAAAAGCCCCCGGCATACGGGGGCTTTTTCGCGTTTAAGGGTTACAGGGCAAAGTCGCCGTCCCGGAAGATTTCCACCTCCCTGCCGTCCTCTGTGGTGCCCACAATCTTCATGTCGGGGGTGCCGATCATGAAGTCGATGTGGATGGTGGAATCGTTGAACAAGTCCGGCTGGCCCGCGGGGGAGGAGTTGAGCCCCCGGCCCAGCGCCAGGTGACAGCTGGCGTTTTCGTCGATGAGGGTGGTGTAATACACCAGGCCGCTCATGCTGATGGGGGAATGGTACTCCACCAAGGCGGCCTCGCCCAGGTAGCCGGCGTTTTCGTCAGTGGCCACCAAAGCTTCCAGCATTTCCTTGCCGGCGCCGGCCAGGACCTCCACCACCTTTCCCTTTTCAAAGCGGAAGCCGAAGTTCTCAATCTTCTTGCCGCCCAGCACCAAGGGCCGGGAGGCGTACACCACGCCGTTTGTCTCGTACTTGGCGGGGGTGGTGCAGATTTCCTCGGTGGGGATGTTGGGGGTGAAGGGGATGGCGGGGGCGCCCTCGTGGCCGAATTTGGACCAAGGGGTCAGGCCCACGGTGAGGTCCGTGCCGTTCCCGGCGGTGTAGTGGAGCTTTGTCAGCTTCAGGGCGTCCACGGCCTTACCGCGGGCTGCCTTCTGGGCGTGGAGCTCCTCCCAGGTCTTCACCACGTTGTTGTCCTCGTCAATGTAGCACAGCTTCAAGAGGATTTCCCACAGCTCCCCAAGGGCCTCCTCCCCCTTCTTCTCCAGGATGTACTCGGCCCACTCCACGGTGGGCACCATAGCGATGAGCCACTGGCAGTGCTTCTCCCGGCTGGCCTTGCGCATGATGTTCCGCACGCCGTCCACATGGGCGAAAATGGCGTTGGACTCCTTCTCGCTGACGCCCTCCATCAGCTGGGGGTTCACACCCTCCAGGCGGACGTAGCAGGCGCCCTCATCCAGGTACTTCTGGTACATGGAACGCTCCCAGTCCTCCACCCGGCGGACGTCTGCGTCGGGGCGGTAGTGGGCAGCCACCTTTAAGCTGGCCTGGTCCAGGTAGTTGACAACCACATTGCCGGCGCCCAGCTTATAGCACTCCTCGGCGAAGAGGCTGGCAAACTGCCAGCCCTCGATGGCGGCTTCCACCAAAACGGTCTGGCCCTTCTGCACATTCAGCCCCACCCGGGCCAGGGTGTAGGCGTATTTGCGTTTCATAGTTTCCAAGTCCATGGGATGTTCCTCCTTTTGCGCGCTTTATCTATGCGCCATTATACCGCAGCAAAGCAGAAATGTAAATCCCTCTTCGCCGCCGGGACAAAAGGGACACAGCGGGGGACTTTTGCACGGGCGGAACCGGGCGCAGCTCTCCACGCCTCTCTACTGGGCCACAGTGTACAGGGAGTAGAACAAGCCCTTGCGGTCCATCAGCTCTTGGAACTGGCCGGTCTCCACCACGCGGCCGTGGTGCAGCACCAGGATGCCGTCGTACCGGCTAAGGAGCGCCTCGTCCAAAGAGTGGGTGACCACCACCCGGGTGAGGCCCTTCAAATCCAGGATGGAGCTGGAGATGCGGAAGGCTGTCTCCTTATCCAGGGAAGCGGTGGCCTCGTCCACCAGGAGTACCGGGGTGTGCCGCAGCAAACACCGGGCAATGGACACCCGCTGGCGCTGGCCGCCGGAAAGCCCCGCGCCGTTCTCCCCGCAGAGGCAGTCCTCGCCCTTCTCCTGGATGATGGGGGCAAGGCCCGAAAGCTCCTCGGCCCGCTGGACCTGCTGGGGCGGGAAGTCCCGGAACATGGTGATGTTGTCCCGCAAGGTGCTGTTGAACACAAACACGTTCTGCTCCACCATGGAGACCAGCTCGTAAAGGGACTGGGTGCTGACGGTGGAAAGCTCCCGGCCATCGTAGAGGATTTCCCCGGAGTAGCCGCCGTGGCCCGCCATGAGCAAATTCAGCAAGGTGGACTTCCCCGAGCCGGAAGCGCCCACCAGGGCGTAGCTCTTCCCCGCCTGGAACTGGGCGTTTACGTGGTAGAGCACCTCCTCGCCCTCTTGGTAGGAGAAGGAGAGGTCCCGCACCTGGATGCCCTCTTCCAGCTTTTTGGGGATAGGGGCACCCTCCTCCCGGACGTTTTGGGAGAGGGATTCCGCCAGCTTGTCGATAAGGGCCAAAGCCGACCGGCGGTTGGCCAGCATCTCAGGCCCCTCCTGCAGGAACATGATGGAAAGCCCGCTGAGCTGGAGGAACACCCCGGCCACGCCGGGAGTGACGCCTTTGCCCGCCAAAGCCAGCACAGCCGCCGCCAGGAACACCCCGAACTGGGCCACCACCCCCGCCACGCTGCCCAAGGAGCGCAGCACCTGGGCCAGGCACATCCGGCGGCGCTTGGCCTCTTGGGCCTGGGCGTTGCTTTGGGAGAACAGCCGCAGGATCTCCTTCTCGGCTTTGAAGCTCTTCACCACGGAGAAGCCGGTGAGGCCGTCTTTGACCATGGAGAGGAAACTGTCGTTTTTCCGGGAGACTTCCTGCTCCCGGCTGGCCAAGTGCTTGCCCGCCACCAGAGAGGCGCCCAAAGGCAGCAGGGAAAGCACCAGGGCAATCAAGGTGAGCAGGGGGCTGTACCAAAGCATCATCAAAAAGGCGCCCACGCAGAGGATGGCGTCCATCACCAGGTCAAAGAGCTTTTCCAGGTAGTTCACCTCGATGCTGTTGGCGTCGTTGGAGAGGGCGGACAAATAGGTGGAGGTGCTCTCCCGGGAAAAGGTGGAGATGTTCTTCTTTAACAGCTGGCTGTAGGCGTAGTCCTTATACTGGCCTATGGCCCGGGTGAAGAACCGGGGCAGGGCGTAGGCCCGGACAGCACCCACCAAAACGATGGTGGCCGCAATGCCCAAAAGCACCCAGCAGATTCCTCCCAGGGAAAGGGTGTTGCCGCTGCCCGCCATCAAGTCCATAATCTGCTGGAGCAGCCAGGAGATGACCAGGTTCGCAAAGGCCATCACCACGGTGGCGGCAAAGGCCAGGATAAAATTCAACTTGTTCCTTCTGTAGAATTGGCGGACAAAGGGCCGCCGGATTTCACGCTTCTTCATGACAAACCTCCTCCCACAGGGCCCACAGGCCGGGGTAATCGCTTTCGTTGTCCTTCAGCTGGGCTTCCACGCCCTCCATGGCGGTGGGGCCGAAATCGTCGTAGGCGGTGGCGTCCCGCTGTAGGGTGATGAACTTGTGGTGCTCTAAGCCGTAGCTGGGGGCGGCATCGAACCGCAGGGCCAGCTGCCGGGCCTGGCGCAGGTACTCTTTCGTCCGCTCCCTATCCCCCAGCTGGGTGCAGGCAAAAGCGTTTAAAAGTAGAAGAATGACCTGGGCTTTATCCAGGTACGACATTTTTCCCGGCTCCTTGAGGCCCTGGCCGAATTGGTATAGCAGCTGGTTGAACTCCAGAGACTGGGCGGGCCGGTTCAAGTGCAGGCAAGCGTTGGCGTAGCCCACGCTGAACTGAAGCATGGCGGTTTCCGCGTTCAGCAAAGCCCGGGTGAGATAGGTGAGGGACTCCTGGCTGGTTTCCTGTTCCTTGGCCAGGATGGTGCCAATCTCCGCGTTGTTGACGCCCTCCACGTTGTACTCTTTTAGCAGCTTGAGGGCGCCCTCTTTATCCCCCGCGCTGTGCATGGCGTTGGCCATGGCGATGTAGATGGACACCGGGCTGATTTCCCTATCCTCGTTTTGGGAGATGAGCTCCAGGCTGCGGCGGTACAGCTCCTGGCAGCGGGCCAGGGCCGCCGTATCGCGGTTTTCCAGGCCGGAAAGCTGGTAAATTCTGGCGCACTCGTACACCACCTGGAAATTGTTGGGGAACCGTTTTAGGGCCTTTTCCGCCTCCCGAAAGGCGGCTTCGTACTCCTTCTGGATGCGCAATTCCCGCAAGCGGCAGACGCTGTCCTCCAGGCTGGCACTTTGCTGAGTGTAGCCTAAAAGCACGTCCACGCTGGTCTCGAAGAAATCTGCCAGCTCCAAAATAATGCTGATATCCGGGGTGGAGGAACCGGACTCCCACTTGGACACCGCGCCCACGGTGACGCCCATGGCCTCTGCCAGCTGCTCCTGGGTGAGGCCCTGTTTCTTGCGGAACTCCCGCAGCTTTTGGGCTAACAACACTTTCATGCCGTACTCTCCTTTCTGGTTACAGCCCCAGTATACCGCCTTTTGGGGCCGTTGAACAGGGAGAAATCTTCCATTTAGGAAAGTTTTTATTTTACTAACCGGAAAATTTCGAAAGCCTTCTGCGGGTTCTTTCCGCCCAAGGGGCGAGGTGGGAACTGGAACGCCCCTGTGCCGCACACCTCTTGTGGGGAAGCTCCCGCCTTTTAGGTTTTTCGCTGCGGGCCCGGATCAAACGGTGTGGATGATAGGGCTGGAAAATCTGAAAAGGCCTTGGCAAGCCAGTAAAACCATGCTACAGTAAAATCGTTCGGTAGGTAAGGCTCCTACAGGGATACGGGCTGTTGCCGCGAAATGGTGGAGACACCATGAGCTGGTTTGAACAGGGTACATCGAGCGCAAGGTGTATCATAACACAGCTTCACCGCCCTGCAGAGTTAAAGCTCAAACGAATGTACACGAGGCATCTGGCTCCCGTATGTTCACCGGACATACGGGAGCTTTTATTATTCAAAAAAAGGAGGCGCCAGCAATGGAATACAGTTCACGCAACAGGATTTTTTCAAAACGATGGGGACCCAGCAACCGCGGGCGCCTGCGCCCGTAGCGGATTTTCTGCTTTTGCCGGCCATCGTTTTTAGGGATTCCTAAAGGCGGTGGCCTTTTTCTGCCCCTTTTTGGGAAAACAACGCCCTGCGGGCGATGAGATAGATACTTTTTTACAAGTGAGGTGAAAGGAATGGACACGGGAAGCAGTAACAGTGCAACCATGCTGGAACGAAGAGGGGAACCCCGCAGGAGGGCTGGGCTTTGCCGCCCGTTCCTTTCCCTGTAGGCCGCCAAAAAGGCGGGCCCTTCTTCCCTGCACTGTACCCCTTCCAATGCGCACCGCGCAAATTTTTTAATTTGGAGGTACAGAACCATGAAGAAGATTGTGAAGAACGTATGGATTGCGGGCGGCAGCGGGGCCAGGGGCCGGGCTAACACCATTTATGAGCGCTTGTTCTGGGCTGCCGCCCAGGAAGAAACCGCGCTTCTGGTTCGGTACGGCACTGCCGCCACCGGCCTGACCTCCGAACAGGTGGAGCGCTCCCGGGAGGAACACGGCAGCAACGTGCTCACCTATGGAAAGCGGGAATCCGTGGCAAAGCGCCTGTTTTCTGCCTTTATCAATCCTTTTACTGCGATTTTGCTGGCGCTGGCGGTGATTTCCGCCGTCACGGACATTGCCCTGGCCAGCCCGGGGGAGGAAAATTGCGCCACGGTCCTTATCATCGCCACCATGGTGCTGCTCTCTGGGGGGCTGCGCTTTGTCCAGGAGACCTCCAGCGGCAACGTGGCGGACAAGCTGCTGGGGATGGTTGTGCTGGGGTATATGGCGCTGGTGACGGTGGTAAAGAAAAGGTATATCCGCCGGTATGGCCAGTGGCTGTAGCTGCGGCGCTGCCATAAATTTCACCCGCGCGGGCTGCCTAGCCCCCTACAAAAGCGAAGGCCGGGATTGCTCCCGGCCTTCGCGCGTTTCATTTGTTTGGGGTCTCAATCTTCCACAACTTTCAAATCAAAGTTCTTCATAATGCTGGCCGCCTGGGCGCGGGTGGTATTGCCCTGGGGATCAATGGTGCCATTGTCATGGCCGTTGATCAGGCCCTTGCCATTGGCCCAGCTTAGGGCGGTCTCGGCCCAATCGCTGATGGCTCCCGCATCCGGGAACTGGGCCAGGTCTCCTCCGGCGGTCAAGTCATAGCCCTTAAACTTGGCGTAGTTGTACATCATCTGGGCGAACTCCTCGCGGGTGACCAGCTTCTCCGGCCCGAAGGTGCCGTCATCGTAACCGGCCACCACGTTGTTCTGGGCGGCCCAGGCAATGGCCTCCAGGGCCCAGTGGCCGGCGGTATCGGTAAAGGGCGCCTCTGCGGTTTCTTCCGGTTTGCCCTCCAGGTTGTGCAGAATCTGCACCACCTGGCCGCGGGTCAAGCTGCCGCTGGGCTGGAATGCTGTGGCGCTGACCCCCGCCATAATACCATGCTCCACCACATAGTCCACAGCTTCATGGTACCAGGTGCCCAGCTCCACGTCTGTCAGGTGTGCGGAGGGGCACAGCTCGCCGCCGTCGCAGCGGAAGGTGACGGCGATAGTCACGCTCTCGCCGGGCTGGGTGAAGCCCCAGGTGCCGTCGCTGTTTTCCGTGAGTTCCACCTGGCTGCCGTCGGGCCGGGTGACTGTGACCTCCCCCACTTCATAGCCCTCGTCGGGCTGGGCGGTGATGGTCACTGTATCGCCCTGGCGGGGATGGGTGGGATCGACGGTTACAGTGCCGTGCTCAGTTTCGAGGATGGTGGGGGGATAGGTCGTTTCCCCGCCGCCGCCACCGCCGCTCCGGGTCAGATGCAGATGGTACGTCTTTTCCCCCATGGTCACCGTGATGGTGCTGCTGCCGGTGGGGATGGGGACTTGGACGCTTCCCACGCGGGTGCTCTGCTCTTCTCCGTTTATCGTGACCGTTTCGCTGCTGCTGCTGCTGAAGATCACGGTCGTGGAAGCGGGGGCATCGCCCTGCAGGGTGTAGGTGTATTCATTGGGAGTATCCGGATCTTCCGCAACAAAGTCGCTCAGATCCACGTCGATGTTGGAGAACTTCAACTGGGTCTCTGTGCTTTCCGCGGGAACATACAGCAGGATCACATCGGTGCCCTTCTCCTGGAAGTTTACGGGGATCTGCTTGTTTTGCTCGCAGGTGAGCTGTGTGTTTTCTGTGACTGTCTGGGTATCCAGGGTATTGCCGTTCTCGTCCAGCAGGAGAGCCACCAAGGTGCCGTTGTCCTCCTGGTCCTGGAGGGAGTTGTTCTTCAAGGTCACGGTGGCTGTGGTCGTATCATCGCTGTTGTCCAGGACCACATCCAGCGCGGTCATTTCCCCTGTGCGGGCATAGGCGCCCGTGAGCAGGACGGCCGACTGATTGTCGCCGCTGTGGTACTCGGGCAGGCGTTTGCTCCCGCTCTGGGTCCCAATCGTCCCCTCTGCCCAGGCGTCGGCGTACAGGTACACGCCGCTTTCCGGGATCTCCTTCTCGCCGAGGGTTTCTTTCACATAGCTGCCCACGTCGTAGGTCAGCACCAGGGTGTAGCCGCCTGCGTCGATGCGGGCCAGGTCATTGCCGGAGATCGTAATGGCATCGCTGGTGGTTTTGCCGTTATAGGTCACGCTGGCTTTTTCCTCCAGCATGCTGTCGGTGTAGAAGCCCACCTTGACCGTCCGGCCGCTGTCTGCCAGCGGGGCGTCGGAGGTGTTGTAGAGGGTGACAGCGATGGTGCGCTGGCCCTTGTTTTCCTCCAGCACCTTCATCTGGGAGATGCCGATATCCGGGTAGTCCAGATAGACGGTGCCGCTCTGGCCAGTGATATTGTTCCCGGTGATGGTGTACTTCACATTGCTCACAGCCTCGTCAATCCCGTGGTACACCGTCAGGGTGGCGCTCTCATTGGGGGCAAGAGCCTCTAGAGTGGCGGTCTCGTCCGGTGCCAGGGTGACGGTCAGGTCCGTCACCTCGTTCACGCCGGTGTTGCGGACAGTGAACTGGATGGGGGTCAGGCTCTCCGCCATCAGGTTGGCGTAGTCCACCCCGATGGCCTCCGCCTCCAGGCTGTAGGCCTCAAAGTTGTGGGTGGCGGTGTAGAGCTTGGTCTCCTCGCCGGGGAGGGTGACGGTGCCTTCATCGCTTTCGATTTTTTCCGAATTCTCTTGGTCATAGTAGGTTGCCTGGATTACCGCCTTGATGGGATGCTGGGAGTTATCGGCATACGATGTCTCCACATAGGCGTCGAAGTGGTCCAGCAGGGTGTTTCCCGGCAGCTCCGCCACCACCTGGGGCGCAGTCAGCCAGAAGTCATCCACAATGTCGTCGTCATCCGTATCCTCCGCCAGCAGGCGGACCGCCTTCAGCTGGCTGTGGGCCGCTGTCATCAGGCCTTTTGTGGTCTCATCGCTGACGGTCTCGCTCCACAGGATGGTCAGGTGATCTACGTGGCCACTGCCTGAGGCGCTGCTGGTCCACACGCGGGCAAAGCGGAAGTCGCCGCCGATGTTGGCCTGGCCGCTGCTGGTGAGGGCGGAGAGGGAGGCAGGGAAGGTGTTGGACATAGCGCCATTCCCATCCACCGCCAACAGCTGGATGTCGCTGGCGCCCTCCCGCTGGCTGTGCCAGCCCAGGATGAAGCGCTGATCGAACATTCCTGAAGTCAAATGCAGGGAGAGTGCCGCCACCTGGGGGTTCTCGTCCAGGGAATCATCGCTGGTGACCAGCATGGAAGTGCCCAAGTTGCCATCTTTGTCCACGATGGTGTAACCGATCTCCTGGCCGGAGCCATCCGACGCTCCGGTGCGGTCCAAGGTGTACACCGCCATGGCGGTGCCGTCGTTCAGCATGGCGGCCTGAAGGCCCTTGACGGAGCCGTTGGCGCCGTTGTAGAGCATCTTAGGCTCGCTCCAGGTGCCGTCATAATAGCTGTACATGATCTGGTCCTGGGAGGAGAAGTCCATCAGGCCGCTCTCCGGGGCGGCGCTGTACACGCTGCGCCAGAACACGATGGCCTTGCCTTTGCCGTTGACCGCTACCGCAGGGGCCAGATCGGGGGTGGCGTTCTCCGTCAGGCGGGTTGTGGTCCAACTGCCGGTGTTGCTGCCGTACTGCTTTGACCAGACCGACACCATGATCTCGGAGCTGTTCATCAGCAGGTTCTGCTCCTCCGCTGTGATCTCATCGCCAGCGTCCTTCTCGGGGATCTCAGCGCCCTGGCGCACCCAGGCCGCTGCCGCGGTGGCGTTGCCGCCTGTGTAGTCTGTTTTGAGGACGCCCGCGATGTCCACGTCGCTGTCGCCGTAGCCTTCAAAGTTGTCATCGTCGGGGGGGAATTCCACAGAAGTGCCGTAGCTGCCGTCATCGTTCAACAAGCTGTAGTGGGCCCGGCTTTTGTAAATGCTGCCGCTGTCGCCGTCGCTGATGTAGGCCAGCACCTTCCCGTCGTCGCTGAGTTCGGGGAAGGAGGCGGGGTTTGCGTTGGTCTGGAGACTTTCTACTCCGTTTTTCTCATCCAGGCTGAACAGGGACATACGGGCTTGGGTGTTGCCCCAAGTGCGGGCGTACTGCTCCAGGTAGTCCCGGCTCTGCAAGGTAGCGGTGGAGGACACCTCCCGCAGGCTGCTTGCCGCGGCCGCGTACTGGCGGCTCTGGCTGTCCATGCCGGTGCCGGTGTTCTCCCAATAGTTGTTGATGTTCGTCCATTGGCCAAAGTCTTTTCCAGCACCAAAGGAGCCGGAGGCCAGCACCTTTTCGTAGGAGATCAAAGCGAACACAGCCTTGAACTTGATGCCCACCTCGCTCTGGATATCCAGATATTGGCCATTGGTCTGCCGCTGGTCTTCGTCCTCTAGATACTCCCGCGAGAGGAAGCGGTTCTGGCTGTTCACGTCCAGCTTGCCGAACAGGCCGATCTTCAGGGCGATGAGGGAGAAGTCGAAGCCAAAGCCGCCGAAGGCCTCCACATAGGCCCGCAGACGCAGCTCGGTGAGGAAATCGGTGACGGCGGTGGCCTCGGAGTCGCTCCACTTCAGGCCTTCCTGTTCACTGTACCGGGTGGCGGCCTGAAGGCTCAGCTGCATGGCGCCGCCCACCTCAAAGCTGCCGGTGACCGGCACGATGCCCACCACGGTGTTCACGTTAAAGCCGAATTCCATGCCTACACCGGCGGTAAAGCCGCCGCCTTTGGTGTAGACCTCCCAATCGCCGGAGGTCCGGTTATAGCGGATCTCCGCCTCGTAGTAGCCTTCCAGCTGCACACCGAAGTCAAAGCCTGCCACATCGGACAGCCGGTTGCTCTGGTAGGGATCGTAGGCGGCCATGGGGTCATAGGTGCCGTTGGCCATCTGCTGGAGGTCGCCCACGCTGGGCATATCCGTCTCCAGGCCCTTGGTCATAAAGTTGGCGCTGACCGCCACGCCGTTCTTGTACTCCACATCCTTCAGGTCCAAGCTGTCATAGCCAGCCCAGATGAGGGCGTTGAAGACACTGGGGTCCTCGCTGGGGGTGATGAGCATTTGGAACACGCTGGTGTTCACGGGGCCTGCCAGCTCTCCCAAGTCGCCCACCAGAGCATTAAGGATGCTGCTGCCGCCGTTGCCAAAGTTGATTTCCTCTGTCCAGCCGCTGGAATTCACCAAGGTGGCCACCATGCCGGTGACGTTCTTATCCTCTTGCACAGGTTTAACATCGGTCAAGTCGATAGCCCTAAAAGGCATGGTGCGCTCCTGCACCAGGGCGCCGTCCTGGGTAAGGCGTGTCTTGAGGCCCACGTCTTCCCCATCGGGGATCCACCCGGAAGTGGTCATGGTTTCCTTAGTGAGGGTCAGGGTGTTCTCTACCACGGGCATGGAGGTGAAGGGGTAGCGCTCCGCGCCCGTGGGCACCTGGGCCTCGGGGCTGTAGCCGTTCTCATCCACCATGGTCAGGGAGTAAGAGGCCCCGTCGCCGCTTTCGCCCCACAGGAGCATGTCGGTGGTGAGCACCGCTTCTTGGAAGTTGTAGTTGGGGCCCACAAAGCCCGTGGAATAGCGGGTGTCGATGAGGGCGCCGTCCTCCAGGTGGTAGTCGATGACCTGCCGTGCCACAAAGGGTTTGTTCGCCTCACCCTGGGGCACTTCCTCCAGCACCACCACGCCGGAAGCGGTGCGCATCTCCTGCATGGGGCTGACGGTGCCGTCCACCATCTGGAACAGGGGGTAATAGGTATTGCCGCCGATGTCGCGGACCTCCAGCACATACTGGATCTTGTCCTCGGCGGTGGGAAGGCTGTTCGCGGTCTCTCCCGCCTCTTTGGACCAGAACTGGGTGAAGTCGAAGTAGACGGTGAGCTTGCCGTTTTCGTCGGTGGTGAACGGGGTGTCCTGCTGCTCCTCTCCGGCATAACCGATGTGTTCGCGGTCAATGCCCAGACCGGCCGTTTCGCAGAAATACCCGTTCTTGTACACGCCGCCCCGAACGATCACTTTAGAGTCGGCCAGGGGCGAACCATCGGGCTTTACGAGGGTCAGCTCTGCCTTGGCTGCCTCCCGCAGGCGGAAGGTGTTCAGGGGGTAGAGCTGAAGTTTTCTGGCGTCTCCCTCGCCGGACTGGAGGTCGTAGTTGTAGATGGTGCCCAGGTACTCCGTGATCTCGCCATCCTCAGTGACCTCAGAGTTGAGCCACACGTCGCTGGCGATGCCGCTGGGCTCGTAGAGGGCCAGCACGCCTTCGCTGTTGGTGGTCACGGTCTGCTCCTCGTCATCGCCGTTGGTATAGCGCAGGGTGGTCTTCACCGCCGGGGTCACCTGGAACAGGTAGAACTGGTCCCGCAGCGTATCGGCTGTGACCTTGATACTGGCCTTCATGTCCGTGGCGGCGTGGGTGGCAGTGATGGTCGCCTCGCCGCCCTCCACGGTGGCGATGCCCATTTTCAGCTCGGGCAGGTAGGTGTCAAAGTCGAAGAGCTGGATATCCTCGTACAGGCCGCCCTGCTTGTAGTTGACGGAGATCTCCTCGTTGTCAGTGGCCCACTGGATGCCGTCCTTAAAGGAGTTCCAGTCGTAATCGCCGTAGTTGATGCCGATGTAATCCAGCAGGCCCAGCTCCTGCCGCATGGACAGGATCTCCTGGGTGTCGGTGGGCAGATTGCCGCTGACCTTATTGGTGTTATCCAAGGTCAGCTCCTTAATGGGCTCATCCTCGCTGTTCACGATCTGCAACGCGTCGGCGTTGTAGACATACAGGGGGAAGGAATCGGTGCTGGGGGACTCATATTGACCGTTATCCACCGACAGCATGACCTGGTAGGTGTCCTTCAAATTGCCTTCGGCCACTTGGTTCAGGTTCAGCGTGTAAGTGCCGGTGTTGCTGGTGAGGGCCTGGGTAGTGGTGGTGGGCTGGTCATTCCCGGTAATCCGGGTGATGGTGAGGGTGGCGGTCTGGCTGGTATAATTTTCCAGAGACCAACCGATCTCCACAGGGCCCGCATCGTCCTTCAGGTAGAGGCTCTCGGGCCGGGTGAGCACTGCGGTGGCGGGCTCGGGATGTACCACAATCCACGCCAGGGCGGAAAGCCGGACGTCCTCGCCGGACCCATTGGGATGGGGCATGGACACCCGCACGGTGTAGGCGGGGGTTTCCCCAGTGGAGAGACCGTTCAGCACGTTCTCCGGGATCAGGACGCTGTTCTTCTCCTTGGCGGCGGTTGTCTTATACACGGGCTCGCCCGTCAGTTTTGACTCGTCGGTATGGTTGCCCTCGAACACCTCAATGGTGTACTGGAAGTCCGCGCCCGGGGCAAACTGGGATGCGTTGGAGCTCCACAGCACGGTGGCGGCGGCCTTCTGCCGCACCACGATGGTGGAGGCCCCCTGCGGGATTACCAGGGCAATGGATTCGCCCGCAACGACCGTATAAGTTTTGGAATCCCCGGTTTTATCGTCGCTGTCATCCTCCGGCGTGCCGTTGTCAGCGGTGAAGGTGAAGGTCACCTGGCCCACCTTCCGCCCCGTCAGGGTGACTTTGCCGGAGTAATCGTCTTCCGTGGTGATGGTGGCGATGGCCGTGTCGCTGCTGGACCAAGTGCCGCTCTGGCTGCTGGCCAGGGTGGAGCCGTCGGGGCCGTACACCTTGGCGGTCAGGGTGGGGCGGACGGCATCCGCCAGGGAGAGCTCGTAGTCTCCCTCGCTGTCATCCGTGACCGTCACGGTGGCAGCCTGCACAAGGGCGGACACGGAAAAGCTGTCTTGCAGGGCCGTGTTGTAGGACAGGTCCACCCAATTCGGATCTTCCCGCGTGCCCTCGTTGGCCTGGAGGGTGACGGTGTAGGTCATTGCGGCGTTCTGGGCCGCCACGGCGAAGGGCTGGGTGGAGAAAATGGTGCCCTCCACATAGACCTGCTGGATTTCAGTCACCTTCCCGTTCTCATCGGTGACCACCGCCTGGAAGGGCACTTCTCGGGCCTCGTCGCTGGCGGGCTGGTGATAACTGGCGTACTTGTTCTTATACGCCTCTTCCTCCGACAGGGTGACGGTCACGGTGGCCTGGCCGTTTTCATAGACGGCGCTGAGGCCGGTGGCCGCGTCCCGCATCCGGGCGCTCTCCAAGGTGGCACCAGCAGCGGTCTCGCCGTTGATCTCCGCCGCATTGCCGAAGATATCCGTGATACCGGTGAGAGAGGTGATGGTCACCTCAGTGCCGTCCACCTTTTGCACCGGGTACCAGAACATCAGCTGGTTGCCCGCCTTGCTCATGTGGAGGTCATTGGGGGTAAAGGGCTTGCCGCCGATCTCGATGCTGGCGCTGTCGCTGACATACACCAGCTCGTCAAAGGTGAGCACCACCGGCACCAGCTGGCCGGGGCGGTAGGTGCCGGACGGGGTGGTGGCGGATTTCAGGGTGGGGGCTTTTCCGTCGTTTATCAGCTCCACCGCAGTGTCTTTAAGCATTCCGTAATTGTATGCCGCCCCGCCAAACTCAATCCCAGGAATATATACGCAGTCTCGCACCTCCAGCCTTTCTGGTACGGCATTCGTTCCCAGTTGGGTAGAGGCGTCGAATTGCAGGGTTGTTTTCCTGCCGCCATCAGCGACGCTACTGAAGCGGGCAGATGACGAGGTGTATCCATCGGATAATGTCAATCCATAGTGGGTAGTTTTCAGGTCGACCCGGTCGACACCGGCATCCTCTTCTTCCGGCAGGAAGTACATATTCGGCGTATCGCCCTGGCCCAACCTATCTTCATGGTCCCAAGCGTATGCCCATAACTGATAGGAACAATGCGCAGACAAGCTCCCCACCGTAAGGCTGAACTTCACAACGTCGTCTTTAACGTCATCGACACTGGTATATCCCTTCGCCCCCTGGAGAAACCCGATAAACTCATTGATCGTGTTTCTATTGGCGGTGAGATTCTCAGTTTTTGTAATACCCAGTGCCTCGTTGGAGCTGCTGGTCACATACGTCATGAACTCAAAGTAGACATCTGGGCTCTTGTATTCGTCCCAAGCTGACGTACTTTCCGGCGCCGTCCAATCCGTCTGCATCCACTTGGTGGACAGGTCGGGCACATCCACGGTTTTGGTCAGCCGCAGGGTGTGGGAATCGGATTGCTGGCCATCGCTCTCAAACACAAACCCCTGGGCGTTGGAGAAGTGCACGGCCCCGGCCAGTTCGCCGTAGGCATAGTCGGGCACGCCCGGTGCGCTGCTGGATACATTAACCGTTAACGGCACGCCTTTGTAAACCGATTGGTCATTTAAGTTTGCCGTGTAGGTCAGCGTCCCCGTGGGATTGCCGCTATTCAGCGTGACAGAAGCCTTCTCCGTAAATGCCCCGTCTCTGCCCAGGCTCACGATGACCGGGACATTGTTGAGCAGCCCCGGATCCAGCGTGACGGTCACGGAAAACTCCTGCCCCACCTTAGCCGGTATGGACAAAGTCTGCTCCCCGGAATCCACGCCAGCTTCTGTAAAGCCATCTACATTTACAGATGGCACGTTGGCGTGGGTGTCCCCCACCGCTGCGCTTTGAAACGCGATGCCGGCGGTCTGAAGCTGGGTGACCAGGCTGTTCAGGTTTTCGCGGGCCTCCCCATCAAAGGTCTTTCCGGAGAAGTAGGTCTCTTGAAGGTGCTGCAGCTCCCGCTCAATGGCGATCACCGTCTTGAGGTCCCCCAGGGCAATGGGCACACCGTCCGCATAGGCCACCTGGCTCAAGTCGGTAGAGGGGTCCTCCAGCAGGGCCTCCATCTCCTCCAGGGTGTACTGCTTGCCATCCAGGTCGATGGTCTGGTCGGTAATCAGGTTTCCGTCTTCATCCAAAAGGCCCATGCTGTCCAGCAGCTCCAGGGCTTCTTCGGGACTTTCACCTGTAAAGCTCTGCAGCTTTTCAAGCAAGGTTTCGTTTTGCTCTGGCGTGTTGTTCAACAGGCCGCCCACAGCGGCCAGGGCCGATACCGGCAGCATGGTAAGCACCATGCACAGGCACAGCAGCACTGCCAAAATGCGCTTCTTCATTCTTTCTTCTCCTCCTTTTCTGGAAGTACCCTTCGCAGGGCTGGGTGGCCACACACACCCAACAGCGTGCCGGGGGTCTGGCGGTAATAGTTGCAAGAGCCGCAGTCCTCCATTCCATCCGGCTGCAAATCCGCATGGGGGCAGGCGTCCTCAATGGTCAGCAGCACCCGTTCTCCTGCCGGGGTGTAAACCGGCTTTTCAATCAAATCCGGGAACGCGTCCAGATAGACTCTGCACCTCTGGTCATAGGTTTGGGGTACATCAATCAAGGCGCCCTCGATGTTATACCGCCAAATTCTTTTGGCCGCTGCCATTTCATCGCCTCCTTTGCACATCAGCTGGCCCTCCCCGCCGCGTCCGGCTTTACGGCGCGTTTTGGGCAGGGAAACGCCACGGCTCCATCTTTCAGATAAAGTATAGCAGAGAAAAAATCATTGCGCTATTACCCATTTGCCCCCCTAAAATGGGGGAGGCCCGCAGCAAAATCCGCGGGCCTCCCCCTGCTTGTGGAAGCGTTCCTGTGGCGTATCCAAAGCCCCTGCGCCATTTCGCCCAGGAATAGGCTTCTCCGGCGGCCTTCCTCCGCGGCAGGATAATTCCACAGTTCATTCTTCACAAATATTTGATTTTTTATTTATTGTGCGGAATAGCGCACAGTTTCAGGGGTTGCCAACAAGGCGCTGGAAAAAATTTTTTCCAGCGCCTCCCCTTCTGCCCCTTCCCGCAGTGATTAAGCGGGCTGGGCTTCCTCCCCTTTCACGGTAAGGACCGCCTTTTCAAACACAATGGCAAAGCCCAGCACTGCCAGGAAGATGACCCCATCCATGGCAAACTGCGACAGGTAGCCCAGAACGCCCTCCACTGTGTAGGGCAGCTCCTTGAGCGGGGTGCCATAAACCATCATCTGTGCCAGGGGCACCAAATACACGGCCACCCGCAGGAACATGTGGAAGCCGAAGTACCAAATCCATCCGGTGTAGAAGTACTTCCGCCCGCTGATTACAGCGCAGACAACCGCCGCCAGCAGCACCCGCATGCCCAGTAAAATTAGAGAGAGGCGGCCCATGTAGGGCAGTACCATGTAATTCAGGAAGGAAAGGGCGCCGTGCGTGGCCAGGCCAAACAAGAAGGCGTAGCCCGGCGTTCCCCGGTAGCAGGAGCAGATTACCAGCGTGAGCAAAAAACCAGAGATAATGTTATCCGGCGCGGGGAACAGCAGCTGATAGCGCGAGTATGTGACGCTTTGATGAAAGACCCCGTTGAGGAAGTCCATCAAAATGCCGCAGCTGTTGATTACCGCCACAAAGGGCACCACCTTGAAAAAGCCCGTGCGCTTGTCCCCTTCCTTGCCGGTGGCAAAGAAAACAATTGCCAGGAACGCAAGGCCCACCAGAAACCCTGTAACCGAAAAATATGTGGTGAACAGCCGCTCATAGTATTCCCCGGTGATGAAGTAAGCGTGCCCCAAAAGATAATTGCGGGCAAGGGCCTCCAGCTGTTCCAGCAGCCCTTGCAGCCGCGAAAGGATGGACTCCATCATTTCTTTTTCCTCCTCCCATACACCGCCTTATACACGGAAAACGTGTTGCGCACCGCCACGAAGAACCCCACTAAAATCCCCACCGCCACCATCAGCACAGCCGCCAGGGGGATGACCGCTGAAGCAAGATCGTACAAGACGTGGGTACCGACCATAATAAGGCCCGCCACCACGACAAACAGCACAATCATAATAATTGTTTCAATCATGCCTGCGCCTCCTTTCCAGCCAGCGCTCTCTCATCAACCGGTGTTTTGCCATATTGCCCCGAAACCCACAGCGAAGCCAGCCGTTTGTCCGCCAGGGAACAAATCCACTCCACAGGCTCCAGCACCCCCTTGGGATTGTAGGGCCCGGCGTTCCGGGTGTGACCGATGGCGCTTGCGGCAAAAAACCGGTTTTCTGAAAACTTCATCTCAATGGCGTTTACAAAACCGCCCATCTCGTTTTCCCGCAGGAATTTCCGGCAGAGGTAATCCACGGCGTCGTTCGCGTTGAGCTGGGCCTGGGGATAGAGCATTTGCAGCTCCTCCACCTTTTCCTCTGAAAAGTTCTCCGCAAGGTTTGCGGAATCCGTCTTTCCGATAACCACCGCCAAGGGCACCTTGGCCATTTTCTGGTCAGAGAGGCCTGTGACCTCCCGCAGCTTATTGAGGAAAACATTGATTACACCGTTGATATCGGCCTTGCCGATTCCCGCCCGGTCCTCTGGGGTCAACTGGGATTCATACTGGGCCCGCACCGTGGGGATGGCAAAGGGATCAATCATAAAAATAATCCCCTGGCAGTATTCGTACTGCTGCTGCACCTCATTTTCATCGTTGTTCGTGAACACCTCTCCGGCGATATCATAGATATGCACCAGCCGCTCGGGCTGCAGTGATTTATGCTTGATAAAGAAGCTCAGGGAAACAGAGCTGGTCTGGGAAAGATCTTGCGGGCGGGCGGTCATGCGTGTGCTGCCATGGGCAAAGTCCGCCTTGATTTCCCCATAGATATCCTCCTTGGCTTGGTTATAAAACTCGATCTCCAGCCCTTTCTGCGGCGCCACAAACTCAATAAAGCGCTTGGCAAAGGCGGTGATATAGGCCGTCTTTCCCACCGAGCGTCCCCCCACCACAGGGATGCACAGGGGCCGGCTCTCACGGTCGTTCAGGTAGGTGGTGCGGCCCCGCTGCAAACAGTTGGGGCAGATTGCCTGCAGCTTTTTCCGCCCGTTGAAAAAGGCCGTGGGCAGCTTGCGGCCGCAGGAACAGGTGCGCCGCAGAATCCCATACATGCCCGGGGTCAGGTTGGTGTGCTGGGCCCCGCAGTCCGGGCACAAGTAGGTGGGAATAAGAAACTTGCTCTTGCACTCGTTGCAAGCTGTAAAGATCTTTTTCCGCATGAGATAGAGTCTATCGAACAGCCATACCGCAGAAAACCCAATGTATACCAGCACAAAGAACAAACTGACCACAGCGACCATCACCAGGCTGATGAGGGCGAAAAACACCGTGCCGAAAGAGACCACCGAAAGGGCACAGAACAGCTTGAATATCCCCTTGAAGGACATCAGGCCCTTCTCAGTAAAAGAGTCATAATACTTTTTCGCCGTAGATGCATTTTTCCGCCAGGAAAGGCGTATGGCGTCCCCAATGTCCTTGTATCCCTGGCCAAAAAAATAGCTCTTTTTTGCAGGCTGCGCATTTTTCTTACTCATTGTTTTCTACACCTCTTCCAATTTCCCAAAAAAGCAGCGAGTGCTCCCATTCCATCGGAAGCGGACCGCCCCCCGGCGGCCTGCAGCGGCAGCGGAACGGGAGAGCATCTGCCCTAAATACTGCTCTGCCGGTTCAGGGACAGAGATTCCCGGGGCCAGCCTGGCCCGCACAACCCGCTGCCTGCTTCGGGCAATGCGGGTAAAGAGCTCCTCCAGCTGGGTCAGGTTATTGGCGTAGCAGCGGCTCCGCCAATAGTATGACATATCTCCCCGGCAGCAGAGGGGCGCCTCCGCCGGGTCCCAAAGATGATCCCCGCTGACGGTGTCATCGTCCACACAAAAGTATTCATAGGAATACTCGCCGCTTTTTTCTTTCTTGTTCAGATCCCAGGTGGGATCCACATGGTAATAGCCGCTTCGCAGGCGGATGATGTTCCAGGCGTGATTACCATATCCCTCCGCCGCAAAAGTGGCCCTCCCTCCCACCACCGTGCAAGGGAAGCCCATGCGCTGGGCCAGCAGGCAGAACGCAGCGGCGATCCCATCGCACACGCCCTTTCCCTGGACCAGCGTCCCATAGGCAGTGTGGGCCATGGGGCTGGGACCTCTTCCCAAGCGGCGGCAAGCCTGCAATTCCCGCAGATCGTAGGCCATAGTGTCCTGCATGTATTCGTAGATACACAGAAGCCTGTCGTAATCTGTCAGGGGGTTCCACCGGTCAATCCGCCCCAAGGCAGCCCTCACCCGGCCCTCCAGCTCTTGGGCCATCCGCATTGCACGTTGGGGAGGCACCGCTCCGCACAGGCGGATTTCCTGCCCTCCCAGAAAGGTGGATGTCACCCGCAGCTGGGTTTTATCAAAATAAGCGATATGGGGGGTATCGCCCAGAACAGCCTGTGCCACCTTCATCGCATCCACCCCGCGGCCCTCTTCTCCCAGCTCCACCCTGTCGCCATATCGCGCGAAGACCTGTTGGAACTGCCGGTATACCTGTTGCTCCCCTGGGGAGAGCAGCCCATATCGAATTCTTTCCATAAACACCCCCCGCCTGCGGTGCAAGCGGCTGCGCCACAGCTCCGCCCCGCCGTTCTCTCCGACAGACCTGCACAAACAAGGTTCATTCCTTCCAGGGCCAGGCGCAGCCCCTCTTCCATCCGCCCCTTCCCTGGAAAACTAAGGCTTGTCCTTTCTCCATTTGAACAGGTTGGTCAAGTTTTCCAGAATGGGGCTGGCAGAAGCCGCCTCTTCCCGCACCCTCTCCCACATGCGAAGAGAGGCCCTGTCCCGGCCATACACTGCCCGCACAGAGTCATCCAGCTCAGCCAATTTCTGCTTGTTCAACCGGCCCACTGCCTTGCCCACGCTTTGCAGCACCTGAGGGGTTCCCCGCTGGAAAACCAAGCTGAGAAACACACAGAACATGGGGTAATCCCGACTGTCCCGGCCGCTCCGGCCCTGCTTTAAAAAAATCCGGGCGCACTGGGAAAAGAACAGGGGCTCCACCGCCGCAGGCATGCGGAACAGCCCAAACAAGTCCTGTATATCCCGGCCATTCCCGCACATAGAGCAGCCTCGGGGCAGCACCCAGCTGAAATACTCCTCTGCCTCCCTCTGGGAAATCCCCCCCAGGTCTGCCCCGCCGGCCTGGAGCATCTGGTACAGGGTATCCTTTGCCTCGCCAATCTGTCCCGGCTTTCCGCAGGCTTCCAGCACCATTCCCGCCAGCAATAGGGAAAGCCGCCCCTCTATGGGCCTGCCCATCCGGTGGAGGTAGGTGTAAGCTGTCTGGATAAAGCGCTCGTTCTCCCGGGAAGGACTGACAAAGGGAATCTCGCACGCCAGCTCCTGTACCAGCCGCTCCCCAAAGGGCGCCCCGCTCCCAGAGTCCGCCAGTGTCTGAAACAATTCCACCACGGCGGCGCGGCTTGCCTTGCGGTCAAACCGGCGCAGCCGCTCGTAATAACACTCCATCACCGGCCCGGCATAGGCGGCGGCATAGGCAGAACCTTGCGCCACGAATTCCCGGTAGTGATCCTGGAAAGTACGCTGGCATTCTTCCAGCTCCCGCGCCTGGGCCATAGCTTGGCTGTAAAGCTGGAACACCATCTCGTACCGCTGGTCCCTCATCAACAGCGCCATAGCCTGCCTCCGGCCCTCTGCCGGCGCCCCGGCCATTCGCTGCTCCACGTGGCGCCACATGGCCTCTGCGCCCTGCTCTCCGCCGGGCTGGTCCAGCAGGACCCCTTCCAAATTCAGGGCCATGCTCACCAGATGATCCCACTGGCCGGCAAAGCCGTCCAGAATCTGCTGGACAAGGTATTGGCCGTTTGCGGCGCTTTGGGCAGCCACCACCTGCACCAGACCGCAGTAGGTTTGGCCCAGAGGGGTGTCGGGCAGCAGCTGTTCCACAGAAAGGTCCTGATCCTTTACATAGGCCGTGACAACCCGGGGGATAAAGGCCAGCTTCCACAAAGCCCCGCTGTCCTTCATAGCGGCGAACAGCTTTTCCCGGTTGCTCTCTTCCATCAGCTGGGTAGCCAGGGAGAACCCGCCCCCCTGGCAAAGGGAGTCCAACGCCTGATAGAAGGCCAAAAAGCCCTCCTCTCCCTCTTGGCTGTACAGAAAATCCCACAGCACCCGGTCCACAAGCAGCTCTCGGATTTGGGCGCGAAGCCCCTCGTCCACGACAGAGTAAAGGCCCATGGAAAAGCGGGCCGCCTTTAGCAGCAGGGGCGCCTCCAGCTCCAGTAAACATTCCCTTTGAGAGAGAATATTCTCCAACACCTGGGACTTTTCGCCGGGCAGCCCATATTCCGCGGCAAATTTCAAAGCTCCTTCTAGTTCCTCCCCGGCCAGGCTTGTCAGCCCATCGGAAAGCAAGGTGTACAGGCAATAGGCCTCTACCAACTGGCTTCCCGCTTTGGCGTAGGAGTAGCCCTCGGTCAGAAAGCGGTGGAAATCCTCCAGGCTGTCGTAGGAAAAGGACAGGGAGGTTTCCAAAAAGTCATAATAGCGGCCGTCCTTCTCAAGTTCTGGGCAGCTATCCCCCAACAGGTCAAACACAAAGTGCTGGCGGGCGCTTTCCGGGCCAAACCGCGTACCCTGAGGAACCACCCCGCAGATCTGCGAGGCGGAAAGGGAGGGGTCGAAGGCATAGGTGGTAAAATTCAAATCCAGTGCCGCGGGAAGGGGAAGCGTGTACTCCACGGCGGCAATCCAAAGGAGAATGTTCTCCGGCTCATCGCAGATGAGCAGCCGCTTTCTCTCTGTCTCAAAGGAAAGCACTGCGCACACCATATTTTTCAGAATCTCCATCCGCCCTTCCACGCCCAGGAACTCCACCACACGGTCTATGTCCACCGCATAGCCGCGCTCCAGTACCGGGGCAGGCAGATACTCTGGCCGCTGGGGATTGTTTACCTCCTCATACTCCATGTGGTCCCGCAGCAGGCCGCTGCCGTAAAACTCGCAGGGATAGTGGAGCATATCCTCCCTGCCAGCCACCACCACATGGCTGAGATGGTTTCCAAACCGCCCGGCACTACCCATATAGTCCCGTCCCAAATAGGTGTTCAGGGCCAGGGCGCAAGCGCCGTTTTCCAGCCTGCGATAGGTAAAGGAACGAGGCATGGTACGGGCCAGCTCTTCTGTCATCACCACGCCAGGCTCCAGCGCCGGCGGCTGATAGGTGAACAGGCTCTTCACCTCATCACTGCCGGCCCCTTGAAAGCCAGCATCATAGGAATACACCTGCTGGCCGTCATTCACGCCGTCAATGCCCCGCATGCACGAGGTATAGATAATTTGATGAACGCTCATCGCATTTCCCCCATTCCGGTTTTGATATAGGGTCAGGGATCGTCAAATCCGCCTCCGTGGACATTGCACCGACGCAGGCGGTCCACTCCCTTTCGCAGGCCTCTTATCAGGCCATATTTTTCCAGGGAGAGAATCATATATTGAGAGCAGGAGGGCTCGAACCGGCACTTGTTTCGAAGGCAAGCAGGGGCATAGCGCTGGTAAATGCGGATTGCCCCGATGATCCCCCGTTTTAGGCAGGCCAAGCCATACAAAGCCAGCAGAACCGCCCCCAAAACCAGGCAGGCTTTCTCAGAAAGCCCCAGGCTGTAGGCCAGGCCCAGCAGGGCCGCTGTAAAAACAAAGGGCAGAACTGTCCAAGCACAAACCCTTCCCCAGTGAACCGGGGGCCGCTCTAAGACGCGGACATAGGCGCTGCTGCGGGGATCCCGCTCATCCTGCCACAGCTCTCGGGCAATCCCTTCTATATCGGTCAAACGCTCCTCTCCAAACTCAATGGCTTTCAAAAAACAAATCCTCCTTCAAAAAAAGAAACCCACACATAAGCCCAGTCAGACGGTGTTTTTAGATGTCCTTTTCAAAAATGAGCATGTAGTAATTCACGGGGATAGCCTGTTGCAAGCAGCCGGGCTTTTCCGTAACGGTAATCGTCTCCATGGAATGGTAGGCCCAGCCGCCGGCGGCCTCCCGGTTGATAATGTCTGCGAACAGATTGAACGCGCTCTGGGTATCACCCTTGCCAACATTGACATTTTTCGGTCCTGCAACTGCTTTGTACTGTTTCATAAAGAAATTCCTCCCTTTTCCGACGGGCTTATGTGTGAGGTCCTAGCAGTATTACTTGGCCTTAATGACCCCATTCTCCTTTAAGATCCACAAAAACGGGTCTTCAATTCGGTGGGGGCGGGGCCGCTGGATCTTTCCGGATTTCTCCTCCGGATTATTGTGCAGCCCTAAGGCGGAAACCGCAAAGTATGAAAAATCGCTGTAGTTCGTTTCCAGCTGGGAGATAAAGGCATCTGCGTCCCACTCGTGGAGCAGGGCCTGGATTTCTGCGTTGACATTGTGCCAGTCCGCCATATTGAACCGCTTTTCCGCGCAATGGGGGCTGGGGCTGTGCACGGTGCAGTCCTGGGGGACAAGGGCCTGGATCGCGTCGAATTTTGAGAACACCGCCGCTACGGGAATGTCAATCTTCGCGGTCTCAGGCAGGCTGCGGTCATGGCGGATCAGGTTGGAAACACGGGTCATAATATCATCGGCCTTGGCCGCCTGGTGCCAGTCGATGGCAGCCGCCCTTCGCACCGTGGATTCATCCAGCTGAGAGACCACCGCCGGAATCTGCATGGGGTCCAGCAGAAAGACAATGCCGGCCGATTTACAGATATACTTGTTCACCGTGCTCATGGTGTCCTCATCGTTCAAGTCCTCGCCGGCCGTATCGAAAAACACAAATGTAAAGCTTTCGATGGCCTCCTTGAAAAGCCCCTTGTGCTTTAACTTCAGTTTAAAGATCAGTGGGCGGTAGGCACCATTGTCCACATTCTGCACGCTGCTCTGGGTCAGGCCCAGCTTTACGTTGTTGTCATAAAGGCTGCTGCCAAAGTTGGTCTGCCACCTTTGGTAGCTGTCTGCAAAACCCTCCAGAGAGCCCCCAAAGCTAACTGCGATGCGGTCGCGCAGCTCCTTGATGATAACGCCGACAAAATGGCTCTTTCCCGTGGCGCGGGACCCCACCACCGAGATAATCATGTCCTTCCCGGTCAGGGTGCTTTCCGGCAGCTCGTTGTGGCAGGAAGGGCACACCCGCTTGTAGGTAACTGTCCCGCACTGGGGGCACTTTGCCGAAGGCGTTCCGTTGTATCCGTTTGGCGGAGAGAACACCGGCTTGCCCCGCTTGGGCATTTTCAGATTGCCATTCTCATAGCGGGTCATTTCCACGTCGTCCACATCGTTGCAGCGGCGGTTGATGCAGCGGAACTGCACCTCGCTGAGCTTGTGCTTTTCAAAACAATAGGGACAGATAAAG
This sequence comes from uncultured Oscillospiraceae bacterium, assembly GCA_900543555.1. Classification (GTDB taxonomy): domain Bacteria; phylum Bacillota; class Clostridia; order Oscillospirales; family Acutalibacteraceae; genus Acutalibacter; species Acutalibacter stercoravium. Next base: position 23,121 of record UQRL01000003.1, on the reverse strand, counting down.
GTGGATTTCATAAATCCCATAGGTGATCCTCCTAACTGATTTTATAGCTGGAGCCCAGCTTGATTTGAAGCTGCCCCCGGTTTGTTTCGGCCTCGTCCCTAAAAAACGCCTTAATATAGGTGTCCCGGGAAAGGCCCTTGGGAAAGGGGACCTGAACCCGCAGGGAGTCGTTGACATGCTGTGAGGGGATGGCATGGAACAGCTGGGCGGAAGCCTTGAACATGGGGGCGTTCCCCACAGCATACATCACGTCGATGTCCGGCAGGTCAAACTCCCGCCCCCCTGCGGTAAACTCCAGCTGCACACTGCTGCCTCCGAAGATTTTTCTGCTTACGGCAATAGAATAGGTAATGCTTGTGCGGGGGCTGTTGTCAAAGAGGTAATCGGCCCCAAAAGAGTAATCCTTTTCCCCATCCCGCTTAAATTCGGCGAAAACAGAGAGGTAGTACTTTCTTTCGTCCATCGTATCCAACACCAGGGAGCTGGTGAGCTGATACTGCTTTATGGGGATATACTTGCGCACTGTCTTTACATCGCTGATATCAGTGGGAAATTGGTCGAACCGGTAGAGCACCACAAACCCACTGGCATCTTTGGGAGGGTCGATAAAAATATGGATCTTCCCATTGATGGGCCGCGCTTCCCGTACGGTCACCGTCTCCCCCAGGCTTGCCCGGGCCAGGGAGCCGAACACCGCCGAACCGGACATGAGCACTACCGCCACAAGATACAGCAGCCCGCCGCCCTGGTGGCGGAAACAGGCGCCCCGCTCCCCGGCCTTCAGCTTCTGCTGGGACGGGCGGGAAAGGGGAAGCAGCTGCAGAGGCTGCATTTCCCGTTCCAGGGCTTCTAAGGAGACCACGTCCCCCAGCTCATAGGACGGCTTTTGAGCGGCACAGTACAGGCGCACCTCCATTCCTTCCTCCTGATACCAGTAGGCTTCAAAATTCCCGTCCTGAGAGGGCTTCACCCGGAGGGAATCCACCGGCTGGGGCGGACGGTCCGGCACCCCGGAAACAACCACCCCGGGGGTCACGCACTTCTTTCCATTTACCCCATAAGCCAGCCGCACATGGAACTGATAGACCGTGCCGTTTTGCAGGCCGGACACCAGGTAGCCGCCTGCCTGAGAGGCGGCTAAAAATGCTTTGCCAGGTGGGGAGATTTGGCTGATTTCGGCAGTCGCCCCTTTCGGAAGAAGGTCCCAATTGAGCTGCAGTGTGCCGTCCGCAGCCGCCGCGGTGACATTCTTCACCTCAAACAGGTTGACAGCCGGCTGGAAGTCCCCCTTAGCGCCCTGGGAAAAAAGCCCCGCACGTTCGGCAAACACGTTGTAATAGTAGGAAACGCCGGGCAGAATGTCCTTGTCCGAATAGGAATCCCCGCTGCCCCGGAAGATCACCTCGCCGTCGGCCAGGTGCTGCACCCAGCCACTTTCGCTGCGGACAACAGTATATTTGACAGACCTGTCGCTGCCGCCCACCCAAGAAATGATATTGACCCTTGCCCGTGGGTCTGTCCGCACGGCAAAGCCTGTGGCAGGGGCTGGCGGCGGCATCAGTTCCCGCACACCGGGCAAATCCACGCACATCTCATATGCCTGGGCGCAAAGCTCCAAGATATCCAGCTCCAGCTTGGCGGCTTTGGCCTTTTGAAGCAGGAGCTGGGCCTTTTCCACGGCCTGGGCAATCTCCTCCTCCATCCCGGCGTCCTGGTATCCAGGGAAAAGCTTTTGAAGGGCGGCGTACTGCCGCTGGGCTTCCCAATAGCGGCGGTCCTTCATGGCGCTGCGCAGCTTGGCCACCTCGCCGCCCACCCGCTTCTCATATTCTGCCAGCTGGCCTTGCAGGGCCTGAATGCGGCTGTTGCCCGGCCAATACCGGTGAGCGTCGGAGAGGTGGGCCCTTGCCACGGGAAAATCCAGCGTCCGCATGGCATACTCAGCCTGTTCGCACAGGGCCATGGCCTTGTCCAGATTTTCAAAGCGGAACCCGCATTTGCACACGTTGATGCTGGCATCGTTTTCGGCGCCGCACTTGGGGCATTTGATCACCAGCTCCAATCCGCAGCTGCTGCAAACCTTCCTCCCATCGGAAACATCGTTGATGCAGCCGCACCGGCACACCTTGATATTCCCGCTCTTTCCGGAACTGGCCTCCGTCAGGGAGAAAACAAGTTTTTCCACCTTGCAGAAAGCCACAAACAGTTCCTCCGCCTGAACCCTGTCCCGGAAGATTTGGGTCAGCTGGCCCACATAATCCCTGCACTGCTCCTGGGCAAGCTCACCGGAGATATCCGCTACGCTTTTGGCCTGGTCGAGAATCGCCTTGCGCTGGGTATATTCCAAGTATCTGTCATAGGTCTCCTTGCTGGTTTCATCGGCAAAGGTCAGCTCGCACTGGCCACACAGCTTAGAGCCCGTGCCGCTGACGCTGTCGTGCTTTTTAAACTCCCCTTTCTTCTCAATAGCACGCTGCTTCAGCTTATCATAGGGGAGGCGGTTGGCATCTTTGATCGTGGTGCCCATGTAGAGGAACTGGTACAAATCCCCTGCGTGGAAGGTCTCAAGCATCTGCCGCAGCCCATCAAAAACCGCCGCCTTTTGCGGCTTTGTCTTGTAATACTTGTCATAAACAGCCTGATAGTCCTTGCCGGCCGCAGCCGCTTCCAGCCGGATCCCCAGTTTGGCGGCTCGGCCCTTTACCACATCGGGAGAGAGTTTTTTATTTTTTGAGAGCTTATCCACTTCTGTGGGGGTAATATATCCCTTGCGCCCAATCGTCTTAAGCAGCTTGTCCACCGGGCCATACACAATGTCACAGGCTTCGGCGGCCAACTGCTTCCGGATATTGGCTGGGCCGATCATATCCTTGCGGATCTGGGAAATCGCCTGGTTCCAGGCCCGGCACTGGGCCCCTATTTTAAAATCGTTGAAATGGGCCGACCAGAACTTAGAGCGCTCTATCAGCCTTTCCTCGATCTTCTGTTCATCCTCCACTGGAGGGTCAAAGCTCAGCTCCAGAACGATATACCAGTTTTCAGCCATAGAAACCCTTCCTGTTCTTTGAGAAAATCGCAAAACCTTACAGCACGCTGAGCCCGGCCGAGCCCTCTCCAATGGCTTGGGCGATCTTAGAGAAGGTGCTGCCCAGCTGAGAAAGATCCGTCAGCGCGGCAAAATCGTCTGTTGAGGCAATCTTCTTTAGAAAATCATAATCCGCGCTTCCAAAGCCCAGCGCCATCACTTCCATTTCGGAGCGATGGCACCTTTCCGCAGCATCCACCGCATAAGAAGTGTTGCTCCAGCAGCCATCTGTAAGCACCACAATATACCGCACGTCGCTTTCCCTTTTCCGCAGCATGCCGTAAGCGGCGGTAAAGGGCTGCGCCTCGTTGCACACGCCCACATCCACCTCCGCCAGGCCGGAAATAACCTGCCTCACCCTGCCGAAATCCCCGGTCAGGGGAAGCACCTCCCGCACTTGGTCGGCAAAGGCGACAATCCCAATGCGTGCGGTGTCCTCATCCATCTGATCCACAAAATCCTGCATGGCCGCAATGGCCTTGCGGGTGGGGTCGCCGCACATGCTGCCAGAGAGGTCAATCGCCAACACCACATCCACCGCCGGCGCCTTTCCCCCGCCTTGGTGCTCCCGGGGGGAGAGGTCGGTCCAGCTCATATCCTCCGGGACGGGCTCCACCTTGACGGGAAGCGTTTTTCCCGTTTCCTTCTGCCGCGCAGAAACCTGCACCACTCCGTCCGCCGTGTACTGGTAGGTCACCTCGATGACAGAGTTGGGCGGGTCTGTGCGCTGGATTTTAGAGATGACATACTTGTGGAGAATGGTGTTGTCCAGGGGGCGGCGGAACTCTCCCTGGAGCACATAGACCTCCAGCTCATTTCCTTTGGATCGTGTGCGCAGGTAGAAGGGCTTGGTGTTGGCAGCGGGGATTTGGGTGTTTTTGCGAATGATGACGCTGTTGATATACTCCTCCCCGTCGGGGCTAATGGAGATCATGCCCAAGGAATGGGCTGTCACATCCAACACGGCCTTGGCGCCCTGGACCAGCAGGCCGCCGCCCTTTCTCCGGCCAAACAGCCCGCCCAGGGCAGGCACTGCCTCGCCTTTTTCCGTGATGTTCGCCCGGATCGCCGCGCCCAATGCCACAGCCTCGTCCACATTGACGCCGCCAAGCGGGGGTTTCCCGCACATTTCGGTGACGTAATCCCGGATCATGCGCATGCGGGTGGAGCCGCCTACCAGGATGACACCATCCACCTGGGCCCAAGTCATCTCCACCGACTCCAGCAACCGCTGGGTCACGTCCTTGGTGGTGCCCAACAGGAATTGGGAGATAGATTCAAAAATCTCCTCGGTGATCTCCACAGTTCCCCTGATTCCCTGGTACGCAATGGGGACGTTGACCTGATCCCGGGAGGTAAGCTGCTTTTTCACGCTCTCCGCCGTCACCAGCAGCGAAGCCACCATCTCCGGATCCTCTGTCAGATCCACACCATAGCTCTCTAAAAATTCGCCGGCCAGATAGCGGGCAATGCAGTCATCCCAGTCCTTGCCCCCCAGTTCATGGTTGCCGTCGCTGCCCAGAATGCGGATCTCCTTCCGGTTGATGCGCGCCAAAGTCACATCAAACGTACCGCCGCCCAGATCGTAGATCAGCACAGTCTGCTCTTCCGCCCGCTCTGTCAGCCCATAGGCAAAGGCAGCTGCCGTTGGCTCGTTAATAATGGCAATTACCTCCAGGCCGGCCCGCCTTCCCGCCTCGATGGTGGCGGAGCGCTCCTTGTGGGTGAAATAGGCGGGCACGGTGATGACCGCCCCTTCGATCGTCTCTCCCGTCTGGCGCTGCGCCTCCTCCTTCAGCTCCCGCAGCAGGATGGCGGACAAATCCGTGGCATCATAGCTCTTTCCCAGAATATCCACCGAGAACATGTCCTTTCCCATGCTGCGCTTAAAGAAAGCCACGGCGTTGGGGTCCCCCACCGCCTGCATGTTCTTTGCGTCTTCGCCAAACAGGACGCTCCCATCTTGCCGGAAGCACAGCACAGAGGGGGTGATCGCCGCGCCAAAGCTGTTTTTAATGACCACCGGCTTCCCCGTGCCCGGGTCTATGCGGGCCACCGCGCTGAAAGTTGTCCCTAAGTCAATCCCCACTCGAATCCCCATAGCAGCCACTCCTACGATACATAGTAAGTTTGCCTGCCATAAAAGCTCTCCGCTTATGACAGGCAAACGGTCCTTTCCGAAAGCTTATTCCACAGCAATGCCCTTTGACTTGGCCTTAGCCGCGGCAACCTCCTCCGAGGACATAATGGTGCCGGCGGTTGCCTGCATGGTGGCGTGGATCTCACGGTTTGTGGTCAAATCCCTTCCCGTCACCTCCAAAATTCCCTCTTTATTCAAGGTAAAGGTCACTTCAATTGGCGCGCCTGCAGGCAGGTTGCCGGGCAGATCCAGGGTGGCGTTGCCCAAAATGAAATCGGTGTCCACATCGAAATACTCGTCGTGGAAATCGTTCTCAAACACCACCAGTTCCGCAGTCTCCTGGTTGGCATCCACCGTGCCGAACTGCCGGGTTACGCTGAGAGCGCCGCCGGGCATCAGTACATCCTTGATAATCATGTTACAGCACTTGTCCTCGCCATTGCGAACCACCTGGAGGGCGTAGCTCTTGGAAGTGACCACAGTGACCACCTCGTCCATCCGATGGCCCCGAAGGCCGGGAATTTCGTTGGTAGTGACAGCGGCAGGCTCACTGTATTTCTCGGCCTCCTCCCGGGTTTTCGTGTCAGTCATGTCCGCTTGCCCGGACTCAATCATCTCTTTCCACTGCTCCACCTTCACCTCGTAGGCTCCCAGAGCGTAGATGGCGGCGCCCTTGGCCACAGCCTCATCCGGTTCCAAAATTTTGGGCTCCATGCCGTATTTCTCCGTCAAAATCTTGGTCACCTGGGGCATGCGGGTAGAGCCTCCCACCAGCAGAATCTCGTCAATGGTGTAGCCCCTCTCGGCTGCCAAAGCAATGGCCGCATCGGTTTTCTCAATGGACTCATTGAGAAGGGCCTCCGTAATTTCATCAAAAGTCTGCCGGGTGATCTCCACACGGGCCCGCAGGCCGGCGGCGTCCATCATCACCGGCACCTTCTCCCGGGTGCTCAGTTGCTGCTTGGCCTTTTCAGCCTTCAGCCGCAGGTCCTGCTGGGCGTACTCGTCAAAGTCCCCGTCAAAACCTGTTTCCGAGCAGAACTCAGAGGCAAGGTACTGCATCACGGCGTCATCCCAGTTTTTGCCGCCCAGCTCGTGGTTGCCGTCGGAGCAAACCATTTCGATCTTGCCGGGACTGACGTGCATAACCGTCACATCGAAGGTGCCGCCGCCCAGGTCATACACCAGCACGGTCTTCTCGCCCTGCTCCTTGGCACAGCCGTAATAGAGGGCCGCGGCGGTGGGCTCGCTGATGATCTCGATAACATTCAAGCCGGCAATCTCGCCAGCGTTTTTGGTGGCGGTTCGTTCAGCCGTGCCGAAGTAGGCCGGGCAGGTGATGACCACGTCCTTCACCTCGGCGTCAATCAGCTTAGAGGCATCCTCCGCAAGCTTGCGGAGAATATAAGAGGAGGCCTCCTCAGGACTGACGTCCTCCCCATTGTAGCTGATGGCAAAATTGCTTTTTCCCATCAGGGTTTTGACCAGAGAGACCGTGTTCTGGGGGTCGATGACAGCGTTCTCCTTGGCAACTTGGCCCACCACCACCTGGGTAGGGCTTGCAAAATTCACCACCGAGGGGGTAGTGTTGGTGCCCTCTTGGTTGTTGATAACCGTGGCCCGGCCGGTTTCATCCACATAGGCAATGCAGGAATAGGTGGTTCCCAAATCAATTCCAAAAACATATTTAGCCATTGTTCATTCCCTCACTTTTCTCGCTTTTCTCAGTCTCCTGAACAGGTTTCTCATAGGTGTAAACCGCCACTTTCTCAGGGGAAAGGGTTCGGCCGTTGTAACTGTACCCATCAGAAAGGGAGGCCGCCACTTTGCCATGGAGCTCCTCCTCTCCGGTAGGAACCTTCTTTACCACCCGCTGCCGCAGGGGGGCAAAGGGCTCCCCAGGGGCGGTGTCATAAACCTCCACTTCGTTGCGCTCCAAAATATCCTGCAAATCCAGGGCATACCCGGCAAAAATCTTGTTGGGGATATCCTGCTGGCCCGCGGGCCTTTCCAAATAGACAGCGGCCATGCGCCGGATGCTGTCCCGCACCTGGATGACATCCAGCAGGATGGGGCGCACCAGCTGGGCATAGAGCCCTTCCCGGTGCTTTTGCAACTCGTGGTGCATTTGGTCCACAATCTTCTCCTCGTGATCCGTGTGAAGGATCCGGGACTGGAAGAGAGCCTGCAGCTCCTCCACCTTTTGAAGGAGTTGCTTCTGCGGTTCCAACACCTCCTGCAGGGAAGGGCCGGCTGGGCATTCCGGCGGGCAGAGAGGCTCTTCCGCGCCCTGCCCTTGGTCAAAGGCAGCTTCTTCTGGGCAGGACTCTTCCTCTGGGGAAGCTGCCTCCTCTTCCGGTGCGTCTTCCTGCGCCAGGAGAGGGGGCTCCCCATCGGGCACTTCGTTTTTCGCGGCCTCCTCCAGGGGCAGGGAGGGTTGTTCCTGGAACAGGTCAAACTCTTTCATCTCTCTTACGACCTCCTTATCCTTTCAATATTGGGCGGGGCCGGCGCTTATGGGCTTTTTGGGAAACACATGCTCGCCCCACAACTGGCCCAGCTTGGGGTCCGCGTTTTGAATCAGCCACTCCATGGGCGGGAGCACGCCCTCCGGCCGATAGGGGCCTTTTCCCCGGCTATGACCAATGGCGCTGCAGGCAAAAAAGCGGTTGTTTTTGAACTGCAGGGAAATATTGTTCAAAAAGCTCTCCATGCCATTTTCCCGCAGGAATTTGCGGCAGAGATAGTCCTGTGTGTTAAAGAAATCGGTAAACACCTGGGGCTGGGCTTTCATCAGTTTTTCCACCGCCCGCCGGCCCACGTCCTGGTCTAGCCCGGCGGAATCAATTTTGCTGATAACCACCGCAAGAGGCACTGTGGACATGCTGCTGTCAGAAAGCCCTGTGACCTCTCGCAGCTTATTGAGGAATGAATCAATGACGTCGTTTAAATCAGCCCTGCCAATACCTGCCAGATCCTCTGGGGAAAGGAGCTCCTCATACTGGAAACGGACCTCCGGGATGGCAAAGGGGTCCAGGATAAAGACAATGCCCTGGCAGTATTCGTACTGCTGCTGCACCTCATTTTCATCGTTGTTCGTGAACACCTCTCCGGCGATATCATAGATGTGCACCAGCCGCTCGGGAGAGAGGCTGGCGTGCTTTACGAAAAAGCTGAAGGACACGGCGCTGGCCAGCTTCACATCTTGGGGGCGGTCTGTTATGCGGGTGTTCCCCGTTTGAAAATCCTGCACAATCTCCTGGTAGATTCTTTCTTTCCTGCCGTTATAAAACTCCGTCTCCAGCCCCTTCTGCGGGGCCACGGTTTCAAGGAACTCTTTGGAGAATGCGGTGATGAAGGCCGTCTTTCCCACCGAACGTCCTCCCACCACAGGGATGCAGAGTGGACGGCTTTCCCGGTCGGCAAGGCGGTGCCCACATCGAGGACACTCGGCCTCCAGATTTTTTCTCCCGTTAAAAAAGGTGGTGGGGAGCTTTTCCCCGCAGCTGCATGTGCGCCGCAGAATCCCATATACGCCAGGGGTCAAATTGGTGTGCTTTGCGCCGCACCTGGGGCACAGGTAGGTGGGGATCAGACTTTTCTTCTTACACTCATGGCAGGCGGTAAAAATCCGTTTATGTACCAGATAGAGGCGGTCCACCGCCCAAATTGCGGTAAAGCCCAGGTAGAGAACGGCCATAAAGACCACCAGCACCAGCACATTTACCAGGGTGATGGCCGCCGTAATCAAAGAGCCGCACACCACCACAGCCGCCATAGCCAGAATGTTGGCAATGGCTAAAAAGACCCGAGCCGTTACGCCCTTATCCCCTAAGCCATTCAGATGATCCCGATACCGCTGGATCGAAGCGCCGTTTCGGGTCCAGGCGCCTTTGATGGTAGCTGCTATATCCTGATATCCTTTTTCAAAAAAATAACTTTTTCGCGCTGGCTGCGCCGCTGCCGCCATGGTTTTTCCCCCTTTTTTGCAGGCAATAAAGAATATCGCCGTATCCCAAAGGGCTACGGCTGATATTCCGTCAGCTGGATATTACAGCTTCTTGGTGTTGCTGTCGATCATATTTTCTTTAAAGGACCTGCCGTAGTTGAGCACCGCTGTGCCACCGCCCCACAGGATTCCCGCCCCGCCAGCCACCATGGCCAGAAGGGAGGCAATCATCACAATGCAGTAAACCACAACCACAATCAAAACGATCACAAAAATCACAGCGATGATACCGCCCCAATCATCCATAGCGCTCTCCTCCCTTCATCCGCCGCAGAAAAGCGCGGCGGGCCCAGTTCACTTCCCATTCAATCTTTCGGTCAAGGACATCTGCAAGACAGCTGCATGCCGGGCGCGCGCTCCTCTGGAGCCACCCCATCCATCTGGCGCTCTGCGCTGCGAATCCGCGAAAGGGTGACCGGGGTCATCCCCAAAAAGGACGCCACATAGTGATGGTTCACCATGTCTATCACCCCGGGATACTTCCCCAGAAACCACCGGTACCGGTCCTTTGCAGAATATTGGGAAAGGATCATCTTGCTCTCCCAGTGGCGGCGCAGGGCCCTGCTTAAAAACTGGACGTAGAACCGCATCACAGCGGGGTGGTCCAAAAAAGGCATCAAGCGCGCCAACGGCATGGAGACCATGACCGTCTCCCGAAGGGCTTCCATGCTGATGACAGAAACCTCATTGAGCTCAAAGCTGGTCATCAGAGGGATCCCCGGGGAAAACTCAAAGCAGTCTGTGATGTCTTTTCCAGTGCAATCAGGAAAAAAACCGCGAACCAGCCCATGGACCATAATGTCCAAATTGGGGTTTACCTGCCCCATGCGCTGGAACACCTCGTTTTTAGGAACCAACCGCACTTTACTGTTTTCCACCAGGCAGGACAACAGCCTTTCATCTCTTACATAAAAGTGTTCTTGATAAAACCCAAATAAATCCATCTCCATAAGGCTGTTCCCCCTAGCCAGATACAATTCCCCCAAAATTGGATAATATGGTCAAATTCCGTCTCATATTACGCCGCTACTATACCCAAAAATTATACATCCACTCCACGGAAAATTCATTAACAAAAGATAAGCATAGACAATCTTTTTGTAAAAAAAATCGACTTTATAGCAAAAAAGGATATTTTTGGTCTAAAAACTCGTTGCTGCCGCCGCGCCGCACCAACCTGAATTATTCCCCCAGAAGGCTGTTTTTCCCATCAAAAAAGCTCTGGTCCATTTGGGCCAGAGCCATGCGGTTTGATTGGATGGGTTCCTCACCAGGGAAAGCCCGCTGCAGGGAACAGCCTTTAAGCCAGCAGCCCGCTGTCCCCTATGTATTGGGCAATCCGGGCCAGCTCCTGGGGCGGGCGCACCAGGGCAAAGCGCACATACCCCTCTCCCAAAGAGCCAAAGGCGGCGCCCGGGGTACACACCACGCCGCAGGCGTCCACCAAAGCCTCGCAGAAGGCCGCAGAACGGCCTTCCCAGCGCTTTGGCAGCTTGGCAAAGACAAACATGGTGCCCTGGCTGTCCTCCACCGGCCACCCCGCCTCTCGCAGGCCATTGCACAGGGCGTCCCGGCGCTTGCGGTACTCCTGGCACTGGTCCAGCACGTATTGCCGCGGAACGCGGAGGGCTTCCACTGCCGCCAGCTGCAGGGGCAGAAAAATGCCGAAATCCAGCTGAGAGCGCAGCAGGCTCAGAGCGGACACCAGCTCCCGGTTTCCCACAAAAAAGGAAAGCCGGGCGCCCGTCAAGTTAAAGGACTTACTCAAAGAGAAGAACTCCGCGCCCACCTCTTTTGCCCCGGGAATGGACAGGAAAGAAAAGCCACTGCCCTCTGTGAACACAATATCGGAATAGGCGTTGTCGTTGATAATGTAGAAATGATAGCGTTTGGCGTACGCAATCAGTTCCTCATAGAAGGAACGGGGGGCGATGGCGCCGGTAGGGTTGGAGGGATAGGAGGTGACGATGTACTTTGTCCGCCTCCAAGTCTCCGGAGGGATGGCCTCCAGCCGGGGAAGGAAATGGTTCTCCCGGGTCATGGGGTAGAATTGCAGGTCCGCCTCCCCAAGCCAGGCCCCCGCCTCAAAAACAGGATAACCAGGGTTGGGCAGCAGCACCACGTCGCCGGGGTTGCACAGGGCCATGCCCAAATGCCCCATCCCCTCTTGGGTGCCGTGAACGGCCACCACCTCTGTGCTGCCGTCGATGGCGGTGCCATAGCGGCGGAGGTAGTACTCTGCCACAGCCTGCCGCAGTTCCGGGTAATCACGCAGGGTATAGCGGTAGTTCTCCGGCTTCAGCGCCGCCTGAGAGAGCACCTGCATCACCTGCTCCGGCGGATGGAAGTCCGGCGTGCCCACGGAAAGGTTGAACACCTCCCGCCCCTGCTGCTGATATACCACCACCTTGCGTTCAATGGAGGAGAAGATCCCCTCCTCAAAATGATCCAGCCGTTTTGCCTGTACCGACATTCTTTCTGCCTCCTGTATTGCCATGCCGGGGTTCCAGCGTTCCCTGGAACCCCGACAGGATTCTGTCCTTTTCTCGGGACGCTTTCTTAGGAAAGTGTACCCAGTTTTTTCAGGGTTGTCAACCGCTTTGGATTGGGTCCCCCTCCCCCCTGCCCGGGGCGCACCAGCGCAAAAAAGAGGGCCGCCCTGAAAAGCGGCCCCTTTAGACAAGGTTTTCTGCAGCTGTTTACTCTTTCGTAGAAACCAGCGTTTTCCTTCCCGCCAGCAGGATCGCCTCTCCCACCAGGAACAGGATGGCCAAGCTGATGACGCCGATGGAGTCCCGCCCGGTGAACTGGGTGAACAGCCCCACCAGCAGGGGCCCCAGCACCGCGGCGAACTTGCCGAAGATGTCGAAAAAGCCGAAGTACTCGTTGGAGCGCTCCGCGGGGATGAGCTTGCCGAAATAGCTGCGGGACAGGGCCTGGATGCCCCCCTGCACTGTGCCCACCAAAAAGGCCATGCACCAGAACAGGACCTGAGACAGAGCCAGGGCGCTTTCACTGTCGGGGTTCTGCTCGATGTTAAATCCCATGAAGAAGCCCACCACCGTGATGACAAAGTACACGCCCACAGCCCCCCGCAGCAGCTGAATGGCGCCCACCTTCCCTGCCAGCCTGCCGAAAAGGATGGAGAAGGGCATGGCCACAATCTGGGTGACCAGCAGGGCCAGGATCATGCTCACTGTGTCCAGGCCCAGTTTCGTGCCATACGAGGTGGATACGGAGATGATGGTGTTCACCCCGTCGATGTAGAAGAAGTAGGCCAACATGAACAAGAACACCCCTTTATGGGTAAAAATGTCCTTGGCGGTGGCCCACAGGTTTCGGAAGGTAGATTGCACCAGGCCCTTTTTCGCCTCCACATAATGGACCTGATGCACGTTCTTTAAAAAGGGTATGGAGAACACCAGCCACCACACGCTGGTGAGCAGGATGACCAGCTTAAAGGCCACCGGATTCTCCATGCCCATGACAAACAGGATGACAATGGCCAAGATAAAGGGGATGGTGCTGCCGCCGATATAGCCCATGGCGTAGCCCCAGGCAGAGACCCGGTCCATGCGCTCCCGGGTGGTCACGTCGGTTAAAAAGGCGTCGTAAAACAGGCAGGAGCCGGAAAACCCAATGTGGCTGATGACATACCCCACCAGCAGGCCCCGGTAATCATCTGTCAGGGCGGAGAACAGGGTAAAGGCCACGCCCAACACCAGGCAGGCCACGAACAGCCGCTTCTTATGGCCCTTGTGGTCGGCCAGAGAGCCCAGCACCGGGGCCAGCACCGCGCAGAGGAAGGTGGCCGCCGAGGTGCCGTAGGACCACAGCACCAGGTTGTCCGCCCCAGCGGCGGCGCACACATTGCCAAAGTAGATGGGGAACAGCACCGCCATAATGTTGGTGGCGTACACCGAGTTGGCCCAGTCGTAGAGAATCCAGCTCTTTTCTGTTTTTGTAAATTTTTTCGCGTTTTCTGAAGAGCCTGTTGCCATGAGACTTCATCCTTCCAAACAAGATGGTTTATACATATCATGCCATAGCTCCGTAAAAAACACAAGAAATTTTTGTAAAAATCGCGCTGTGGGATGGGGAGGCTTTCCAAAAGCTGGGGGCGCTTGGCAGCTTGAAAATAGGAAATAAAACAGAGAATGCCCACGGCCTTTCCCGCGGGCATCCCCTATCGCAGCATGTACTTTTTCAAATCCTTCCGATTCTCCACATCCAGCTTCCGCATTGCCTCGGAGATATGGTTTTTCACCGTGTTGACTGAAATATGCAGGTGCTCCGCAATCTCCTGGTTTGTCCAGCCCCGTGCCGCCAACATGGCGATTGCGAACTCGGTGGTGGTCAGGTCATCCGCTACATCATGGCCTGTCTCTGGGTTGTGCACTTTGCGCCAGCCCGCGGAAAAGCGGTAGGTAATCGCGATAATCCGCTTAAAATCCTCCGGCCATTTCGGCTTGATCACCGCCTCCAGCATGGCGCCCAAAAGCCCATGGTGCTCCCCAAAGCCCTCAATCAAGTCATCCGGCTGGGCAATCTTCCACGCCGCCAGCAGATGGGCCTGTGCCTGGTCCGGCTTTTTCAGGCTCATGTAGTCCATCACCGCAACCAAATGCAGGTAGATTGCAGGAATGGGGTAGCTGGCCGCCCCCATGGCAAGGGTGGCCTCCACCATGCCGGCGCTGGGGCCGTACTCCTCCTTTAGGTAGAGGTAATGAGCCTGCACATATAGGGCAAAGGCCCGCAGCCCGGGGGGCAGCAGGGGAAGAAAGCTCTCCACGTCCGGCATTTGTTCCGGCAGCGGCAGATGGAGCAGCACCGCAGCGGCGGACGCCACAAAGGCCGAGGCTGCCCGGAACTGGGACAGCTGTTCCCCCGCGGCAGACAGGGAGGCCCTCAACTCCCCCAGGGCAAACCGGGCCCGCGAAATCTCCCCAAGGGACAAGCTGGCATAGGCATAGATCAAACAGGCGGAGAGGCGCGCCCCCATATCGGAGTGCGTCAAATAGGCCTCCGCCTCCTGTGCCGCTGCCCCAGCCTGTCCGCTGAAATAGTGGTACTCCGCCAACGCAATGTCTCTTTGTGGGCCGGCAGGCATGGCCTCCACCGCTTCCAGGCAGTGTCCCGGCTGGAAGGAGGTGTTCATCAAAGGCATCAAACTCGTGTGATCCAGAAGGCCGCTTACAAGGCTTGCTGCGCCCTCCGCAGCCTGGCCCTGGAGCTTGCGGGGGTCCTTGGGCTTCTCCGCATTGGCAGGAACAGCCCAGGACTTTCCAAATTTCTGCGCGCCCGGAATGCGCCCCTGCACACAGAACTGCTGCACCATACGGTCCGAGAGGTTCCACTTTTCGGCGGTTTCCTTCACGGTGAGGTATTCCATACCCTCATTCCTCCCTCTTTTTTCTAAATTATTATTATATGGATTCTGGCCCATTGCCGCAAGGGAAGATTTTCACAAATCTTTTCCGTTTGGCCAAAACAGCTTTACACCGTCCGCTTTGGGGGACAAAGACCCCTCCACACGGAAGCCTGCCCTACCGCGTTGACCCATCCTATCCCCCAACATACACCTGCACCTCATAATTCCACTGTAAAATTCCCGACACGACAATGAGCTGCACGGTAAAGGATGGCTCTTCCCCATACTCCTCCCGGGCTAGGCGCAGCAGCTCTTCCAAGGCTTTTGTTCTGGTCTCCTCGGTGCAGTGGGCGCACAGGTAGCGCCCCTCCGGCAGCGTCTTGAGTCCCTCCAGCTCCGCGTAGCGGGTACAGACCGCAAACAGCCTGGTCCTTTCCCCCTCGGTGTAAATGCCGGCCAAATCCTCAAAGGCAAACTGCTCCTTTAATCCAGTGGGAAGTTTCTCGTAGAAATGGTTCAGATAATTCCAAAGATTTTCCAGAGTGGGCATCTCCAGGGTGTCCGAAAGCAGAATCACCCGCTGGGGGTACTCCTTAAGGAAGGCGCTGCGGGACTGGCGCTGCTGCTCCAAATTCCGCGCATAGTCCGCCTTGGCCAGCTGGATTTTCGCCTTGCTGAACTGCAGCGCGGCAATTTTCTCATCGGCCCTCTTCTCCGCCTGCTGGAAAAAGGCGATGATTTTCTCCAGGTCGTCGTACTCCAGCACCCGCTTGATCTCCTGCAGGGGCAGGTCCATCAGCTGCAGGGCCCGCACGGTGTTCAGGCGGACGATATCCTGCTCGGTATAATACCGGTAGTGGGTCCATTCGTCCTTTTTGCTGGGCTTTACCAGGCCGATGCGGTCGTAGTGGCGCAGGGTTTCGGCAGTGGTGTTGGCAGCCTTGGCGGCCTCTCCCACGGAAAAATATTTTTTCACGGTTGCAAAAATCACCCCTTGACCTTTGTGCAGCACAAAGGTTTATACTCCATTCTAGCATCAGGGCCCGCAAAACGCAACGGTAAATTGTACGCCGCACAGGAGGACACGCTTGGGTTTTCCTGTACCAGCGGCCGGAAAGCCACGCCGAAACCTCCACCCTCTGCCGCTTTATGGTGGACGACCGGTTCCGGCGGGAGGGGCTGGAGGAAAAAGCTTTGGAGCACATCCTGCGGGGGCTGAAAATCCAAGGGGTAAAGCAGGTGGAGGCCCTTTTGGAGCAGGAGGGCGGGCGCTCCCGGGCGCTGCTCCTGGCCTGCGGGTTCCGCCTGATGGAAGAAACCGCACACACCACGCGCTATGTATGTCGCTTTGAAACACAGAATTGGAGGGAATAGTATGATAAAGAAAATTGCATTTACCCTGTGCCTGGGGCTGGGATGTCTCGTTCTGACGGGCTGCTCGGGCAGCAGCGAGCCCTTTGAGGCCAAAACCTACACGCCGGAGGGGCAGGTCCAGGGCGTGCGGCTGGACGTGAAGGACCGAGAGGTTGAGGTGGCCCTCTCCCCCGATGGGCAGGTGCACATTCAGTACAGGGAAAACAGCAAGGAGTTTTACGAGATTGCCCTCTCGGACGAAAAGGTGGTGACCATGACCAGCGCCGCCAATAAAGAGTGGACCGATTACATCGGGGTCAGTGCCGGCGGGGAGGACAGGAAAATCACGGTGCAGGTGCCCGACGGCCTTTTGGACAGCCTGGAGATTTCCACCACCAACGAGGATATCACCCTCCCAGAGCTGGCGGTGACGGGCAGCGTTTCCCTCTCCTCCAACGGCGGCAGCGTGCGCTTTGGCACTCTGTCCGTGGGCAGCAGCCTGCGCCTGCACGCCAAAAACAGGGATATCTCCGGCACAGTAGCGGGGAGCTATGACGATTATTCCATACAGTGCTCCGTCAAAAAAGGGGAGAGCACCCTGCCGGATTCCAAAGCCGGTGGGGAAAAGACGCTGGACGCCGCCTGCAACAACGGCAATGTAGAGATCTCCTTTGCGGGGGAGTAGCCCCTGTCCCTCACCCTTGACAACCTCCGCAAACTCCGCTAGGCTGTATACAGGCAAGCCGCGCAAAGGAGGAGTTGCTGTGAAAACCATCGCCATCATTGAGGACGACCAGACCATTGGGGATTTGCTGGAGGAGGTGCTGCAAAAGGAGGGCTATGCCGTGCGGCGGGCCTACTCCGGGACAGAGGCGGTATACCTGCTGTCTCAGCAGCGGCCTGATCTGGCCCTGTTGGATCTGATGCTGCCCGGCCTCTCCGGGGAGGAGGTTCTGCCCCACCTGGAAGGAATCCCGGTGATTGTGGTCAGCGCCAAGGTGGGCGTGGATGACAAGGTAAAGCTGCTGCTGGGCGGGGCGGCGGACTACCTGACCAAGCCCTTTGAGATTCCCGAGCTGCTGGCCCGCATCCAGGTGCAGCTGCGGAAGGAGGCGTCTCCCCTCTCCCCTGTGCTGCGGGCCGGGGACGTGGAGCTGGACACCGCCAGCCGCCAAGTCACCGTGAGAGGCACACCCGTCCACCTGACCAAGACGGAGTACGCCATTTTGAAGTTACTTCTCCAAAACCCAGGGCAGGCGGTGGCAAAGTCCGTGATTTTGGAGCGCATCAGCCTGGACACGCCGGACTGCACGGAATACTCCCTGAAGCAGCACGTGAGCAACCTGCGGAAAAAGCTGCGGGAGGCCGGGGGCAAGGAATACATCCAGGCGGTGTGGGGCATTGGGTTCCGGCTGGACGGAAAGGGAGTAGAAAAATCTTGACGGAATCTTTACCCTTTTCTTGACCGCTTTCTTGACGTTTCTCCGGTAGGATACTCCCATACCGAAAAGGAGGTATCTGAAAATGGAAACTGTATTGCGAACCCAGGGCCTGTGCAAGCACTACCGGCGCTTTAAGGCTCTGGACGGGCTGGACATGGAGGTTCCCAAGGGCGCCATCTACGGCCTGGTGGGGAAAAACGGCGCGGGCAAGACCACCCTGATCCGAGTGGTGTGCGGCTTACAGGCTCCCTCCGCCGGGAGTTACTCCCTGTACGGGACGACACTGGGCGAGGCCAAACTGAACCGCGCCCGGCGGCGCATGGGCGCGGTGGTGGAGACACCATCCCTGTACCCGGACATGACGGCCCGGCAAAACCTCAAGCTGCAATACCGGGTGCTGGGGCTGCCGGACGACAAGGGCATCCCGGAGCTTTTGGAGCTGGTGGGCCTGGGGGACACGGGCAGGAAAAAGGCCGGGCACTTCTCTTTGGGGATGAAGCAGCGGCTTGGCATTGCCATCGCGTTGTGCGGGGACCCGGACTTTCTGGTGCTGGACGAGCCCATCAACGGCCTGGACCCCCAGGGCATTGTGGAGATGCGGGAGCTGATTTTAAAGCTGAACCGGGAGCGGCAAATCACCGTGCTGATCTCCTCCCACATTCTGGACGAGCTTTCCAAGCTGGCCACCCACTACGGGTTTATCGACGGCGGGCGGATGGTGAAGGAGGTCAGCGCCCAGGAGCTGGAGGCCGCCTGCCGCAAGTGCGCCCGGGTGGAGGTGTCCTCCACCTTGCCCCTGACCCGGGTTTTGGACAAAATGGGCCTGGAGTATCGGGTGCTGAACCAAACCGGGGCGGACATCTACGGGGAGCTGAACATCACCGCCCTGGTGGACGCCCTGCGGCAAGAGGGCTGCAGCCTGCTCTCGGTGAAGGAGCGGGACGAGAGCCTGGAGAGCTACTACATCAACCTGGTGGGAGGTGAGCGGCATGGGTAACCTGCTTTCCGCCGGGGTGTACCGGCTGCTGCGGAGCAAAGTGTTTTATGTATGTCTCGCCGCCATGTTCCTGTTGGAGATATTTTTCCTGCAAGGCGCTATAGGTCACCGGATATATTGGAATGAAGGCCTGGAATCATCTTATTTTTTATATACCCTCTTGCTTCCCCTTGCCGCCGCGGCATTTTGCGGATTGTTTTTCGGGGCGGAATACAGCAGCGGTACCCTTCGGAACAAATTCACCGCAGGGCATGGTAAAATAAAGGTATACCTATCTAACACGCTGCTTTCCATGCTGGCGGCCCTGTGCTTCATAGCGGCGGGCGCTCTGGGGGGCCTGCTCTTCCAGGTAATTTCGGGAGAAGAATTCCACTTGGAAACAGTTGAGCTGGTACAGGCCTTTGCCTGTTCCCTGGGGGTTGGGGTCACCTCCGCTTCCCTGTGCACGTTACTGGCCATGCTGATTTCCAGCCGCTCCATCGGTGTGGTCATCAGCTTGCTTGCAGCCGTTTGCACTCTCTATTTTGCACCCTTTGTCAACTCCTGCTTAGAACAGCCGGAAACAATTCCCCAAATCAAGGAAACAGAAACTGTGATAAATGGAATGACTATATATGGAGGGGAAATTGATGAAAGCCTGCCGGAAATCCCGAACCCGGACTATCCCTCCCCTGCCGTCAAAGCCGTCTATGAATTTTTGTGGGATAGTGTTCCTGCCTGCCAAGGCTATCGCCTGACAAACGAGTTCCGCAATGGATTCAAAGAAGAAAGCGAGCCCTATGATATGCTTGCCGGGGCCGCGGTATTAACCCTTATATCCACCGCTGCCGGTCTTGCCATCTTCCAGCGGAAGGATGTAAAATAGGGCCATGGAATGGCTTTGCGGCGGGGCGGTGATGGGGCTGCTGCTGGCGCTGGCTGTGGGAGTCCGGCTGCTGGGGCGCCGGCGCAGATAGGAGGATGGCTATGGTTTGGGTGTTGGCGGCTGGTTTGGCCCTGTTGGCGCTGGGGCTGGGCTGGAAGGTTGCCCTGCTGCGCCACGGGATAAAAGGGCTGCGGCGGGACCTGGTGGAGCGCCGGGGGCAAGAAACCAACACGCTGCTGTCCCTGCCCTGCCGGGACAGGGAGCTGCGGCGGCTGGCCAGCGCTTTGAACCAGGAGCTGCGGGCCCTGCGGCAGGAGCGGCTGCGGTACCAGCAGGGGGACAAGGAGCTGAAAGAGGCGGTGGTGAACATCTCCCACGACCTGCGCACGCCGCTCACGGCCATCTCCGGGTACTTGCAGCTGCTGCAAGGCCAGGACCTGCCCCCGGACACCCGGCGGTATCTGGAGCAGATTGGCGGCAGGACCCAGGCCATGAAGCGGCTGACTGAGGAGTTGTTCCGGTATTCCGTGGTGGTGTCGGAGGAGAATTTGGCCCGGGAGCCGGTGGACCTGCGCCGGGCGGTGGAGGAGGCGCTGCTCTCCTTTTACGGGGCGCTGGAGGGCCGGGGGATTGAACCTCAGGTGCGCTTGCCGGAGGAAAAAGTGGAGCGCCTGCTGGACCCGGCGGCTGTGAACCGGGTGCTGGGGAACATCCTCACCAACGCCCTGAAATACAGCGCCGGAGATTTGGAAGTCACCCTGGAGGAAAGCGGGCGGCTGACCTTTTCCAACGCCGCGCCAGGGCTGGACCCGGTGGCGGCGGGGCGGCTGTTCGACCGGTTCTACACTGTGGAGGCGGCCCGGAACTCCACGGGGCTGGGGCTTTCCATCGCCAAGGAGCTGACCCAGCGCATGGGCGGGGAAATGGGCGCGGAGCTTCACAATGGCAGACTGACGGTGTGGCTGGAGCTTTAGCCGCGCTGTTCTCTCTGCGCAACCATCCAAGTCAATCCCATAAGCAAAGAGGGCTCCTGCCTTAAAATGGCAGAAGCCCTCTATTTTTCCCCAAAAAGTTTCTCGCGGTTTTTCGTGTTGTCTGATTTTCCCGGCTGCCAGCCGGCTTCGGGGCCTACTCCACCGCGCTTTCACTAGCAGGCTCCTCCGACGCCGTCTCCTCCGCGGAAGTGGAAAGGGCAGAAGAGGAGGAAACCTCCTCCTGGCTGTCCTCCCCGGAGGCCAGGCTGGCGGCGCCCCATGCGCCCAGGCACAGCAGGATGGCCAGCGCCGCCCCCACAGAAACAAAGCGCCTTCTCTTTTTGGCCCGCCGCTCCTGGATGGGCGGGCATATGATGCCGGGGCTTGATGGGGTGGCTGTGCTCAAGCGCCTGCGGCAAGAGGGCATTGGCACCCCGGCCCTGTTTCTCACGGCCAAAGCGGATGTGGAAGACCGCGTGAAGGGGCTGGACGCCGGGGCGGACGACTACCTGGCAAAGCCCTTTGCCGTGCCGGAGCTGCTGGCCCGGGTGCGGGCCATGCTCCGCCGGAAGGACACCTTTTCCCCCGACCTCCTCCAGGCCGGCCCCCTCACCTTAAACCGATCTACCTATGAACTGTGCTGGAACGGCAGAACCCAGCCGCTCAGCGGGCGGGAATTCCAGGTGATGGAGATGCTTATGGAGCGCCCCGGCTGCGTGGTGCCCTGCGACGACCTGCTCTTTCATGTGTGGGGCTGGGACAGCCCTGTCGAGGTGAGCGTTGTATGGGTACACATCTCTAACCTGCGGAAAAAGATGGAAAAGTTGGGAACCTCTGCCAGCATCCGCTTCCTCCGGGGCGCGGGCTATGTGCTGGAGGTGGGGGCATGATCTACCGGCTGCGCCGGAAATTCATCCGGATCTGCACCCTGTCGTTTTTAGCGGTATTCGTCGCCCTATTTCTTGGCATCTATCTGGTGACCTATTTTCAAACCACTTCTTCCCTGGATCAGCTGGCAGACATCGTCTCGGAAAACGGCGGGCATTTCCCCTCGTTCCAAGCCCCAGGCCCCCAGAAAAGCTCCCGGCCCGCGGAGCAGGACCCGGAAGCCCCTTTCACCACCCGGTTTTTCACGGTCTTTTTCGACGCACAGGGGGAAACGCTCTCTACAGACGTGGGCTCCATTGCCAGCGCCACACAGGAGGAAGCGGCCGGGCTGGGAAAAGAAGCCTTGAAAAAAAGCAGCCCCCGGGGCTGGGTAGAGGGCTACCGGTACAAAATTTGGGAAACGGAAGAGGGCAGCGCCGTGGTGTGCATCAGCGGCGCCATGATGCTGGACGCCAACCGGGCTTTCCTCACGGCGGCCTGCCTGGTCTTTGTGGGCGGCAGCCTTGCGGTACTGCTGCTGGTGGTGCTGTTTTCCAAACGGGCCGTGGGGCCTGTGGCGGAAAGCTACCAGCGCCAGCGGCAGTTCGTCACCGACGCCAGCCACGAGCTTAAAACCCCATTGACTCTGCTGCAGGCCAACCTGGACATTCTGGAAAGCGAAGCCGGAGAAAACCCCTGGCTTTCTGACATGAAAGAGGAGACCTTCACCATGACCCAGCTGGTGCGCCGCCTGGTGGATTTAGCCCGCTTAGACGAAGAGGCGCCCCTGCAGTCCAGCTTCTTCGACCTGGCCCAGGCGGTGTGGGAAACTGCCGCCGCCTTTCTTCCCGCCGCAGAGCAAAGTGGGAAGCGCCTTACCTGGGAAGGCCCCCCTTCCCTGCTGTGGAAAGGGGATGAGGGCGCCCTGCGGCAGCTTACTTCCATCCTGCTGGACAACGCCGTAAAGTACTGCGATCCGGAGGGGGCCATCCAGGTGGGGCTCTCGGGGAAAAGGCACCCTGTCCTCACGGTGGACAACAGCTGCCAGGCAGTGGACAGCCTTCCCCTTTCCCGCCTGTTTGACCGCTTCTACCGGGCTGACTCTGCCCGAACCTACGGCAGCGGCTTTGGGGTGGGGCTTTCCATTGCGAAAGGCATTGCAGAGCGGCACGGCGGAAGCATCTCCGCCGCAAAGCTGGAAGGGGGCCGCATCCGCTTCCGGGTAAAACTGTAATCAAAAACGCCCCGAGGGAATCCCTCAGGGCGTTTTTCGTGCCGCCCACACCGGCGCATAGGCTGGCGGCGCAGCTTTTTCAGCCGCGCACCGCCGCCAGCAGGCCTTGGCAGCCTGCCAGGACATCTCTCCAAGTGGCCTCAAAATCCCCGGTGTACCAGGGGTCTGCCACCTGGCCCGGGCAATGGGTGTAGTCCAGCAGCAGATGGAGCTTGCCTTGGGGGTCTCCCCCGCAGATGCGGCGCATGTTGCGGAGGTTGGCCTCATCCATGCCGATCAACAGATCGTACTCCTTGTAATCCCCCGCTGTCATCTGCCGGGCCCGCTTTCCCTCGCAGCGGATGCCGTGCTCCCACAGCTTCCGGCGGGCAGGCGGGTACACGGGATTTCCCAGCTCTTCTGTGCTCGTGGCCGCGGAAGCAGTCTGAAACTGCCCTGCAAGCCCCGCCTGCCTCACCAGGTCTTTCATCACAAACTCCGCCATCGGGCTGCGGCAGATATTGCCGTGGCAAACAAATAAAATCTTTGTCATCTTTTTATATTCCTCCCTGCGCCCTCAGGCCGTAGGTCTCCAGCTCTCAGGCATTCTTTTTTGCGGCCCTCTTCATTTTATATCGGGCAGTGAAGGGCCTTCCCCCATCCAAATTTCCCTGGACGAAGAACTTACAGATAAAAATAAACGCACCCCACCATGCGTGGGGTGCGCGCTTCCGCAGCGGCGGCTGCCGCTGGCTGGGCTGGCGGGATTCGAACCCACGGGATGACGGAGTCAAAGTCCGTTGCC
>UQRL01000002.1 GCA_900543555.1 uncultured Oscillospiraceae bacterium | reverse complement strand
ACACACTGGTACAGACGCAGACCCCGCCTCAATTAGTCGGTAAGATCATGGCGGCACTGATTTCTATTGCGATGTGTGGACAACCGATTGGACAGGCGATTTACGGTGTTCTGTTTGACATTTTTGCAGCGCATACATGGGTGGTTTTAATTGGGGCTGCGATAGCTGCATTTTTGATTTCTCTTTATTCAAAGAAAATATTCGGCAGGTTGGAAAATAGCAAGTAACCACCTGCTGTAATACGAAAATACTTAAACCTGATCTGCCCTGCGGCGGAAAAGAAAAAAACCGCCGCGGGGCAGACGGCTTTCTGCGCGCAAAAGCACTTTCTTCACGGCGGTTCGATTTGAGCCGCCGTTTCCTTTTGCCATGACAGTTTCCACGGCGGCATAGAAGGAGGATGCCGCCATGCTGCGCCGGATACTGTCCCCGCCTGATTTGACAAGGGCTAGTCGCTCAAAAAAAGCCCGTTCCATTCGGCGGATAGGTTCGGCTATGAGTATGAACTATACCATGTAAATAAACTTCATATTGCTTGCCATTGCGCCCGGTGGGTCTGTGACCTGCCGGGCGCTTTTTGTCGTTTCCTGCGGTCGGGATGGCTAGCCGTTGCTTTTCTCAAATTTTCTTCAAAAAGGAGGCGTTTAGCGGGCAGAACACGCTCTCGCAGGATTGGTAGTAGCGGAAAGGGAGAGAACCACCTGATCCCCCCATGGAAAGGGGGTGAAACTGATGGAATCTAACCCCCGCGACTATGGCGAGCAATGCCGGTTCGATGCTTTTTGCAAGAAGGTATTGCGAAACGAGGCCAGAGCCTACCTGCGGAACATGAAACGCCAAAGAGAGCGTGAAGCCTTCTTTAGCGACTTGTCCCAGGCGGAGCTGGACAAGCTCTGCGTCGTGGATCGTTATCCCAGCGACAGCATTGTGTTCTCGTCGCACGGCTACGATCTACATATCGACAACGAGCTTGTGGCCGAGGCTTTCTCCGCATTGCCGCAGACAGAGCAGAGCATTTTGATTTTGCACTGCACTCTGGACCTGGCAGACGGTGAGATCGGCAATCTCGTTGGGATGTCCCGGAGCGCCGTTCAGCGGCACCGGACGAGGGCGCTACAGGAGCTGCGCGAAGCGTTGTCGGCGCTGATGCCGAAAGGAGGCTGAGGAAGATGACAGAGCCCATCCACAAGGGAAAGGACCTGCCGCCCGTTTGGGTGATCCACGCGGCCTCCGGTGGTGACAGCGAGGCCATGGAGCAAGTGCTGCGGTACTACGACGACTATATGAGCCGCCTGTGTACCCGTACCCTCTATGACAAAGACGGAACCCCTCATGTGTGCGTGGATACCCACATGAAACGCTGTCTGGAAATCCGACTGATCCGGGCCGTGATGCGCGCCTGATCCTTTCAGCCCTGGCAGAAGGCAAGCGGCTTACCCTTTCCTCCTTTGCCGATACCGGGGACTGACCCCACCTTGACAAAGAAAGCCTTCGGGCAGCATAAGGCAGACGGATACGATCTGTCTGTGTGGAGCCGGTCGGCCGGTGCGCCAAGACCCTGTTGCAAGTCCGCAGGACGGGACCCCTACTAAACAGGCGAGCGACAAAACCAGGCCGCAAAACAGGTGTGGCAGCCTGTGGGCGAGGATGCACAGGCAGGATAATGAGACTCCCGCGTTGAACGCCCTCAAAGCATTGCGCGGCGCACCCATCAGCATGGGCCGGGGTGAGATTCCCGTGGAGCTGGTTGCCAGCAGCCATCCGTTTTTTGCCTCTTTTATTTTCAGATAAATCTTCTGCTTTTCTGTTTACGGATAGTTCGTAAACTTTCCATTAGCAGCAGACAAACCCGAAACGGCGCGGTACAATGAAGGTGGAAGTTATGAATGAACACCCTTTTGCGTGCCGTTTCCGATTAGAAAGGGGGCAACCATGTCGCAAACATGGAACGGTACGAAGAAGGAGCCTCCAGAACGAAGAACTTACACGGTTGAGGACATTGCTCATATCCTGGGCATTGGCCGGACTTCCGCTTATCTTCTCGTGAAGGAAGGACACTTTAAAATCGTACGAATTGGTAACGCCATACGGATTTCCAAGCGGTCATTTGACGAGTGGCTGGAGTCACTCGATATGTGACAGAAGAAAGGAAGTATCGCTATGGCATCTATCATCAAACGCAAAAAGAACTATTCTATCGTCTACAACTATACGGACGAGAACGGTGAGACCCGGCAAAAATGGGAGACCCGCACTTCCTACCAAGACGCATTGAAGCGTAAGGCTGAGGTGGAGAATCAACAGTTCACGAGAACTTTTCTCCCGCCCACCGATCAGACCATTGCGGAGTTCCTTTTAGACTTTGTTTCGCTCTATGGTGAAAAGCGGTGGGGCGTATCCATGTACGACAGCCAAAACTCGCTGATTTCCAACTACATCAACCCCATTATTGGAGATTTGAAGGTCCAGGAGGTCACGCCGCGAGTAGTGGACAAGTACATCCAGACTTTGCAGAAAACCCCCGCTGTTTCCACGAAGATGCATAAAGCAAAAACGCAATATGTAACGAACCAAACGATTGAGAAAATCATCAAACTTCTGCGTTGTGCTTTTAAGCAAGCTGTCCGTTGGGAACTGATTGCCAAAAATCCTTTTGACAATGTTATCCTGCCGAAGAGCGAATATAAAAAGCGGGACATTTGGGATGCGGGAATGATCCGTACCGCCTTGGATCAGTGTACGGACAGCAAACTCTATGTGGCTATGAACCTCTCTTTTGCCTGCTCATTGCGTATGGGCGAAATTCTGGGACTGACCTGGAGCAACGTCCACATCTCTGATGAAGAAATTGCTGCTGACAACGCCTATGTTTACATCGACAAAGAACTGACGCGGGCCTCTAAGCGGGCCATCGAGATGTTGGGGCAAAAGGACATCTACCATGTATTCACGCCCTTATTTCCCAACACCAGCACCAGAGTCATCTTGAAAAAGCCAAAGACCGATTCCAGTATCCGCAAGGTGTGGCTGCCCAAGACCCTGGCTTACATTTTGCGGGAATGGAAAGACTCTCAGGATGAACTTCGGGGATTTCTCGGTGACGAATATCAGGATTATGATTTAGTGGTGGCGTTGCCCAATGGTCGGCCTTGTGAGGATCGTATCATCCTGAAGGAATTTGAAAAGCTGCGGGAGAAGGCTGGTCTGCCCAGAGTCGTCTTTCATTCCCTCCGACATTCCAGCACCACCTACAAGCTGAAGCTCAACCACGGTGACTTGAAGGCCACTCAGGGCGATACGGGCCACGCAGAGATCGACATGATCACCTGCGTGTATGCGCATATTCTGGACGAGGACCGTAAGATCAACGCCCAGAAGTTTGAGAGTGCCTTCTACGCAAATCCCGACTTGCGTTCGGTTCGTCCCCCAGAGGAAGAAAAGGAACTGGCACCCGCCGCATTGGATTTGGAGGTCCTGGTGGAACAGCTTCGCAAGTCGCCGGAACTGGCAAATACTCTGGCGGCGCTGCTCTCGGCAACACCCGGTGGCAAATGAGTCCGAAAAATCGAATTAGCAGGGATGCGATTTTTCTTAGCAAGAGTTTGTAAACCGTTCAAATCCAATTAGCAAGCATACAACAAAATTGAATGGAAACGCTCCCTTTGCTATATGTTTTTTGCTTAAAACAAAAACCGCTGTAAACCAGCGAAAAATGGCTTACAGCGGTTGTTTTGGCACCCCCGGCGAGACTCGAACTCACTACATTCCGCTTAGGAGGCGGACCCTCTATCCCGGTGAGGTACGGGGGCTTATACAACAAATATTCAATTTTCAGGCTCCACAGGATTCGAACGAACTGCCGCTTAGGAGGGGTTTGTTATATCCGTTTAACTATAGGGGCAGATGCTGTGGCAAAAGGGGAAAGCCGCCGCTTCCTTTGCCGTCTCCCTATTTTACATCATCCCCGGGGAGATTGTCAATCCATCCACGAAAAAATGAAAAAAGAACTTGCTTTTTTCCCGTTCTCGTGGTATCATAATCTCTGCGTTCGAGAAGGAGGTGTGACTTATGCCGAATATCAAATCTGCTAAAAAGCGTGTAAAGGTGATCGCCACCAAGACCATGCAGAACAAGGCCATCAACTCCCAGCTGAAGACGGAGATCAAGAAGGCTAACGCTGCAATTGCTGCTGGCGCCGCCGACAAGGAGGCCGTGGTTCGCGTGGCCATCAAGAAGATCGACCAGGCCGCTTCCAAGGGGATCCTCCACAAGAATACCGCTGCCAGAAGAAAGTCCGCCCTCGCCAAGAAGCTCAACGCTGGCGCCTAAGGGACCTTCGGCATTTGCGGCTCTACAATGGAAAAACAGTGCGCAGGGTAGCGGGAAACGCAGGTTTCCCGAGAAATCACCTCTGCGCTGTTTTTTTGCCCATTTTTTCAGTTGACATTTTCCTTGGAATTGGGTATCATAAACTGTATGAAGGATATCCTAAATGCTGTTGGAGGTGCTCATATATGAAAAAAGGAAGCAAGCTGGCTTTGTTCATTGGCTTTGTGGTTGCGGTGGCTGCTGTAGTGGCGGCTCTATCGGCCCTGCTGCTCTATTTGGACAAGAAAAAGGATGACGAGGAGTTGGAGCACTATCTGGATTGCTCCATTCAGTAATCGCGCAACATGAAAGAAAGGCGGCGGGCTTTCCTGCCGCTTTTTTTGTAGGAGGGGCTATGGAACGGATTGGAATATTTTGTGCGGATGAGTCAGAGCTGGCGCCCTTTCTCCGCCGGCTAGAGAGGGAAGAGGTCCGACAGGCGGTGATGCTGCCTTTCACACTGGGCCGGCTGGAGGGGTGCCCAGTGGCCCTGGTAGCGGGCGGCGTGGGAAAAGTCAATGCGGCCATTGCCGCCCAGCAGCTTATTTCCCTGTGCGGCGCCAAAGCTGTCATTGATGCGGGAGCCGCAGGGGGGCTGCGGGATTCCCTGGCGCCATTTGACACGGTGGTGGCAGAACAGGTGGCCTATCACGATGTGGCAGAGGAGATCCTTACGGGAAGCCACCCTCATCTTCCCACTATCTGGATGCGGACGGACCCCCGCCTGCTGGAGGCGGCCCGCAGGGGCTTGGCTTCACAGCCGTTTCCAGGGAGGAAGGTGGTGTTTGGCCGCTGCATTACAGGAGAGGCCTTTATTGCGGGGCCGGAGCGCCTGGCCCTGCAGCGGGACTTTGATCCGGATATTGTGGATATGGAGACCGCTGCCGTGGCCCATGTGTGCCTGGTGAACCAGGTGCCTTTCCTCTCTGTGCGCACTATCAGTGACGGGGCGGACGGGGAAGGCGCGGGGGACTTTGAGGAAAACTGTTCCCCTGCCGCGGAGGTCTGCTGCCAGGCTGTGTGTTGTGTGCTGGACCAGCTGAACAGGGAAAGCGAAAAATGAGAAAATCCCCGAGCGGAGGCTCGGGGATTTTTTACCGCTTCCGGGCGTTGGTGAAGCTGACGCTCAAATCCGGGGAAACCGTGATGCCCCGGGTGTTGGGGCTGGTGCCATAATGGGTTTGGTCCCGGAAAAGGGGGTAGAACACATATTGCTCCTGAAGCAGCTGTTCCGCCGCCTGGTAGGAGGCCAGATCAAAGGTCAGGGAGCGCAGGGCGCTGTCATACTCCTCGTTTTGCAGCAGGGTGGGGGAGGCAGTGCTTTCAAAGGACTTCAACACGTCATAGGGGGTGGTGCCCCCAGCCCGCAGGGTGTACAGCGCTGCTTCGTAATTTCCTGAGGCAATGCGCGCCTGAAATTGGCTGGCAGAGAGGGGTTCCAGGTTAAAGGCGTTGCCTAAAGCGCTGTTCCAGGCCACCAGCATCCCGTTGACCACATTGATGGATTCCTCGTCGTTCAGGCAGATGACGGTGATGCTGGGCATCTCGTCCAGCTCTAGGCTGCGCAGCAGAGAGGGAAGCTCTTGGGTGGCCTTCAGATCCTGGGGGGTGTAGGCCTGGGTGCCCTGGCTGTAATAGGGCTCGCCGTCCCACAGCACGCAGTCCGCCATAATGCCCTGGGCCTCCACTGCGCCTTCCCGGCGGGAGAGCAGGTCCGCCCGGTCCAGGGTCTTGAAGAACAGGGAACGGAGCTGGGCGTTTTCCAGCTTGTCCGACTGGGGGTTCAGCAGTAGGCCGGTTACGGCATCGTCCACGGCCAGAACACCGCAGCCTGCTTCCTCTGCTGCCTGGGCCTGCACGGCAGTTAAGGCGGCAATATCCACTTCCCCGCTGGAGAGGGCTGCCACGGGGTCCGTGTCATAGGCTTCGTCATAATCAATGAGGTAGGTGACGCTGGCGGCGGCCGCCTTTCTCTCTCCCCGATAGGTCTCAGAACGGGTCACAGTGATCGAACGCTCTCCACTGTCCGTCTGCCAGGCGTAGGCACTGGCAAAGGTGAAGGGGCCATTGGTGATGAGATACTCTGAGGAGAGGCCGTAATGCCCTTGGCAGGATTGGAAATAGTCCTGGTTGCAGGGCATGTAATGGGCTCCTGCCGTGAGGGAGGGGAAGTCTGGGTTGCCCTTTTCCAGGCGGATGACCAGCGTGTGGTCGTCCTCGGCCACCACCCCTAAGGCAGAGGCGTCCACCTCTCCGGCGGCGTAGGCCCTGGCGTTGACAATGGCCAACATATCCTCGGCCACTGCGCCTGTGGAGGAGGAGAGAGCCCGTGTAATGCCGAACACGAAGTCCTGGGCAGTCAGGGGGGTGCCGTCGCTCCACTGGGCCCGGGGCCGCAGGTGAAAGGTGAACTCTGTGGCGTCCTCGTTGAATTCCCAACGGCGGGCCACCCCCGGCACAGTTTCTCCCTTTTCGTCAATGCGGCACAACCCCTCAAAGAGGGAGTCCAGCACCATGCCGGAAGCCTCGCCTGTGGCGGTCTGTGGATCGAGAGAGAATATGTTCTGCGGCAAAAGGGCAGTGAAGCTCTGCCCCTCCTTATACCCCCCGCAGCCCGCGCACAGGCACAGCAGAAACACGCAGAGCAGCGCGGAAACAATTCGTTTTCCCATGGCCATTCCCCATTTCCAGACGTGATAAAATTTAGTATACACAGCAAACAGGCCTCTATTGTTCTTAGAGAGAAAAAAGACTTTGCAGCCCAAAGTTTTCCTTCCGGCCATTTGACGGGAAAACGGGCGGAAAGGGAAGGGCTTGGGACTGGATTTTTCCCCTTGCATGGGCTATACTGTTTCCAGCGCAGCAAAGGAGGAAACACAATGAGCAGTTTGGGAAACAGTTTATACAGCGCCAGGAAAAGCAGGGGCCTCACTCAGGAGGAGGTGGCGGAGAAGCTGGGGGTCAGCCGCCAGACCATCTCCAAGTGGGAGCTGGATGAAACTTTGCCGGACATCCGCCAAGCCAAAAGCCTGGCCCAGCTTTACCACACCACCTTGGATGATTTGATCCAATACGACGCCCAGGTGGAGGAAATCCAGCGTGTCATCCGGCACACCAGCGAGGAGACCCAGCAAAAGGTGGACTGGACCAAGCTGTGGGGCGAGATGTACCCTGTCCTCACCACCTACCCCCAGCAGGTGGATATCCCCCGCTACACAGCACCCCTGGCGGCGCTGCTTCAGGATTTGGAATCCACCTACCACTACACGCCTTTGGACGCCTTTTTGGTGCTCAAGGACATTCTGGGCAAGATGTGGACAGAGCAGCACCCCGCCGGGGAATAAACACGCAAAAGAGCCTCCCCAATGGGGAGGCTCTTTCTAGTTCTGGATGGTCACAGGATAATGCTTTCGCCGGTCATCTCAGCGGGCTGCTCCAGGCCCAGAATCTTCAGCATGGTGGGGGCGATGTCCGCCAGGCGGCCGCCCTCCCGCAGCTGGCAGGGGTGGTTAATCACGCAGAAGGGCACGGGGTTGGTGGTGTGGGCGGTAAAGGGGGTGCCGTCCTCGTCCACCATCTTGTCGGCGTTGCCGTGGTCGGCGGTGAGCAGCACGCAGCCGCCCATTTCCTTCACAGCCTCCACCACGCGGCCCACGCAGGTGTCCACGGCCTCCACGGCCTTCACAGCGGCCTCGAACACGCCGGTGTGACCCACCATGTCGCAGTTGGCGTAGTTGAGGATGAGGGCGTCGTACTTGCCGGATTTCACGGCCTCCACCATCTTGTCGGTGACCTCATAGGCGCTCATTTCAGGCTGCAAATCGTAGGTGGCCACAGCGGGGGACTTGACCAGAATGCGGTCCTCGCCGGGGTACTGCTTCTCCACGCCGCCGTTGAAGAAGAAGGTGACATGGGCGTACTTCTCCGTCTCGGCGATGCGCAGCTGGGTCAGGCCCTTGTTGGAGATGTACTCGCCAAAGGTGTTCACCAAGCTCTCGGGCTTGTAGGCCACCTCCACGTTGGGCATGGTGGCGTCGTACTGGGTCATGCACACATAGCAGAGGGGGAAGAAGCCCTTCTTCCGCTCAAAGCCGGTGAAATCGGGGTCCACCAAGGTGCGGGTGATCTCCCGGGCCCGGTCGGGACGGAAGTTGTAGAAGATGACACTGTCACCCTCGGAAATGGGCTCGGCACCCTTGACAACGGTGGGCACCACAAACTCGTCGGTGACTTCCTTGTCATAAGAGTTCTGCATGGCGCACAAGGGGCACTCGGCCTGCTCGCCCTCGCCGTAGACCATGGCGGCATAGGCCTTCTCCACACGCTCCCAGCGGTTGTCCCGGTCCATGGCGTAGTAGCGGCCCATGACGGTGGCAATCTTGCCCACACCGATCTCCTCCAGCTTGTCCATCAATTCCTTGACGTAGTCCTTGCCGCTGGAGGGGGGCACGTCGCGGCCGTCCATAAAGCAGTGGACAAACACCTTCTCCACGCCCACGCGCTTGGCCATTTCCAGCAAAGCGTACAGGTGGGTGTTGTGGCTGTGCACGCCGCCGTCGGACAGCAGGCCCATCAAGTGGAGAGCCTTGCCGTTGTCCTTGGCGTTGTTCATGGCCTTCAACAGGGCCTCGTTCTTATCCATGTCGCCGTCCTGGGCGGACTTGGTGATGCGGGTCAGCTCCTGATAGACAATGCGGCCCGCGCCGATGTTGGTGTGGCCCACTTCACTGTTGCCCATCTGGCCGTCGGGCAGGCCCACGTCCATGCCGGAGGCGCCAATCTGGGTGTGGGGGTTCTCAGCAAAGATTTTGTCCATGTTGGGATGCTTTGCCGCGGCAATGGCGTTGCCCTCGGTGGGGGCGATGCCAAAGCCATCGAGAATCATCAAAACAAGAGGTTTTTTCATAGTAAAGACACATCCTTTCCCAGGCTTCCCAAGCGGGAAGCCTGATAAAGGTCGCACCTTGCGGTGCGCCTATTTCCCTTCTTTCTTGAAAGAAAGAAGCAAAGAACTTTTATTTCGCGCACGCCGCTTTAGGGCGGCGAAACGGGGTGAAAAACGCCAGCTTGCAGCCCGCGTTGGCAGCTTTCGGAGATGGGGAGATTTCTTAGGCGGCGGGGTCAGCCGTTTATGCGTGCCCACGACCTGAAAGAGGAAAAATCACCCCTCCTGGCTGGGCTTGTCTGCGTAATCCAAGACGATCTTTCTGCAGTCCCTGCAGATCCAGCCGGGGAAGGAGCAGGAGCTGAACAGCTTGTTATCCAGCAGGACTTCCCCCTCCTTGGGCATCAAGGTCAGGGGATGGGGCTTTTTCACCCAGGCGGCCCGCTGGTTGGTCTGCACAAAGCCGGGCTCCATCTCCTTCCCGCAAACGGGGCAGTTCATAAGGCTCAGCCTTCCGTGGCAGCCTTGACGATGGTGGCGAAGTCGTTGGGCTTCAGGGAGGCGCCGCCGATCAGGCCGCCGTCCACATCGGGCTGGGCCAGCAGCTCGGCAGCGTTGCCGGCGTTCATGGAGCCGCCGTACTGGATGGTGATGCCGTCGGCAGCGGCCTGGCTGTACACAGCGCCGATGACCTCACGGATGGTGTGGCACACCTCGTTGGCCTGCTGGGCCGTGGCGGTCTTGCCGGTGCCGATGGCCCACACAGGCTCGTAAGCGATAATAACGCGCTTCAGCTCCTCCTCAGAGACGCCGCCCAGGGCGATCTTGGTCTGCATGGCCACCAGCTCGCTGGTGATGCCCTGCTCCCGCTGCTCCAGGGTCTCGCCCACGCAGAGGATCACGGTCAGGCCGGCGTCCAGAGCAGCCCGAACACGCTTCTGCACGGTCACGTCGGTCTCGCCAAAGTACTGGCGGCGCTCGCTGTGGCCGATAATGACGATATTCACACCCATGGAAGCCAGCATCTCCGCGCTGATCTCACCGGTGTAGGCGCCGCTCTTCTCCCAGTGGCAGTTCTCCGCGCCAATCTGGATGTTGGTGCCGGCAGCGGCCTCCTGGGCAGAGGCCAGGTCCACAAAGGGGGTGCAGGCCACCACGTCGCAGCCGGCGTCCTTCACCAGGGGGGCGATGGCGGAAATCAGCTCCTTGGCCTCCGCGGGGGTCTTGTTCATTTTCCAGTTGCCGGCGATAACCGCCTTGCGCAGTGCTTTATTCATGAGGGTTCTCTCCTTTATATAGTATGGGTAAATGGTTTATCAAAAATGCGGCGGCTTGGGGCCGCCGCATTCTGAGCGTAGGGATTTATTTGTCGGCAATGCAGGCAATGCCGGGCAGAACCTTGCCCTCCAGGTACTCCAGGGAGGCGCCGCCGCCGGTGGAGATGTGGGTGATCTTGTCGGCGTAGCCCAGCTGCATCACAGCCGCAGCGGAGTCGCCGCCGCCGATGATGGTGGTGGCGTCAGTCTCGGCCAGGGCCTTGGCCACAGCGCGGGTGCCCTCAGCCAGCACGGGGTTCTCAAACACGCCCATGGGGCCGTTCCAGACCACGGTCTTGGCGGACTTCACAGCCTCGCCAAACAGCTCGCGGGTCTTGGGGCCGATGTCCAGGCCCATCTTGTCCGCGGGGATCTTGTCGGAGTCCACAACCTCAGTGGCGATCTCGGCGTCGATGGGGTCAGGGAACGCGGGAGCGATGACGGTGTCCACAGGCAGAAGCAGCTTGACGCCCTTCTCCTCAGCCTTCTTCAGCATGTTCTGGCAGTACTCGATCTTCTCCTCGTCCACCAGAGAGGTGCCAACCTCTTTGCCCTGGGCCTTCAGGAAGGTGTAAGCCATGCCGCCGCCGATGATCAGGGTGTCCACCTTGGTCAGCAGATTCTCAATGACGCTCAGCTTGTCCGCAACCTTGGCGCCGCCCAGAATGGCCACGAAGGGACGCACGGGGTTCTCCACGGCGTTGCCCAGGAACTCGATCTCCTTGCTCATCAGATAGCCCACAGCGGTGTCCTTGATGTGGTCGGTAACACCGGCAGTGGAGCAGTGGGCGCGGTGGGCAGAGCCGAAAGCGTCGTTGACATACACGTCAGCCAGGCTGGCCAGCTCGCTGGAGAAGGGCTCCAGGTTTTTGGTCTCCTCCTTGCGGAAGCGGGTGTTCTGCAGCACCACAACGTCGCCGTCCTTCATCGCGGCCACGGCGGCCTTGGCGTTGTCGCCCACCACGGTGTCGTCGTCGGCAAAGACCACGGGCTGCCCCAGCAGTTCAGAGAGGCGGACAGCGCAGGGGGCCAGGCTGAACTTGGCCTCAGGGCCGTTCTTCGGCTTGCCCAGATGGCTGCACAGGATCACCTTGCCGCCGTCGGCCACCAGCTTCTTAATGGTGGGCAGGGCCGCCACAATGCGGTTGTCATTGGTGATGACGCCGTCCTTCATGGGGACGTTGAAGTCAACACGGACCAGCACGCGCTTGCCTTTTACGTCGATGTCGTCGATTGTCTTTTTGCTGAGAAAGCTCATGTTCAGTGCACTCCTTTAAACGAAATGGTGGATTGTGAAAGTTTGCACAAATTACCATCTATCATTGTATAACAGAAACGTCCCCTTTTCAAGTCAAAAAGCGGTGAAATCCGCAAATTTCTTTCCAGGGCGCAAAAACCCCGTCCCCGTTGGGCTTCCGGGGGCGGGGCCGCGCAGGGAAGAGGGCTTTATTCTGGGGCTTTCATGCTCTCTACCATGCTGATGTTTTTCAGTTTCCGGTGCATTACCAGGTTGACGAAAACGCTGAACAGGATGGTCAGCAGCGCTGACCAAACGTAGCTCAGCCAGTAAACGGTGCGCCCGAACATCACCATGTCCACTTCTGCGGTGCGGATGACAAACTGATGCAGCGCCATGCCCAGCACCAGGCCCACCGCAGTGCCGATGAGCGTCAGCAGGATGGTCTCCCGGTAGATATAGGCGGAGACCTCCCCGTCGTAAAAGCCCAGCACCTTGATGGTGGCGATTTCCTTTTCCCGCTCTGTGATATTGATATTGGTCAGGTTGTAAAGCACCACAAAGGCCAGCAGCCCGGCGCACACAATGAGCACCACAATGATGGAGTTGATGCTCTGGATGCTGCTGCCAAAGCTTTCAGACAACGTATTGGTAAATTGGGCGCTCACCACGTCCCGGCATTGGAGCAGCTCTGTGCTCAGCTGGGATTCCTCCTCCGGGGTGATATCTTCCGGCAGCTTGCACAGCAGGGAGTTGGCCTCCCAGTCCTTGCCAAAGGCAGCCTCATAGGTCTTGGGGGAGAGATAGATATAGTGGTATACATAATTTTCGCAGATGTCCGTAATGGTCAGCTGGGCTTGGTTGCCATCCCCATCCTCCAGGGTGATGGTGTCGCCCACCTTCCAGCCCTGGCGCTCGCACAGCTTCTCCGTCACCACCACCGCGTCCTCGTCAAAGGTGACGGGCTGGCTGCTGGTGCGGTGGCGGAACAGGAAGTAATCCCCCATGGCCGCCGCATCCTCTGGCACAAAGACCACAAGGCTGTCAGAGGGCCTGCCTTCTTCGGGCACCACATCCGCCTGCACCTGCATGGCGGCCAGATGGTCTGTAATGCGGGAGGTATCCTCCAGAATGGATTTTAGATCCCGGCCCTCCAGGGCGCTGGGGTCCCGCAGGCCCAGGGTCAGCTGGTATTGGTTCAGTTCATCGTACTGCAAGGCCACAATGTCCGAGACAGAGTCCCGCACGCCGAATCCCGTCACCAGCAGGGCCGTGCACCCGGCAATGCCCACCACCGTCATAAAGAAGCGCTTCTTGTAGCGGAAGAGGTTCCGGGCGGTGACCTTGTGAGTGAACTTCAGCCGGCTCCAGAGCGGGGTCACCCGCTCCAGCAGGATGCGCTTGCCAGCTTTGGGGGCCTTGGGCAGCATGAGGGAGGCGGGCACCTCCCGCAGCTCGGCCCAGCAGGCCCACAGGGTCACCAGCAGGGTGCAGGCAATCATGGAGAGGGCAGAGGCCAGCCCGAAGGGCAGGTTAAAGGGCGTTAAGGCCTGGGGAATGTCGTACATGATATTGTAGGCATGGATGATAATGTAGGGGAACAGCCAACTGCCCACTGCCAGCCCAATCACGCTGCCTGCCACGCTGGCTATAGCTGCGTAGAGCAGATACTTCCAGGCGATTTTGGCGGTGGAATAACCCAGGGCCTTCATGGTGCCAATCTGCTGGCGCTCCTCCTCCACCATGCGGGTCATGGTGGTCAGGGCCACCAAGGCGGCCACAAGGAAGAAGAACAGGGGGAACACGGTGGCAATAGCCGCGATTTTGTCGGCGTTGGAGTCGTAGCTGGAGTAGCTGGTGTTGTCGGCCCGGGTGTACAGGTACCACTGGCCCTCTTCAATGTCCCGGATCTGGCTCTCCGCGTCAGCCAGCTCCTCCTCCGCGTCCGCGAATTGCTGCTGGGCTTCCTCGTAGCCTTCGTTGTAGTCGGTCCAGCCGTCCTGGATCTCCTGGCGTCCCTCCTCCAGCTGGACCAGGCCGTCGTCATACTGGACCTGGGCGTCGTTCAGCTGGGCCTCAGCGCTGGCAAATTCCGACTGGGCCGTTTGAATCCCCTGCTGCAGCTGGGCAGAGCTTTGATCCAACTGGGCTTTGGTGCTGTTCAGGGTGGCTTGCTGGCTCTCCAGGGACTGGCGCTGGGTGTCCAGCTCCGCCTGGCTGGCGTCCAGCTGGGCCTTGGCGTTCTGATACTGGCTCAGGCCCTCCTCATACTGGGCCAGGCCGGCCTGGTATTGGGCGTCGCCCTCCTGCCAGGCGGCCAGGGCGGCGGTGGTGTCCGTGCCTTGGGCTGCCAAGGCGTTAAGCCCTTCTTTCAGGGCGGCGAACTGCTGCCCCAGCTCGGGGGAGGCAGCCTCCAGCTGGGAAATGAGGGACAGCGCCCCGGCATCGCTGGTGTCAGACACCGGCAGGCCCGCAGCGGCCGCCGCCTGGAACAGCGCCTCTTTGCCCTGGGTCAGGCTGTCCAGCTGGGATTTTGTGGCGTCCAGCTGGGCCTTGGAGGCGTCCAGCTGGGCCTTGCTCTCGTTCAAGGTCTGTTCAGTCTGGGAGAGCTGGGCATAGCCCTGGTCCAGCTGGGCCTGGGCGGAATCCAACTGAGCCTTGCCCGCATCCAGCTGGGCTTGGCCGCTCTGCACCTGGGCGTAGCCGTTGTTGATCTGCTGCTGTGCCGCGGCGGTTTGGCTGTTAAAGCTCTCTTTCTGCTGGTTCAGCTCGGCCCAGCCGCTGTCAATCTCCGCCTTGGCGTCTTCCAGCTGCTGCTGGCTGTCGGCCAGTTCCGCCTCGCCGTCCTCCAGCTTCTTTTTGGCGTCGTCCAGCTCCGCTTCCGCGTCGGCTTTTTCCTGCTCATACTCGGCGCGGGCGTCATCCAGCTCGGCTTGGGCGTCCCCCACCAGCTGTTCATACCGGGCCTGGGACCGCTCTTCGCCGATGGGTTCCAGCTGGTCCATCACCGCCTGCACCGTGTCTTCATACTCCTGGGAGAAGGAGTCCATCCCGGCGGTGTTTTCCACAGTCAGATAGAAGGCGGTGTAATAGTCCATGTCAAAGGTGGCCGGCACTGTGTAGGCGATCAGGTCCAGGGTGCCGCTGCCGGCGGTGGTGCTCTCCGATTCCATGGAGAGATAGGCGGCGCTTCTCACAGTGCCCACCACTGTAAACTCGTCCGGAAGCCCCTCTGCAGCCTCGCCGTCCGGGTCCTGCCGCAGGGTCTGGCCAATCCACTCCGTGTCCCCGGAAAAGGACTTGGTCAGAACAATGACGCACTCTCCCGCCTCCTCCGGCATGCGGCCCTCGATCAGCGTCAATTGGTTCAGATAGCCTTCCGCGTCCGCCGAAGTGTCCTCCGGCAGGCTGTGCATCCGGGTGGTGTAGCTGGCGCTGTCCTCCTGGCTGGTGACCAGCACCAGGTCCGTGTCATAGGCGGGCATCACGGCCTCCACGCCGTCAACGGCTTTCACAGTTGCCAAGTCATCTTCTGTCAGGCCCAGGGTGGAGATAATGCGGGCGTCGTACATCCTGGTCTGGTCATAATAGTGGTCTGCGGAGTGGCGCATGTCCACTGGGGAGGACAAAAGCCCCGCCAGAAAGCCCACCCCCAGGGCTACAATGGCCAGGATGGCCAAAAAGCGGGAAAGGGAGCTTTTGATGGTGCGGAAGATAGATTTTCCATAGGTTTTATTCACGGCGCTCACCACTCGATCTCTTCCACCGGGGTGGGATGCTGGTTCACTTCATTGGAAATGGCCTTGCCGCTTTTGATGCGGATAACCCGGTCCGCCATGGCGGTCAGGGCGCTGTTGTGGGTAATGACAATCACCGTGCGGCCCGTTTTGCGGCAGGTGTCCTGCAAAAGCTGCAGCACGGCCTTGCCCGTGTTGTAGTCCAGGGCGCCGGTGGGCTCGTCGCACAGCAGGATCTTGGGGTTTTTGGCCAAAGCCCGGGCAATGGCCACCCGCTGCTGCTCGCCGCCGGAGAGCTGTGCCGGAAAGTTTTTCAGCCGTTCTCCCAGCCCCACCTCAACCAAGGTGTCCCGGGCGTCTAAGGGGTCCTTGCAGATTTCGCTGGCAAGCTCCACATTTTCCAGGGCGGTCAGGTTCTGCACCAGATTGTAGAACTGGAACACAAAGCCCACGTCATACCGGCGGTAGGTGGTCAGCTGTTTCTGGTTGTACTCACTGATCTTGTTCCCGTCCAGCAGAATTTCCCCTTCATCGCAGGTATCCATCCCCCCCAGCATGTTCAGCACAGTGGTCTTCCCTGCGCCAGAGGGCCCCACAATCACGCAGAATTCCCCCTCGTCCACATAGAAGCTGATATGATCCGCCGCGGCGATGCGGTTTTCCCCCATGGTGTAAAACTTACACACGTCATGGAATTCAATAAAATGCGTCATAGGCATCCCATTCCTCTCAAAGCGTATTGAAAACAAGACGTTTTGCTGCTTAGTATAAAGGGCCAGTGTGAAAGAGCTTCTAACGATTTGTGAACAATTTGTTTTTATCACAAAAATTCCGAATCCGGGTGGGCGGCCTTGGCTGCGGCCCAGTCAAAGTTTCGCAGCTCTCCCGAGCAGGAAAGCTCTGGAAAATCCCACTGGCGCAGCACCTCAAAGGCGCCAATGGCCACGGAGTTTGCCAAGTTCAGGCTGCGGAAGCCCCCCAGCATGGGAATGCGCACGCACTGCTCCGGGTGTTGGAACAGAAGCTTCTCCGGCAGCCCGGCGGATTCCTTTCCGAACAGCAGGTAGCACCCGTCGGGATAGGCCACATCCGTGTGCCGGTGCTGGGCTTTGGTGGAGAAAAGGTAGAAGTCCCCTTGGTTTTTTTCAAAAAATTCGGACAGGCTATCGTATGTGGAAAGCGTCAGATAGGGCCAGTAGTCCAGGCCGGCGTGGCGGAGGCGCTTGTCCTCCAGCCGGAAGCCCATGGGCCCCACCAGGTGCAGGGCCGCGCCGGTGACGGCGCAGGTGCGGGCGATGTTCCCCGTGTTCTGGGGGATCTCCGGCTCGACTAAAACGATGTTCAGGCTTGGCAATGCAGATTCAACTCCCTTTCTTTGGGTGGCTTTTCAGAGAATAAACAAGGAGGGTGCAGGGCATGCTGGGAATGACGGCAGCATGGAAGCTGGTCAAATGCATATTCACAGTTTGGAGGTTCAAGCAAATGGTCAAACACACGATGAACGTGGCAAAGGGGATCGGCATGGGGGTGCTGGCAGGGGTGGCCGTGGCCGCAGTCAGCAGCAAAGTGATGAACGGCGGGCACAAAAAGGCCAGCCACATGCGCAAGAGCGCGGGTAAGGCCATGCACTCCATGGGCGCTCTCATCGGCGACGTGGAAAAAATGCTCCGCTGACCGCCTGCGGCGGGGCAAGACGCGCAGGCGGCCTCCAGCCGCCGGGTCCCAGGAAGGTCCCAAGCCGTGCGGCCCGCGCCCACGCCTTGAGGAAGCATCTCCCCAGAGGCGGCGTTCCCATTTTTTAAAGTACGCCGGGCAGGCTCCACGGGGCAGGCCCGGCGATTTCTTTTCTACTTACAGTATACCACGGACGAGGGCAAAAGAAAACAGACAGGTGTCGGCCTGCCTGTTGGTTATTTAATGAGCGGTCCTCTCGTCCGGAGGGGGCCATCCGGGCGAGGACGGTCACAGGTCGCACAAGCAGCCCCGCGCCCCCCGGGGCCCAATGACCTGGATGGCGCAGCCCGGCGCCTTGCCCGCTTTATATCCGGTGGCAGGGCACTTGATGGCCAGCCCCGGCCCGCCCTTCTGGTCATAACAGTAGGAGAGCCGGTTGCAGCATCCCTGCGAGGCCCGGAACCACTTGCAGGCGCCGGTGCCGGTGCAGTGGCGCACTGAGTCCTCCCGGTCGATATACTCCTGGGCAATGGCGCCCCCGGCGTGATATTCCCCGTTGCTGATGAGGATGTGGGCAAAGCTCATGTCTCCGAACAGAGAGCTGTACCCGCTGGCCGTGCCGTGGTGGGGCGCCTTTAAGATGTAATACCCGTCGTACAGCTGGTCCATCAGCTCCAGCAGGGTCTCCGGAGAGGCGTCGCCGGTCATGAGAAGGTCCTGCTCGCTGGGGCCGCCCTTGCGCCTGTTGTGGAACACCACAGAGGCCCCGTTGACCGAGCTGGTGTAGGCCCCGGCGTTCAGGGGGTCCTGAAGCAGCTCCCGCACGTCGTGGGCTTGATGGCAAAGGGCCAGTTCCTCCCGCAGGGAATCCAGCTCCTCCAGCACCGCTCTCAGGTGCTCCAGATAGGCCCGGCGCTTCTCTGGCAGGGCCCGGCCGGAGAGGGAGAAGGCCTCCCCGCACTTTTGGTACAGGGTCAGGAACTGCTCTTTCAGTTCTAAAAACCGCTGCACCCGTTCCGGCAGGAAAGGGGAGGAAAACAGCACGTTCATCTGCTCCAAGGCGGCTTCCAACTGGGAAGGGAAGGAATAGTCTTGGGTGCGGGGCCACAGCACCTCGTAGTCCACCCCGTCAAAGTGGAGCACATCCCCAGCCCCCAGGGTGAACACCCGGTCCATCCCCAGCTTGTCCTCCAGCGCCTGAAAAGCCTTTACGCACCAGGTGTTCACCTGGAAGGCGTCGCTCTGGGGCTGGGCGAATAAATAGGCGAACAGTGCAAACTCCAACAGCTGGGGCACGCCCCGGCTGTCCGCCGGGGAGCGGGGCAGGAACACCCGGGTGAAGTACCCCTCCCGGCTGTCCAGCAGCTTTTGAAATCCCGAGAGGTGATCCCGGTGGTAATGGGTCAGCAGGAACCACCGCTCCATGGACCTTTCATACCGGCTGGCCAGGGTCTCCACCCAGGCGTCCAGGGGCACGTCCCCCTCCCGCAGCTTTTGGCTGACGCTGCCGCAGTCCACCATAAGGACGCTGCCGTCCCGCCCCAGCAGGGAGACGCACTCCCCATATTCCATGTTCCAAAGCTCCAGCCGCTCCACAAGCCAGCCTCCTTTCTCTGTGCGGGCTTTAGTTCAGGCCGTCCC
Organism: uncultured Oscillospiraceae bacterium; assembly: GCA_900543555.1. Taxonomy (GTDB): domain Bacteria; phylum Bacillota; class Clostridia; order Oscillospirales; family Acutalibacteraceae; genus Acutalibacter; species Acutalibacter stercoravium. The sequence goes on along the minus strand of UQRL01000002.1, from coordinate 73,185 downwards.
AGCCGGGCAGGTCCCCGCCGCTGGCCGCGGCCCCCTCTTCCAGGCCCTCTGGGCCCTTCTTTTGATAGAGGATGCCGTTGAAATACTTGCCATCTTTCCACTCGCCGTCAAAGATGATGGCGCCGGTGGGGTCGAACTCTGTGCCGTGGCCCTCCCGCTTGCCATCCTTCCAGCCGCCGTAATAGAGCAGGTTGCCTTCCCGGTCGAAAGCAGAGCCCACCCCTGTGGGCTGGCCGTCCCGCCATTTGCCCACAAAGACCGTGCCGTCGCCGCAGCTGTAGGAGACCCCGGCCCCCTGCTTTTGGCCTTCCTCAATGCGGCCGCCGTAGCGCAGGTTGCCCTCCTTGTCAAAGAGGGAGACAAACGCCTCTGGCGTCCCCTGTTTCCACTGGGAGATGTGCAGGGCGTGGTCGCTGTCCCGGAAGGAGACCCCCAGCCCCTCCTTGAGCCCCTCTTTCCAGGAGCCCGCGTAGCAGGGGTTGCCATCCTTGTAATAGGAGACGCCAAAGCCCTCCCGCTTGCCATCCCGGAACTCCCCCTCATAGGTGGTCAGCCCGTTGGGCTGCTGGCTGCGGCCCCGGCCCCAGGGCTTGCCTTCCCGCAGCTCTCCCTGGTAGACCGGGCCGCCCTTCTGTCCCTCTTTCAGGACTCCTGCTGCCTGGCGGGCCGCCTGTAAAATGGCCCGGCTTTCCGGGTCCTCCGGCTCCCGGACAGGGGAGAGGAGCGCTTCCTCCTGGTGGGAGACCTGCTGGGCCTCTTCCAGAACAGCGGGGCCCTCCTGGACCTTCCCGTCCACCACCCGCTGGAAGGCGGGCTCTTCCGCCGCCACCGGGGCGGGGCTCTCCTCCTGTGCTTTTTTGAGCTGTTCTTCCCGGTCCTCCGGGACCTCTTTTTTCTGCGCCCCCTCCGTGGTGGCGTCCTCCGCAGAAGGAGTCCCCTCCACGACCGGCGGGGCGGCTTTTTCCTTGGCGGCGGGCTCCGCCTCTGCGGATTCCTCTTCCTCCTGGGCAGGAGCCGGATGGGGCTCCTCAGCGTCCTCTCCAGCCTCAGCGGGAGTCTCCTCCATAGGAGCTGCTTTCCCGGCGGCCGGTTCTTCCACATGGGCGTATTCCTCCAGAGAGGAGAAGGTCACCCGGGGCCCCTTCTCCTCTTCCTCTCCGGCGATGGTGCCCTCCTTCACCTCCCAGGCGGGTAGCAGCACCAGGGTGCCGTCCTTCAGGTCCTCCAAAGCTTTCCTGCGGGCCTGGGCCTCCTGCTGGGGGCAGTAGCAGAACATTCCTTCCTTGGTGGAGACCAGCAGCTGGGGCTCCCCAAAGCGGGCGTTTATCAGGCTTTGCCGGGCAGTCCCCTCCCCATAGGGCACCGGGTGCAGCATGGTGGAGCGGTACCGTTTATTTTGGGCGTCCCAGTCAAAGCGCTCCACCAGGTCGTCAGAGTCCACGGGCTTGAACATCACCCGGGGGTTCTGGGCGTCCCAAGGCTCATAGTATTCCGATTTCACCCACAGAAGGGATTTGTCAAAGAACATGCGGCTTACAATGGCGCCGCGAAAATCCCGGGTCACCAGCAGGTAGCCGCCCCGCTGTTGGAAGGACTCCTCCAGGGCCAAGCTCCCCGCGGACTTCTTCCAATAAAAGCCGTGGCGGGAGAGCTTCCCCCGCAGCTTTCCATCAAAGCCCCGGACCACTTCGTTTTTCCCCACCCGCAGGGCGCGGCGCCCCCCGGTGAAGAATTTCTCCCGGGCCTGGGCCAACTCTCCCCGCAGCAGCTCCCGGCTGTCCCGCATTGTAAAGCAGACGCCGTACACGTTTCGCGCCAGAAGGCTCAAGCTCATGGCGTTGGCTTTTACTGTGCTTTCCATACCCACGCTCCCATTTTCAAAGCAATGTTTTCCCCATTATACCATAGTTTTCCCCCCGGGGGTATCCCTTTCCCAGGAAAAGGAAAAAATCCGCAAAGGTTTTCCTTTATCCTCCCTTTTGTGCTATACTGTATACTGTGGGACGATACGGAAAAACAGCGCAAGCGTTTGGAAAGGATGTGCCGCTCCATGGATTGGCAAACGATTTGGAACAGCTTTTTGCACGGTTTGGCGGGCTTTGCCGGGGACTCGGCCCTGGCGGCTCTGATCTTCTTTGGAGGATGGTTTTTGGCCCGTCTGGCGGCCCGGCTTACGAAAAAAGCCATTACCAAGGGCAAGGTGGACGCCCTGGCCGCCAGCTTTATCGGTTCCCTGGTGAAAGCGGTGGTTCTGGCGGTGGCCGGTGTCAGCGCCGTGGCCCAGCTGGGGGTGAACATCACCTCCCTGGTGGCGGCCCTGGGCGCTGCGGGCCTGACCGCCAGCTTCGCCCTGCAGGGCAGCCTGTCCAACCTGGTCAGCGGTATCCAGATCATCTTCACCAAACCCTTCAACATGGGAGATTACCTCTCCTTCGGCGCCTATGAGGGCACGGTGAAAAAGATCGAGATTCTGTCCACCACCTTGTCCACCTTTGACAATAAAGAGGTGGTCATCCCCAATTCTATGATCACCAGCGACGTGGTGGTCAACTTCACCCGCAGCGGGACCCGGCGGCTGGATCTGAGCTACGGGGTTTCCTACCAGGCGGACCTGAAGCGGGCCAAGGAGCTTCTGCGGGGGTTGGTGGAAGAGGACGAACGGGTCTTTCAGGAGCCGGCCCCTCTCATTGCCGTGGGGGAGCTGAAGGACAGCTCTGTCACCCTGGTGTGCAAAGTCTGGTGCAAAGAAGAGGATTACTGGCCGGTCTATTATAAGATGCAAGAGGCCGTGAAAGAGGCTTTCGACCGGGAGGGTATTTCCATCCCCTACCCTCAGATGGACGTGCACTTGAATCAAAAATGAGAAAAAAAGGGGCAGCCGGCCGCTGCCCCTTTCTCATGCCCTATTCAAAACGGTCCCCGGATAGTAATGGGCCAAGATCTCCTGATAGCTCTCTCCCTGGCTGGCCAGATAGGCCGCACCGGCCTGGCTCATGCCCACTCCATGGCCCCAGCCGTGGACGGTGAATTGGAACACCTCGTCCACTACCCGCAATTGGAAGCAGGCACTGCGCAGCCCAAGAGCCTCCCGCAGCTCCTCCCCGGTGACGGTTTTGCCGCCCACTTGGGCGGACTCCACATAGCCCGAGGGGCTGGTGGAGACTGCCGTGACCCAGTCCTCCACTGGACCGGAAAAGTCCAGCTCCTCCCCCCAGGCGTTGGCGGCGGCCTGCCGCAGCTCCTCCGCCGTTAGGCTTACGGTGGAGAGGTACCCCTGGACAAAGGCATCCCCGGGGCTCGCTACCGATTGGAGATAAGGCAGCTCCTGCCCCCACACCTGCTGGGAGGATTCCGTATTGCCCCCAGAAATGGCGAAAAAGGCCGCGCAGATGGGCTCTCCCTCCCAGGTGAGCACCTGGCCCTGCACCGACCCCACCACGTTTTCCAGCCGTTCATAGAGGGATGCAAAGTCTTCCCCCCAGCGTTCTTCCATGGCGGACTGGGGCACATACACCAGCCAGTTGGCTGTGTCGCAGGCAAAGTCCGCCTCGTTTCCGGCGTTTTGGGCCCGCTGGTAGGAGTAGAAGCTGTACAGCGCCACTACCTGGGCTTTCAAGGCTTCCTCCGGGGCGGAAAGGTCCATCTCGCAGGCCAGGGCCGCCGGGAGGAATTCCTCCGCCGTCACCTGGAAGGTCGCGCCGGTGGCGGTGTCATACAGGGTGAACACATCCTCCAAGGCGGGGGAGGGGGCGGCTTCCGGCAGGGGGCGGCTCTCTAAAAATCCGGGGACCGTCTCTGCCCCCGTCCCTTCCGGGGACAGGGACGGCGAGGCCGCAGGGGGAAGGGACACCTGGGGCGAGGGGGAGGCCTCTGGGCTGGGAGAGGTGCCCGCGGGGGTGTTTTGCAGCCGGTAGGCCCCATACACGCCTGCGGGCACCAGGGTGAATACGGCGTAGAGCAGTAGGAACAGCAGCAGGAGAGAGCGGAGCTTTTTGCGTGGAGCGGAGGACATGGGAACACCTTCTTTTGCATAATTTTATTTTTAAAATTTCATAATATGCGGGTTTTCTTTGAAAAAACCTGGGAAAATACATTTTTTTATTTGATAACTTGCAAAAATGCGTTGACTTTCTTGCTTTGGCGGAGTACAATCAAACAATCATCGGTTGTATGAAAGGAACAAGAAAGGGGAAGAAAGATGGAACGGCTGAATCACGAGGCGCCGGGCAGCACCACCATTCGGGAGCTGTGCGAAGAGTATAAGAGAAATAATGTCATCACCAAGGAAGAATATGAGCGCCACCGGGTAAAACGGGGCCTGCGCAATGCCGACGGCACCGGCGTGATGGCGGGCTTGACCCATGTGTGCAACGTACACGGTTACCTCATCGCCGACGGCGACAAAATCCCGGACAAAGGCGAGTTGACTTACCGGGGCATCAACATCGAGGACATTGTCCAGGGCTGCCAGCAGGAGGACCGCTTCGGGTTTGAAGAGGTGGCCTGGCTGCTCATTTTTGGCCACCTTCCCACCCGCGGCCAGTATGAGAGCTTCAGCCACTTGCTCTACGAGAACCGGGAGCTGCCCGAGTACTTCCCCGAGGACATGATTATCAAAGCGCCCTCGAAGAACATTATGAACAAGCTGGCCCGCTCTGTGCTGGCGCTTTACTCCTATGATGACAGCCCGGACGACCTATCTCTGGAGAACAACATGCGGCAGAGCATCTCTTTAATCGCCCGGATGCCCTCCATCATGTCCTACGCCTATCAGGTCAAGCGCCGCCACTTCGACAAGCAGAGTATGTTTTTCCACCCCTACGAGCCGGGCCACTCCACGGCGGAAGCCATCCTCAACGCCCTGCGCCCGGACCGGCAGTTCACCCACGAGGAAGCCAAGCTCCTGGATTTGTGCATGGTGCTCCACGCAGAGCACGGGGGCGGCAACAACTCCACCTTTACCACTCGGGTGCTCACCAGCGCCGGCACGGATATCTACTCCGCCATTGGGGCGGCGGTGGGCTCTCTAAAGGGCTTTAAGCACGGCGGCGCCAACCATCAGGTCCGCCAGATGATGGATGACCTGATGGCCCATGTGGAGAACTGGGAGGACCCCGATGAGGTGGAGGCCTATCTGGAAAAAATCCTGCGGGGAGAGGCTGCCGATGGCAGCGGGCTCATCTACGGCATGGGGCACGCCATCTACACCCTGTCGGACCCGCGGGCGGTGATCCTGAAGGACCAGGCCCAAAAGCTGGCCCAGGAAAAGGGGTTTGACAAAAAGCTGCGGCTTTACCAGCTGGTGGAGGAGCTGTCCCCCGCGGCGTTTCAGAAGGTGACAGGGAAGGAGAAGGTCATCTCTGCCAACGTGGATTTCTATTCCGGCCTGGTCTATGAGATGCTGGGCATCCCAGAGGACCTGTTTACACCCATGTTCGCAGTCAGCCGCATTGCGGGCTGGTGCGCCCACCGGATTGAAGAGCTGACCACCGGCGGGCGCATTATGCGCCCCGCTTACCGGGCGCTGCCGGTAGACCAGCGCTACGTCCCCTTAAACCAGCGGGGATAAGGGCGGCCTTGGGCAAGCGGCTGGCAGGGCCAAGCCCCTTGTACAATCTCTATTGGAAAATCGGAAAAGATATGCTATAATTCTGAGGCCGGGTTCTTTCCGGCCTCTTTCATTTGAAAAATCACGGACATAAGGGATGACGCTATGAAATTCGTAAATGTGGGCAACGCCCTGAAGGTCACCTGCGTGGGCTTTGCTGCCGGAGTGGTGCTGCGCGTGGTGCAGATGCTTTTCTTTTTCGATTATGACACCGGTTTCTATACCGACGGCGGCCTGATGGCCTGGCTTTCCTTCGGCGTGCCTGTGGCCTCGGGGCTGCTGGCTTCTTGGATGTGCTTCCGGTCCCGCCGGTACTTTGGGCCCTATACCCCCCGGCGCAATATGCCCGCGGGCCTGGCCGCCCTGTTCTCGGGGCTGGCACTGCTGGCAAGCGCCGCCCTTCAGTGGATGGATCTGCGCATGGAAAGCGGTTCTGCCGGGGAATATCGGGTTCTGCATTTGCTGTTCCTAGCATGCTGTGCTCTGTTCGGCCTCACACAGGTGTTTGTCTCCCTGGGCTTTTTCCAGGGGCGCAACGGCCTGCGGAAAGTGCCCCTGCTCTATCTGACAGGTGTGCTGTGGGGGGTAAGCGGCCTCATCCTGGTCTATGTGTTTTACGCCAAGTCCTCTTCCATGGTGGAGAACCTCTTCGCCGTGCTGAGCGGGGTGTTCCTGCTGCTGTGCCAGTTTTACCTGTGCAAGCTCTTTGCCGGGGTGGATGAGGAGGGCGCTGCCAAGCGGGCGTTTGTCACCGGCATCTTTGCCGTGGTGCTCACCGTCAGCTACACCCTTCCCAACCTGGTGCTGCTTCTGCTGGGGCGCACCTACTCGGGGGAAATCCCCCCTGCGGTGCAGGCAGCCTGCCTGGTGGCGGCCCTGTATCAGCTGGTGTTCCTGGTCACCTTCCGCAAGTACAGCTTGCGGCGCACCCCCAAAGGGGGCGCGGAGCCCGGCCCAGCCCGCCATGGCAGGGCCGGCTGAGAAAGGCCTTTCTCAGAGCCCGCCTGCGCGGGCTCTTTTTGCGCGGCTTTTCCCGCTTTCAGTAAAAGCCGGAAGAAAATGACGTTATTTTTTTGTCAAGCACTTGTAATATCCCGCGAAATGTTTTAAAATAGAAGAAGCAAAAGCCCATCAATTTTTCAGGAGGTTTTACCAATGTCTGTTAAAGTTGCTATCAATGGCTTTGGCCGCATCGGCCGTCTGGCTTTCCGTCAGATGTTTGGCGCTGAGGGTTATGAGGTCGTGGCGATCAACGACCTGACCAGCCCCGCTATGCTGGCCCATCTGCTGAAGTACGACTCCGCTCAGGGCCGCTACGCCCTGGCCGATAAGGTCACCGCCGGTGAGGATTCCATCACTGTCGACGGCAAGACCATCAAGATCTATGCTGAGAAGGACGCCAAGGATCTGCCCTGGGGCGAGATCGGCGTGGACGTTGTTCTGGAGTGCACCGGCTTCTACACCTCCAAGGCGAAGAGCCAGGCCCACATCGACGCTGGCGCCAAGAAGGTTGTCATCTCCGCTCCCGCTGGCAACGATCTGAAGACCATCGTTTACAGCGTCAATGAGAAGACCCTGACCGCTGAGGATCAGATCATCTCCGCCGCTTCCTGCACCACCAACTGCCTGGCCCCCATGGCTGACGCCCTGAACAAGTACGCTCCCATCCAGAGCGGCATCATGACCACTGTGCACGCCTTCACCGGCGACCAGATGGTTCTGGACGGCCCCCATCGCAAGGGCGACCTGCGCCGCGCTCGCGCTGCCGCTGTGAACATTGTTCCCAACAGCACCGGCGCTGCCAAGGCTATCGGCCTGGTCATCCCCGAGCTCAACGGCAAGCTGATCGGCTCCGCTCAGCGCGTGCCCGTTCCCACTGGCTCCACCACCATCCTGGTGGCTGTTGTCAAGGGCAAGGACATCACCAAGGAAGGCATCAACGCCGCTATGAAGGCTGCCTCCTCTGAGTCCTTCGGCTACACCGAGGAGCCCCTGGTGTCCTCCGACATCATCGGCATCACCTATGGCTCTCTGTTCGACGCCACCCAGACCATGGTCGCCAAGATCGACGACGACACCTATCAGGTGCAGGTCGTGTCCTGGTACGACAACGAGAACTCCTACACCAGCCAGATGGTCCGCACCATCAAGTACTTCGCCGAAATCTAAGGCGGGTGTCCCCGCTGGACAAGTCGCGGGGTCTCACCTGCCGGTTCGGTCTGTGCAGAACGGTCTCCACCGGAGACCAGCACCGGGCGCTTAGGGCGCCCGGGCAGTTATCAGAACGCAGGCTCGCGTACGCGGCGTGTGTTTCTGTGTGAGCCGCAGCTGTAGAACCAGCGATACTGTAAAAAGTTACGGGTATAACCCGGCAATCCCCTCGGGACAAGCTCCCGGGGGGATTTTGTATAGGAGGTAGGTATGGCAGGCATTACCTATCAAGAGACAAAAGACTTTACAGTGGCGGAATTGGAGAGGCTGTTCCTCTCTGTGGGCTGGGATTCAGGCCGGTACCCGGACCAGCTGAAACGGGGGATGAAAAACTCCAGCCAGGTCATTTCCGCCTGGGATGGGGATAAGCTCGTCGGCCTGGTGCGGGGCCTGGACGATGGGGAGACCGTGGCCTTCCTGCACTACCTGCTGGTGGACCCGGCCTATCAGGGCCGGCACATCGGCCAAGAACTGATGGAGCGTATCCTGGAGAAATACCGGCACATGCTCCACATCAAGATTATGCCTTCAGACCCCAAAACCATCCCGTTCTATGAACGATTCGGTTTTGTGGCCGGCGGCAGCTACACCGCCATGGAGTTGAATCAGATGCAGTAAAAAAGGGGAGCCAATAGGCTCCCCTTTTTACTATTTCTCAAACCGCCGCCCATGGGACAGCAGCACAGCGTCTGTCACACGCACCTGCAAGATGATGGTGTTCTCGTCGGCAAAGTCGTTGTGGCCGTTGTCGATCCAGCTGGCGAAAGATTGGCGCAGGTGGGCGGCCAGGGACTTGTTTTCCTCCTTGCCAAACCACCCCAGGCTCTTTGCCGTGCCGTGGCAGGTGAACCACTCCCCAGAGAGGGCCACCGTGGGGTTGTCCCGTATCTCCTCCATTTTTCGGGACAACCCGTAGGTGATGACGTAAAAGCACCCCTCCCAGTAGGTGGCGTTCACCGTCCGCACGCTGGGCACGTTGCCCCGGCAGGTGGCCAGGGCCATCTCGTTGTCGCCGCCGAAGCGTTCCTCCATGATCTGTTCGGCTTCCTTGTTCCAGTTCATCTCATGTCCTCCTTGTCTTGTTGAAATAGGATGCGCAGCATCCGCTCTGGATGGTCCAGAAAGCTCTTGGTGATTTGGTAGTGCTCCGTCTCCCGGTACCCCACCGGATGGATGGGCTCCTCCCCCAGCAGCAGTATCTCCCCCTGGGGGTAAGCCATCAAAATGGGGGAGTGGGTGGCGATGACCAGCTGGGAGCCCGCACTCACCAGCCGGTGAATTTCCGCCAGCAGAGTCAGCTGCCGGGCGGGGGAGAGGGCCGCTTCGGGTTCGTCCAGCAGGTAGATGCCCTGTCCCCGGAACCGGCTGTGCACCAGGCTGAGAAAGCTCTCCCCGTGGGACTGGTGGTGCAAAGACTTGCCGCCGTAGTTCCGGTAAAACTCCTCCGGAGGCGCAGAGAGGCTCCTTTTGGAGAGTTCTTCCACCTCTGTGGCGGTGTTGTAAAAGCTCTCCGCTCGGAGGAAAAACCCGTCCTTGGGGCGGTAGGGGCCCCGGTGCAGCCGCAGGTAGTCATGCAGCCCAGAGTGGGTGTCCCGGGTGGAAAAGGCGAAGTTCCGGGAGCCCCCTTCTGGATTGAACCCCAGGGCCAGGGCCACGGCCTCCAGCAAAGTGGACTTGCCGCTGCCGTTTTCCCCCACCAAAAAGGTGACGGGCTGGCGCAGCTCCAACAGGGAGAGCCCCTTGATGGCAGGGATGTCCTGGAGATAGCTGTCCTCCCCGGAAAAGTCCCCGCCGGTGCGTTCAATTGCGTTGAGGTACATCACCTCCCTCCTTGCGAAAAAAACACTCCTTAGCAGAGCGCTTTTTCATTTTGCCAATGTTTACCAATGTCCTAGCGCGGGCCGCAAAACCAGCCCACGCCCCCAAACTCCGCGCCCCTAGGCGCGTGCGCGAATTGTCCCGCCGGGGCCACCCGGCTCATTCGTGGCGCAGGGCGTCAATGGGATTCAGGTTGGCAGCCTTGATGGAGGGCAGCAGGCCAAATACCACGCCGATAGCCATGGAGAACAGCACCGCCAAAAAGATGAACGGCACGCTGATGGCAACGGGGGCTTGTGTCAGCCGGGAGACCAGCTGTGCCAGGCCAATGCCCGCGCCCACGCCAATGACGCCTCCCAGGCTGGTCAGCACGGCCGCTTCGGTGAGGAACTGCCACAAAATGCGGCCCTTTTTGGCCCCAATGGCCTTTTTCAGGCCAATTTCCCGGGTGCGCTCTGTGACGGACACCAACATGATGTTCATAACGCCGATGCCGCCCACCAGCAAAGAGATGCTGGCAATCCAGATGAGCTGCTGGTTGGTGGCGTTGGAAAGCTGCTGAAGCTCTTGCGCCTGCTGCAGAACGTCCTCTGCCCGGTATTTTATGCTTTCGTTCTGGTTCTCCTCGTTGAGCAGGTCAGCCACTTGTGTGCCCACCGGGGACATGGCCTCGGTGCTGGTGCAGCGCACCGCTACCTCCTGCGGTTCGTCATAGGCGAACATGGAGGGCCATATGCTGTTGGGCACAAAAACCTTGCCCGCATTGGAGGTGCCCATATACATGTAATAATCGTCAATAGAATTGATCGTGGGCTGGAACTTGTTGTCCTCCTCCACTACGCCCACCACCACCAGCGCGGTGGCGTTGTACTCTATGGTTTTGCCGATGGGATCTTCCCCTTGAAAGAGCTGCTCGGCGGCATTGCTGTCCAGCACGCATACCGGGCGGTATTCCTGAAATTCCACTGGAACAAAGGTGCGGCCCCGGTCCACCCCATAGCCGTAGGTGGAAAAGTAGCTGTTGTCCACGCCCAGCATCTCACAGCCGTCCATGCCCTGATTGCCGTAAAAGATGGAGCCATTCAGGTACTGCCGCCGGTTGTACACCGCCGCGTCCTCTACCTGAGGCAGGTCCAAGATCTCCTGGTACTGCTCCTCGCTGACCTGGGAAATCCCTGCCGGCACCCCTTCGCTGGTCACATCATACACATAGTCGTAATCCTGCCGGTACAGCTGCACCCGCACCACATTGTTTCCCGCGCCGATCAAGTTTTGCTTGATCTGTTCGTTGGTGCCCTTGATGGTGGACACAATGGAGATAATGGAAGCGATGCCGATGATGATGCCCAGCATGGTGAGGAAAGAGCGCATCTTGTGGGCCCAAATCCCTTGGAAGGAAAGGCGGATGTTTTCTATCATATCGTGTTCGCCCTCCCTTTAAAACAAGATCTGTACATTGCCGTTTTCATCCACAGTTTCCTCTTCGGAGGAGGTCTCCTCAGAAGCTGCGCCATCCAGAGGGGCGCTGGCCCCTGCGTCAGAGGCGGGGTCAGCAAAGGGTGGGTCCTCCGTGCCCTGCACCACGGCCCGCACGCCTTCTTTCACATCGTTCCCATAGGGGAAGGCGATGTAGTCCTCCTGGGTCAAACCGCCCTTTACCTCCACATATTCGCCGCTGTAAATGGATTTTCCCAGGGAGAGGTACTGCTTGTAGAGCCGGTTGTCCGGTCCCACCTTCATCACATAGCTTCCGCCCTCATCCTCTCGAATGTAGGGTTTGTAGAGATAGAAAGCGCTGGCGTCCGTGTCTCCCGCCAGATTTAGGGTCAGCTCCAGATACATGCCGTTGGAGAGCCCCTCCGAACCGTCCAGCACGGCGGTGAATTCATAATTGGAGCTGTTGCTGTTGCCGGAGCCGCTGTAATAATTCCCCTCCAAGGGGTAATCGGAGATCTGGGTGATGGTGGCGCTGTATCCCATGCCGGTGTCGTAGCTCATGGCAGAGATCACGTCCCCCACCTTCACGCTGCCCAGCAGGCTTTCGCTGAGGGTGCCGGTCACCGTAAACTGGGCCTGGCCGGAAACCACCAGGAAGGGGCTGCTGCTGGCTTTGGCGGTGTCCACGTCGGTCAGGGTGCGCACCACACCGTCGATGGTGCTGCGCACGGTGGAGTTGTCCAGGGCAATCTGCGCCTTTTTCAAATCCAGCTCGGCCTGATCCACCTTCAGCTGCAAATCCTTGATCTCCTGGCGTTTCTTGGCGATCAGGTCGTTGAGCTCCTGGCGGGTGTAACCCATGTCGTTGTAGTTGTTGGGGTTGGGTGTGGGCGTAGGGGTGGAGCGGCTGGAGGGCGCGTCAAAGACCTCCATCACAGATTCCAGGGTGTTGCTGCCGGTGATGGCATCGGAGACCTGGAAGCTGCCCGAGAGTTGGGTGCCGTCCAAGGTGAAGGAGTACAGCAGGTCCCCGTAGTTAGAGTTGTCCTCCCGCACCTCGAACACGGCGGCAAAGGGGGTGGTCAGCACATCCTCCGGGGAAGGGGTGGCGCCAGAGCCGTCCCCCAAAAGCCGCAGCAGGAACTCCCGGGTCATCACGCAGTCCTCCGTACAGAGGAACACATAGGGGTCCTCCGTGGTGCCGCTGCCCGAGTAGGGCTTAGAGTCCGCGTCCAGCCGGCTGTATAAAGTCACGTCCGCAGGGGGCGTGGTGGGCTCCGGCGTAGGCGTGGGAGCAGGCGTAGGGGTGGGGGTGGCGGCGGGCCGCCGGGTAGGCGTGGGGGTGGCCACAGGGCGCCGGGTGGGACGCGGCGTAGTATAGGGCTTGGTGTTTTGCAGCTTTTTCAGCTGATCCTCTGCGTCGTCCAGCTCGATCTCCGCCTGTTTCACGGCGATGTCCTTAGACTCCAGCTCCAGCTCCAGTTTGGTCTTGTCGTATTGGACAAGGGGATCGCCCACGCTGACTTGCTGCCCCTCCTCCACAAAGATGTCCGTAACAGTCTGGCTGTCAGAGGGATACAGCTCCTGCTGGGAGTCGCTCTTCACCGTGCCGGAGGAGTATGTGGTGTCCCCCCAATAGGTGGTGGTTACACTGGGGTCGCTGACAGCCAGCACCTCAACGGTTTTGTGGTCCATGCGGTATTGTATGAAAAACCAGATTCCCATGGCAAGGCCCACCGCCACGACAATGGCGGCGCTAATGAGGATCAGGCGTTTTTTTGTCTGCTTATTCATGCTCATAGGTGATTGACCGTTCCTTTCCCCAACGAGTGGGTGCGAAAACCCCCGGGGCTAAAACTCTGTGCGGGGCACCAGGGGAGAGTCCCCCGGCTTCCCTTGGGGCTTCTGTCCCAGGGGGAACAGGCTGCCCAGTTCTATGGGAATAGCCGCCCCAAAACTGCCAGAACGGGGCTGCGGCCCCTCTGCCGGCGGTGTGGACTTCTGCGGCGGGGCGGCAGTTTTTCTGGCAGGAGCCTTGGCCGCTGCCGGGTCTGGCGCCCTTCTAGAGGCCTCGCGGCGGGGAGAAGCTTCCTGCTCCAGCAGGGCGGTGACCTCCGCGTACAGAGCGGAGCCAGCCGTTAGCTCCATGGGTGCAGGCTCTGCGGCAGGACGCTGGACAGCGGCCTGCGGAGCGGGGGCCCAATTCCCGTGGCGGGGGCCCTGACTGGGCCGCTGTGCTTTGGGCCGGTAGGCAGGGGCGTCTTTTCCCGCGGCGTGGCGGGGGCCGTTGGACTTCTCCCGGGGGCGCGAAACCACAACCTGCTCCACCGGGGGCGGGTCAGGCCGTTCCAGGGCAGGGGAGAGGGGCTCTTTGGGGGCCTGCCGGGGCGCTTCCCCTTGGGGCGCGGGCCGCACAGGCCTCTGCGCTGGGGCAACGGGCGCCTGGGGCCCCTTTTGGAGCGGTGCGCCCTCTGGCCCATCCGGCTGGGGGACTCCCTCCGGCTTCTTGTGGCCGATGTGGAACTCCCCGGGCGGGATGATATCCGGAGGCAGAGAGGGGCCTGCCTTTTTGGCGGACTGGGCCTCCAGCAGCTGGCCGTCCCGGATGTGAAGAATGCGCTTGGCGTGGGCGGCAATCTCCGGCTCGTGCGTGATCATCACAATGGTGACGCCTTCGTCGTTGAGGCGCTGGAAAATCTCCATGATCTGCTCGCCGGATTTGGTATCCAGGGCGCCGGTGGGTTCGTCGGCCAAGAGGATCTTGGGCCCGTTGACAATAGCCCGGGCGATGGCCACCCGCTGGCACTGGCCGCCGGAGAGCTGGGTGGGTTTAAAGTTTACCCGGTCCCCCAGGCCCACCCGCTCCAACGCCTTGCGGGCAATCTCCAGCCGCTCCTTGCGGCGCACCCCAGCGTACAGCAGGGGCAAAGCCACATTTTCCAGGGCGCTCTGCCGGGAGAGCAGGTAGAAGCTTTGGAACACAAAGCCGATGCTGTGCAGGCGCACATCGGACATTTTGGAGTCGCTGTTCTGGGCAATGTCCTTCCCCTCCAGAAAATACTCCCCCGAGGTGGGGCTGTCCAAACAGCCGATAATATTCATCAGTGTGGTCTTGCCAGAGCCCGAGGGCCCCATGATGGCCACATATTCTCCCTCTTCCACGGAAAGGGAGATGTCCTTCAAGACCGGCACGTCCAGCTTGCCCTGGGTGTAGGTCTTGCAGATGTTTTTCAATTCCAGCATCATCGCGCAAGGCCCTCCATGGGGGAACCGTCCAGCGTGTCCTCCATGCTGGTATCCCCCTCGTCCACTGTGCCGTCCTCGCTGTATTCCTCCGTGCCAGAGACGGTCCCGTCCTCCGAGAAAGAGGCCTCCCCGCCGGCGTCATAGGGTACGGCCATGCCGGGGTCCACAGCGCCGCCGTCCATCGTTCCGCCGTCCACAGACCCCTCCGGTACGCCGCCGGCGGAACCGTCATCCAGAGAGGGGTCCTCCACAGGAACGTCCGCAATGTTAGAGGTGGTGGGAGCCCCCTCGATCAGATCCTCTTTGGGCTGGGCAATAAAGTCGCCCTCCTCCACGCCGCTGCGGATCTCATAGCGGTCATTGCCAGAGTCGTAGTCCCCCAGGATGACGCTGCGCTTTTCCAGGGCGCCCTCTTCGCTTTGGGCCCAAACAAAGCTGCCGTCCTCATCGTGGGCGATGTAGAAAGAGGGCAGCCACAGGCCTTCGGGCTGCGCCTCCAGGCCCAGGTCCGGCTGAATGTACACATGCTGGCCCAAAATCAGTCCATCCCGGCTGGAAAGAGTCACATAGAAATTGTATTTAGAGCTCTGCTGGCCGCCGTCCACCCCATAGTAAACCACGCCGCCATTGTTCTGGTCGCTGGTGGGCTCCGTCTCAATGGTGTCAACGACGCCCTGCCACACGCTCTCATCCACGCGGGAGTGGACCGTGACGGCTTGGCCCTGGTAGAGGGAGCCAATGTTCAGCTCGGAGATGGTGCCCTTCACGCGGAACTCGCCCGAGGAAAGGATGGTGATAAAGGGCTTCTGCTGGCCGTTGGCATCGGTGGCGGGGGTCTCGTTGACCTCTCGGATCACGCCCTCTACCTCGCTGAAAACCTCCGCGTTGTTGATGGAGTCCTCCAGCTTGTCAATTTCCTGCTGCTTGGTGTCGCTGTTGTATTCCTGCGTCTTGATCTGCAGCTCCACAGCCTGGATCTGCACGGTATAGGAATACTGCTCATCCTCGCTGGCTTTTTTCTTCTCGTCCTCCAGGTCGTCCTTCTGGTTCTCCAGGGTGGTGATCTGGTTTTCAATGCCCTCCAGATCCAGTTCGGCCTGGTCCAGTTGAAGCTGCAGCTCCTCTGTGTCATAGCGGAACAGCGCGTCCCCCGGGTTCACCTGGTCACCCTCTGTGACATAGATTTCTGCCACAGTTTTGGTGTCATCTTTCTGAATGGAATAGGTAGCCTGGGGTTCCACCACGCCGGAATACCGGGGCAGAGAGCCCAAGTTCAGCCCGGCAATCTCCGCCACGGACTGCACATATACGGGAGAAGCGCCCGCAGCTGCCCAAAGGTCCTTCAGCCAGAAGAACCACAGGCACGCAGCGGCAATAAGCAGCGCCGCTAGGCAGCTTAGAACGATAATCAGCGGTTTTTTGGATCTATGTTTCATAGCAAAAAGCTCCTTTGGTCCCCATCAGTCAATATTCCATTTCATTATACCGTAAGTGCCCCCTTTTTGCAATGAAAAGATAGAGTTTTTTATGTCAATCTGGCGGGCCGGTTGCCGTCTCAGCCCTCCCTTCTGGAGCTTCCTCTTGACAGACGGCCTCTGGCCTTTTATAGTAAAAAGAAACCATTTTCAAAGGAGGAACGGCCATGGAATACATTGCCCGGGATCTTACAGAACTGGTGGGGCACACCCCCCTGTTGGAGGCCAGCCGCTTTTGCGCAGCCAGAGGGCTTTGCTGCCGCCTGCTCTGCAAACTGGAATCCCTGAACCCCGCGGGAAGTGTCAAAGACCGGGTGGCCCTTGCCATGCTCCGCCAGGCGGAGAGGGAGGGAAAGATTTCTCCCGGCGCCACCATCATTGAGCCAACCTCGGGAAATACCGGCATCGGGCTGGCGGCCATGGGGGCTGTGCTGGGCTATCGGGTCCTCCTCACCATGCCGGAGACCATGAGCCAGGAGCGCCGGGCCCTCCTGAAGGCCTACGGCGCCCAGCTGGTGCTGACAGAGGGTTCCAAGGGCATGGCAGGGGCCATTGAAAAGGCCCGGGAGCTGGCGGCCCAGCTGCCCGGCAGCTTCATCCCCGGCCAGTTTGAAAACCCGGCCAATCCCCAGGCCCACTACGATACCACCGGCCCGGAGCTGTGGGAACAGACCGGCGGCGTCCTGGACATTTTCGTGGCGGGCACGGGCACCGGCGGCACCTTGACCGGCACCGGCCGGTTCCTGCGGGAGAAGAAGCCGGACATCCAGCTCATCGCTGTGGAGCCCGCGGGCTCTCCCGTGCTGACCCAGGGCAAGGCGGGACCCCACGGGCTGCAGGGCATGGGGGCGGGGTTCGTCCCCCAGGTGATGGCCCCCTCCCTTTTTAGTGAAGTGCTGGCCTGTACAGAGGAGCAGGCCTATGCCGCCGCCCGGCAGTTCGCCCGCACCGAGGGCATCCTGGTGGGCATCTCCTCCGGGGCGGCCCTGTGGGCGGCCTGCCAGGTGGGGAGCCGCCCGGAGAACGAGGGTAAGTCTGTGGCGGTGCTCCTGCCGGACACGGGGGACCGGTACCTCTCCACACCTTTGTTTGAGGAGGATGGGGAAGAATAAAAAAAGCGGCCCTTCCGCTGGAGACGCAAGCGGAGGGGCTGCCGTGCGAAGGAGATAGATATGCCAAAAAAATTTTACGCGGTGCAAAACGGCAGGGACGGCGATGGTGTCTATGAGAGCTGGGACGCCTGCAAGGCCCAGGTCCATGGGGTGAAAGGGGTGGTCTACAAGGGCTTCCCCACCCGGACGGAGGCGGAAGCCTTCCTCCAGCGGGCGGGCGCCTCCACCACCGAGGGGGAAGTTTCCGAGAGCCCGGAGCGGGCGGACCGGGCGGTGGCCTATGTGGACGGCAGCTTCTCCCAGGAGACAGGAGAGTTCGCCTGCGGGGCGGTGCTGTTCTGGCAGGGGGAGCGGCTGCTCTTCTCCCAGAAGTATAACGACCCGGACCTGCGGGAGATGCGCAACGTGGCCGGGGAGATTCTGGGGGCGGT
Organism: uncultured Oscillospiraceae bacterium; assembly: GCA_900543555.1. Lineage (GTDB taxonomy): Bacteria > Bacillota > Clostridia > Oscillospirales > Acutalibacteraceae > Acutalibacter > Acutalibacter stercoravium. The sequence goes on along the minus strand of UQRL01000002.1, from coordinate 55,847 downwards.
GGCGGTCATCCGCTACTGCTTGGACAAGGGCATCCCGGCCCTGGAAATCCACCATGACTACGAAGGCGTGGGCAAGTGGGCCACCGGCCTGTGGAAGGCCAACAAGCCCGGCACCCAGGCCTATGCCGCCCTGTGCAAGCAGGCCATGGGGCGTTTGGATTTGACCTTTGTCAAAGTGAAGGGCCACTCCGGCAACCAGTGGAACGACCTGGCCGACCAGTTGGCCCGCCGGGCCTTGGGAAAGGAAAAGTCCTCCAAGTAAAACGGCATAAAAAAGGGGCCTGGGATCGCCAGGCCCTTTTCTATGCCAGTCGGGCTTATTTCACAGTGATCAGCTCGTATTCCCGGGTGCCCAGGCCCAGCTTGACGCCGTGCTCCAGGCAGCTCTCCCAGTTGGTGTCCGGGTGGGTGTCGGTAAAGTGGTCGTGGTGGGCGTGGCCCTGCTCTTCCAGCAGGGAGCCGGGCAGAGTGGGCTGGGCATTGACGGCGTCAGCGCAGGCCTGGTCCAGGGCAATGGGGTCAAAAGAGGCGAACATGCCCACATCCGGCACAATGGGCAGGTCATTCTCGCTGTGGCAGTCGCAGTTGGGAGAGACATCCACCACCAGGCTGATGTGGAAGCAGGGCCGGTCTTTTACCACGGCCCAGGTGTACTCAGCAATCTTGCAGTTGAGAATGTCGTTGGCCTCATCGCTGGCAGCCTCCACCGCGTCCACGGGACAGCGGCCAATGCACCGGCCGCAGCCCACGCACTTGCTGTGGTCGATAGAGGCTTTCCGGTCTGTGATGGTGATGGCGCTGTGGGCGCAGTCCTTCTGGCAGGAGCCGCAGCCTACGCACAGCTGCTGGTTCACATGGGGCTTGCCAGAGCTGTGCATCTCCATCTTGCCCGCCCGAGAGCCGCATCCCATGCCGATGTTCTTCAGGCAGCCGCCAAAGCCGGTGGCCTCGTGGCCCTTAAAGTGGGTCAGGCTGATGAAAACGTCCGCATCCATAATGGCGGCGCCGATCTTGGCCTCCTTCACATAGTCGCCGTCAATGGGCACCAGGGTTTCATCGGTGCCCTTCAGGCCGTCGCCGATGAGCACATGGCAGCCGGTGGAGAAGGGGGAAAAGCCGTTTTCATAGGCGGTGTCCAAATGGTCCAGTGCGTTTTTCCGGCGGCCCACATACAGGGTGTTGCAGTCGGTAAGGAAGGGTTTGCCCCCCAATTCCTTCACCACATCAGCCACCACTTTGGCGTAATTGGGCCGCAGGAAGGCCAGGTTTCCCGGCTCGCCGAAATGGATCTTGATGGCGGCGTATTTGTTCTGAAAGTCAATGTTCCCGATCCCCGCTTCCTTGATGAGCTTTTCCAGCTTTTGTAGCAGGTTGCGCCCAAAGGAGGCGCGCAGGTTTGTAAAGTACACTTTGGATTTTGCCATGTGACAATAGCTCCTTCCTGTTTTTTAAAATCTCGTACAAGTTTTTCCGTTCCAGTATACTGGATAAATCCAGGTTTAAGTCAAGAGGGGAGGGCGGAAGATCGAACCGCGGGGTGCCTTGGAAGGGCGTCATTTCCGTTTTTTCGCGGCCTGCTTCCCAGAGGGCAGCTTTTCCCCGTTGGGGCCCACTCCCTTTTTCTTGCAGAAGGCCGCCATGCAGCATTTCTCGCAATAGGCTTTCCGGGCGGTGCACACAGCCCGGCCGTGGAGCACCAGCCGGTGGCAGAAATCGTTGGATTCCTCCGGGGGAAGCACGGCCCGCAGGTCGTTTTCCACCTTTTCCGGGGCGGTGTTGTCCGTCAAGCCCAGCCGGCCCGCAATACGGATGCAGTGGGTGTCCGTCACCACAGCGGGTTTGCCGTACACGTCTCCCACAATCAGGTTGGCGGTTTTGCGGCCCACGCCGGGCAGCCGGGTCAGTTCCTCGATGGTGTCCGGCACCTTGCCGCCGAACTCATCCCGGATCATTTTGCACATGCCCAGGATATCCTTGGACTTGGTGTTGTAAAACCCACAGGAGCGGATCAGGTCTCCAATTTCCTCTTCGGTGCCCTCGCAGAAGGCCTCCAGGGTGGGAAAGCGGGCAAACAGCCCGGGGGTTACCAGGTTCACCCGGGCGTCGGTGCATTGGGCGGAAAGCCGCACGGCAATCAGCAGCTGCAAGGGGTCCTGATATTCCAGAGAGCACACTGCCCCGGGATATTCCTCTTTCAGAGCTGCCACCGCCTGCCGGGCCAGTTCTTTCTTTGTCATGGGAAATACTCCTTTTTGTGGATTTTGCTTCTTTCATTGTACCCTCTCTTCCGGCATTTGGCAAGGGGAAACACTTTTTGCGGCAACCCCCTTTCCCCGGGAAGGGTTTTCCTGTATAATAGGGGAAACAGGCGGGAAGCGCGCCGGCTATCCCAACAATACCCAGAGAAAGGAAGTCGAACGACCATGTTCAACGATTTGATGGATACCATCGGCTTTGTCACAGGTAAGGACCCGGAAGTGGGCCAGGCCATGGAGAAGGAGTTTGCCCGCCAGCGGCGGAACCTGGAGCTGATTGCCTCTGAGAACATCGTCTCCCCGGCGGTGATGGCCGCCATGGGCACGGTGCTCACCAACAAGTACGCCGAGGGCTACCCCGGCAAACGGTACTACGGCGGCTGCCAGTGCGTGGATATTGTAGAGGACATTGCCCGGGACCGGGCCTGCAAGCTGTTCGGCGCCGAGCACGCCAATGTGCAGCCTCACTCCGGCGCCCAGGCCAACCTGGCGGTGTACTTCGCCCTGCTCCAGCCCGGGGACACGGTGCTGGGCATGAACCTGGCGGAGGGCGGCCACCTGACCCACGGCTCCCCGGTGAACATGTCCGGCGCGCTGTACAACTTTGTGGCCTACGGCGTGGACCCGGATACCGGCCGCATTGACTATGACAAACTGATGGCCCAGGCCCTGGAAGTGAAGCCCAAGCTCATTGTGGCCGGGGCCAGCGCCTATCCCCGGGCTATCGACTTCGCAAAATTCCGGGAGATCGCCGACGCCTGCGGGGCTAAGCTCATGGTGGATATGGCCCACATCGCCGGGCTGGTGGCGGCGGGGGTCCATCAGAACCCGGTGCCCTACGCCGACGTGGTTACCACTACCACCCACAAGACCCTGCGGGGTCCCCGGGGCGGCATGATCCTCTGTAAGGAGGAGTACGCCAAGGCCATTGACAAGGCCATCTTCCCCGGCACCCAGGGCGGCCCGCTGATGCACATTATCGCCGCCAAGGCCGTGTGCCTGGGCGAGGCCCTCCAGCCGGAGTTCAAAGCCTATGGGGAGCAGGTGGTGAAGAACGCCCAGGCCCTGGCCAAGGGTCTGCTGAACCGGGGCGTGAAGCTGGTCTCCGGCGGAACGGACAACCACCTGATGCTCATTGACCTGACCGACAGCGAGCTCACCGGCAAGGAGCTGGAGCGCCGCCTGGACGAGGTGTACATCACCGCCAACAAGAACACCGTCCCCGGCGAGAAGCGCAGCCCCTTTACCACCAGCGGTGTGCGCCTGGGCACCCCGGCCGTCACCACCCGGGGCCTGCGGGAAGAGGACATGGACGAGATCGCCGCCTGCATTGCCCTGGCTATGGAGGACGGCTTCGAGGAGAATATCCAGGCCATCCGGGACCGGGTGGACGCCATCTGCCAAAAGTACCCCCTGTATGCCTGAGAGAAACCGGCTCTGCCGGCTTGCTTGATGGGGCTGTTTCGGAAATACGGCAAGGAGGCCGCTGGGAGGGACGTCTCCCAGCGGCTTTTTACGGGTACATATTCAAACGTTTGTTTGTTTAAATCAGTTGCGTTTTTGGAAAAAAGATGGTAGAATAGGGCATATCCAGAAAACTTGTGGGGAAGGGGGCCTTTTTATGGCGGCGCCTTTGGCGGACCGGGTCCGCCCCGCCACCTTGGATGAGGTGGTGGGCCAGCGGCATATTTTGGGGCCCGGCCGCGCCCTGCGGAAAATTATCGAGGCCGGTGAGGTTCCCAACATGGTGTTCTATGGCCCCGCAGGGGTGGGAAAGACCACGGTGGCCTCCATCATTGCGAAAAACACCAAGCGCCACCTGGTGAAATTGAACGGCACCACCGCCTCCACCGCAGATATCAAGGCGGCCGTGGCCAGCACCAACACCTTTGAGGGAATCAACGGCGTGCTGCTCTACCTGGACGAGATCCAGTACTTCAACAAAAAGCAGCAGCAGACCCTGCTGGAGTTTATGGAGAACGGCTCCATCACCCTCATCGCCTCCACCACGGAGAACCCCTATTTCTATGTGTACAACGCCATCCTCAGCCGTTCTACCGTGTTCGAGTTTAAACCTGTGGAGAGCGCTGAGATCCAAAAGGCGGTGGAGCGGGCCTTCCGGTTTTTGGGGGAGGAAGAGGGCCGTCCCATCCTGCCGGAGGAAGGGGTGTGCGCCCACATCGCCTCCCACTGCGGCGGGGATGTGCGCAAGGCTATGAACGCCGTGGAGCTCTCCACCCTGGCCAGCGACACCGGCGGCCCCCACATCGAAGTCACCTTGGAGGCCGCCCGGGAGCTGACCCAAAAGAGCACCATGCGCTACGACAAGGGCGGCGACGAGCACTACGACTTGATGAGCGCCTTTCAGAAGTCCATGCGGGGCTCGGACCCAGACGCCACGGTCCACTACCTGGGCCGCCTGCTGGAGGCGGGGGACCTGCCCTCGGTGTGCAGGCGGCTGCTGGTGTGCGCCTGCGAGGACGTGGGCCTGGCCTGGCCCCAGATCATCCCCGTGGTGAAAGCGGCGGTGGATTCCGCCCTGATGGTGGGCCTGCCAGAGGCCCGCATTCCCCTGGCGGACGCGGCGGTTCTGGTGGCCTTGGCCCCCAAGTCCAATTCCGCCTACACTGCCCTGGACAGGGCCATCGCCGACATCCGGGCGGGAAAGGCCGGGCCCATCCCCCGAAACCTGCAGAACAAGCATTACGATTCCGCCGAGGTGGAGCGCAAGGGCCAGTTCTACCAGTACCCCCACGACGCGCCCCATCACTGGCTGCCGCAGCAGTACCTGCCGGACAGCCTGCTGGGCGTGCAATATTATGAATATGGCGGCAATAAAAATGAGCAGGGCTTTCGGGCCTATTGGGACAGGATTAAGCATAACGGAGCCTGAGGGCTTGTATGATGTAGAGAAAGCAGCACGGCACTTTTGTGAGAAGCAGGGAGGTATAATACTGTGAAACCCTTGGTTTTGGGAAATCTTTCCTATGGAATGTACGCCATCGGCGTGAAGGACGGCACCCGCCCCAACGCCTGCATTGTCAACACGGTGATGCAGATTTCCAAGGCCACCCCGGCGGACGCGCCCTTGGTGGCCCTGGCAATGAGCAAGCAGAACTACAGCTGCCAGTGCATTGAAAAAGAGGGGATTTTCTCCATTTCAGTCCTGTCGGAGGACACCCCCGCCACAGTCATCGGGGCCCTGGGGTTCGTCTCCGGCCGGAACGCGGATAAGCTGGAGAATGTGCGCCACAAGGTGCTTGTCGAAGGGGTGCCGGTCATTAAGGAGAACACCTGCTGCTGGTTCCTTTGCAGGGTGAAGGACCGGATGGAAACCCAGGGCAGGGTGGTGTTCACAGCCGAGATCATCGCCGGCAGCGACGTGGCCGTGGGCACGCCTATGACGTATCGCTACTATGTGGAGCAGCTGGGCGGGGCGTCCCCCAAGCATTCCCCCACATATCTGCCCCCAGAGCGCACGTTTGACAAGTCCAGCGGCGAGAGCTTTGTGTGTTCTGTGTGCGGCTATGTGTACAGCGACCCCAACTTTGGCTTCGAGGAGCTTCCCGCGGACTGGACCTGCCCCATCTGCAAGATGCCGAAGAAGGCCTTTGTCCGGAAGAAATAGCCAGCGCCTGCTGGTGGGCACAGCTTGCAATCTGTAAAAAAACACCCCCTCACGGAAGCACGGCTTCCTGCATGAGGGGGTGTTTTTTTTGCTGTTAGGCCGCGCAGGCAGCGGGGGACAACGGGATGCGAGCCTGTTGAAGGGACTTTCATCCTTGCAAAGGCGGTGCAAATTTCCCGTGCGCTTTCAAAAGATGCCGGGAACCACCCGGGCCAGGCACAGGCCTGCAAGAAAAGAGGCGAGATTGGCTGCCCAAGCGTAAGCCACGGGGCGGGGGTGCGTCCAAGTGCAGGTCCCGCGTGAGGGGAGCCCCCGCCGGTAGGCCCAGGCTTCCAGGCAGCAGACGCCCACCTCCAGCGCCATGTAGACCAGTGCGGAGGTGTTAAAGAAAAAGGGCACAAACACGCAGGGGCCCCACTGGAAATTGGCCCAGTTCAGCAGGAGGTTCAGCAGCAGCTGGGTCACCAGGTTCACCTGGAGGAGATACACAAGCTGCGCCTTTTTCCGGTAGCCGAACAGCGGGGCGATGCCCAGCTCTATCAGGATCGTGATAGCCGCCCGCAGCGCCAGGGAGACGATTTCTCCCTGGAAGTCATAGCTCTTTTCCGCCAGCAGTTCCCCCGGCTGGGACAGGTCCACCGTGAAGTAGCTGTCAAAGGCGTACCGCTCATAGATCCCGCTGGCCCGGTATTCCCCGGTCTCTGGGTAGAACACCAGGACCTTGAATGCCTGGGGCGGGCGGTAGTTCCAGTCCAGCAGGTCCGTCCCGGTGCACTCCCAGAACCACTGGAGAAAGTAAAACCCGTCCGGGTCCTCATAGTCCACAAAGGCCTGCCAAATGTCCTTTTGCCCCTCCGGATACTGGGCGCTCTCCGGGTACTCCGGGTCATAGGCGGACTGGGGCCCTGTGGAGCTCTCCCGGGAGAGCAGGGTGGCGTAATAGGGCTGGCCGGTGTTCCCGGTGAACTCTATTTTCACCGAGGGCTTGGGCCCCGTGTCCGCCCTGGCGGGCAGGGGAAGGGCCAGCGCCAGCAGCAGGCACAGGACCGGCAGGGCCCAGGTCCTTCTGGAAGCGGCCATAGAGGTGCCCTCCTTTCTGCCGGTGGTGGAAGGAGCCTTATTTTTCGGCGGGGAAAAGGTACTTCTGCTGGGTGCGGTAGGACTCGTAAGCGCCCACCATCAGCCGGGTCAGGGCCACAGCGTCATCGATGCCGTTTGGGGCTTCGCCCTCTCCGCAGCAGGCGTCAATCCAGGCGTCGATGGGCATGGTGCTCTTCTCGGGCAGGTCGGTTACCTGCACCAGCTTGCGGCCGGTCTCTTCGCAGGTGTACTCCAAAATGTTGTTGTGCACCATCAGGCCGCCCTCCGTACCGTTCATCTCCAGCACATAGGGAATGCCGTTGGTGACAAAGCCCGTCTCGGACACGCCGATGGCGCCGCCCTCAAACTCAATGACGGACACGGCGTTGTCCTCCACGCCCCGGTGGGTCACCTCTGTGAACTGAGAGACGATGCTCTTGGGCTCTCCCAGGAACCAGTGCAGGGTGTACATGGGGTGAGCCCCCAGGTCCATCATGGCGCCGCCGCCGGTTTGGGCTGCGTCATAGAAGTGGGACGGCAGCCAACCCAGGGAGCCGTCGGCCTGGGGCCGCACGCTGCCATCGTGGTAGTTGTGCACCCGAGCGTAGGTGATCTTGCCCAGCTTGCCGCTGTCCACCAGGGCCTTGGCGGCCTTCAGGGTGGGCCAGGTCTTGTGGGGGTAGGAGATGGTGAACTTCACGCCGCTCTCCCGCACTGCCTGGGCAATCTCTTCGGCGTCCTCGTTGGTCAGGGCCAGCACTTTCTCGGTGAAGATGTGTTTGCCCGCCTTGGCGGCCGCCAGCAGGATATCCCGGTGCTGGTTGGTGGCGGTAGTCACCTGCACCCCTTCGATGGTGGGGTCGGCCCAAATGGCGTCCAGGTCCGGCTGGAAGGGCACTCCCAGCTTTTCAGCCATAGCCTTGCCCCGTTCCTGGTTGTCGTCCCACAGGCAGCACAGCTGAGCCTTGGGGTTTTTCTGGATGGCTTCCGCGTACTCTTGGGTGTGGACGTGCCACGCCCCTACAGTTGCAATTTTCATGGAATAGTCCTCCCAAAAGAAAAAATTTTTCCGCCTATACCATAGCACCCGCCGGGGCAAAAAGCAAGCGGTTTTTCACAAAACCGCAAAAGAAAAACGCCCCCAATGGGGCGCCTTCATTTACTGGTATTTTTGAATGAGGGCGTCCATGCCGGGGCGCTTCCGCTCCATCTCCTCCACCAGCTTGAACTGGTTTCGGGCCCGCACCAGGTTGTGCTCCGGGTAGGCGGTGCGGAAGTACACATCCCCGTTGAGATAGTCCGCCAAAAAGCGGATGCCCACCTCGAAGGTCATCAGAAGGGCGCCGTCGGGCAGGGTGGTCAGCTCTGTGGGAGTGAGCGCTTTTCCCGCGGCGGAGAGAAATCCCTCTGTGTAGGCCGCAAACCGCTCCAGATCAAAGTGGACTTTAGAGAGGTCCGCCTCATCCTCGGCGGCGGTGGTGGCCCCGGCCCGGATGGAGTCGCCAAAGTCGAAGGCGCACAGGCCGGGCATCACCGTGTCCAGGTCGATGACGCACAGGGCCCTGCCCGTCTCCCGGTCAAAGAGCACATTGCTGATCTTGGTGTCGTTGTGGGTCACCCGCAAAGGAAGCCTCCCCTGGCCCAGCAGATCCATCAGCAGGGAGGCGCCTCCCTCCCGTGCCTTGGCAAAAGCCAGCTCCGCTTCCACCTGAGAGAGCCGCCCGGCCTTGTCCTCCGCAGCGGCCTGCCAAAGCTGCTGGCAGCGCACCGGCGTGTTGTGAAAGTCCGCGATGGTCTCGTGGAGGGTTTGGGCCGGATAGCCGGAGAGCAGGCTCTGGAATTCTCCAAAGGCCCGGCCGGCCTCCCGCAGCATGGCGGCGTTCTCCGCCGATTCAAAGGACTGGGCCCCCACCACATAGGCCATGCAGCGCCAGAAGTTCCCGTTCCCGTCCACAAACAAGGGCTCCCCCGCTTGGGTGGAGCGCAACGAGAGGGTCTCCCGGTCCGGGTCGCCGCCCCGGTTCCGGATCTTCTCCCGCAAAAACGCCGTCACCCCGGCGATGTTCTCCATGATGTCCCGGGGGGAGGGGAATACATAGTGGTTGATGCGCTGAAGGACAAACTGGCCGCCGTCCTCCACCAGAAAGGTGTCATTGATATGCCCGCCGTTCAGGCGGACAGCCTCGTTCCGGGGAGAGAGGCCAAAGGCTTCCAGAATTTCCGGCGTGACATGAAGGGTCTGTTCCATGGGGGATCGTTCCTTTCCAAAAATCAGTTTCCAAAACAGAGCCGCAAGTCCCCGGCAGGGAGCCTGCGGCTGTTCCTTGTAAATCGCTGCGGTATGGTGCGTGAAATGGTGTCAGAAGCGCAGGGCCAGGCGCAGAATCGTCTCGCCCGCCGCGCCGGAAACAGAGAGCTTTCCGCTGTACCGCTCCACAATTTCCCGGGTGTTGTCCAGGCCCTGCAGGGTCTCTTCCCTTTCAGGGGAATCCTCGAAAAGCCACTCCATCAGCTGGGAAAAGCTCTTTCCGCGCCAAGAGAATTTTTCCTGTTCCGGCAGGCCGGCGGAATAGACCGCCTCCATTGTCAGAGCGTTCTCCCCGGGAAAAACTGTGAAGCGCACCCGCCGCTCCCCTTGGTAGGCAGCGGCGTCTTCGCAGGCGCGGGTCAGCAGTTCGTTGGCAATCACGCACAGCTCCGCTGTGGAGAGGGGCGTCTCTCCCACGAGGGCGTTGCTCTCAAAATGGATGCTGTTCTGTGCGGCAAAGGCGGCCTTCACCGCGATGACAGCGCTGAGATAGGGATTCTCGCTGTAAGTGGCCAGAATGGGAAGCCGCGCCCCGCTTTCCTTAAAGGAGGCGATGTAGCGGGGGATCAGGGTGTCGCTGCCATCCTGCAGCATCACCCGCACGGTGTCCAGCGCATACTCCCCGGCCTTCCGGGCGGCGCGCACCTCCTTGACAGCTGCCAGGGTGTCGTGGAAATCCCCGGATTCCATCTCCAGCATGGTGGAGCGGGCGGCTTCCTCCGCCACGCGCTGGCTGTAGCGCCCCGCCTGGTACACAGACCGGAAGGCGAAGAGCACCGCCAAGTACAGCAGGGTGGCGGCCAGCAGCCGTTCCGCCGGGATGTGGGCCCGGAAGAGAAAATCCACCCGTCCGTTGCTGACGCCGCAGGCGGCCAGCTGCAGCAGGCACATGCCCGCGAGAAACGCCGAGGGGCCCCGCCCGCTGAAGTGCCGGAAGGGCCGGTACAGGCACAGCCCCATCAGGGCGGTGAGCAGCAGGGTTGCCACCAGAGAGGCCACCGCCGCAAAAGCCCCTGCGGTGGAAAAGGGAAGCGTCCCCAGAAGAAGGGGCAGAAAGGCCTCTAAGTACAGAGTGTTGGAGAGAGCCAGTATCGCAAGGTAGAGCTTATCCAGCAGGCCGTTTCGGGAAAGAAACAGGGAGGCCCCGAAAAGCACCAGCGCCCCGGCGGCTACCGCCCAGGTGGGGCCCAACAGCGCGCGGACCGCCCAGCCCACCGCCAAAGAGAGCAGATAGGCGCCCCCATAGCAGGCTACAGTGGCCCACAGCCGGAAGCGGTCCTCCAACAGGGCCATATACAGCCCTGCGGTACACAGCAAAACAACAGCCAGTTCTGTCACGTTCAGCATCCCCTTTTTCAATTCCGTGGGAAGCCGCGCCTAGCGCAGCCCCTTCGTTCATGCTTCCCCTCAGAGCCCAGCCCCGCCGCGCGGGGCCCTCCTTGAGTTCTGTTTTCCCATTATAGCATAGGACGCGCCGGAAAACAATTTCTTTTTCCGCGGGTTTTTAGAAGGTCTTCCTAAAATAGGGGGCATTTCAGGGCGCCGTGTACAGCAAAATCCATTGACAGCGGGACGGGGGTATTGTAAGATTATCATATAGCCTGAAGGACGGCGTGACGCTGTTGGGAAAAGAGGAGAAGGGCAATGAAAAAGAAATGGGCCTTTACCGCTGCAGCCGGGGTGCTGGGCGGCTTGTTTTTAGCCGGGGTGCTGGAGGTGGGTTCTTCCACCGGCTGGTTTGGGCTGGAGGAGCTGGCTTCCCCAGGGGTTCCCTCGTGGGAGCACTCCTATGAGACCACCTGGGACCCCTCTCAGGATGGAGTGGAGGGCCTTTCCGTCCGCTGGGCTGCTGGACCCGTGTCTGTAATGCCGGGGGAGGGGCCCCTTATCACCGTGACGGAGTACGCCTCCCGCCCCTTGGAAGAGGGGGAACGGCTTGCCCTGTCCTCTTCTGGCGGCGTGCTGGAGGTGGGCTGGAACGGCGACCTGCTGCCTTTGGGCGCCCTGCAGGACTTGGAGAAGCGGGTGGAAGTGAAAGTCCCGCCGGAGCTGCTCTCTCAGCTGGAGAAGCTCTCCTGCTGGAACATCTCCGGGGAGGTCAGCGTTTCCGGGGCCTTTGCCCAAGAGCTCTCCCTAAGCTCCCTTTCCGGGGACTTGCTTCTGAGCGGGGTGTCAGGCGGCCAGGTCCAGGCCTCTACTGTGTCCGGGGATATCCAGTGGGCCCAGGGCCAGGCGGAGGAGCTTTCTGTAAAGAGCACCTCCGGCGCGGTGCAGGTTGTGGGCATGCGTGCGGAGGAGTGCCATTTGAAGACGGTCACCGGCCCGCTTGAGTACCGGGGCGTGGGTGGCAGGCTTTTCGGGGAGAGCGTCACCGGTTCCCTGCGGGCCCAGCTGACCGCCTGCCCCACAGAAGGAGAGCTGGGCTCTGTGCAGGGGGATATTTTCCTCACCCTGCCGGAGAACAATGGCTTCCAGGCAAGGCATTCCAGTGTTTCCGGCCACTTTACATCGGATTTTTCCGGTTCGGGGCAGGGCGGAGGCTTCCTCTATAAGGGAGGCGGCCCTTTGCTTTCCTTCACCACCACCTCAGGGGATGTGCGCATCGCCCGGGGCTGATTACCCATCGGAAAGGAGGCGCTGCATGTACGGCGCAATCTTAGGGGACATCGCGGGGTCCCGTTTTGAATTCAGCAAGCCCCAGGGCTTTGACTGGCGCACTGTGGACCTGTTCGGGGCCCGGAGTGCCTATACTGATGACACCGTGCTTACGGTGGCAACCAAATATGCCATCCTCACCGGAACCCCCTATGCCAAAGCCTACGCCCTGTTCGGCAAGCGGTATTCGCGGGTGGGCTATGGCACCATGTTTAAGAACTGGCTCAATTCCGGCTCGCAGAAGGGATATAACAGCTACGGCAACGGTTCCGCCATGCGGGTCAGCTACATCGGCTGGCATTTCGATACGCTGGAGGCGGTGGAGGGCCAGGCGGCCCGCAGCTCTACCTGCACCCACGACCATCCGGAGGGGATCCGGGCGGCACAAGCCACGGCGGGGGCAGTGTTTTTGGCCCGCACAGGCGCCTCGAAACGGGACCTGGCCCGGTATTTCCGCAAGCGGTTCTGCTACCCGGTCAGCAAGCCCCTGGCGTTCTACCGCCCCTTTGGCAAATTTGACGATACGGCCATGGGCACCATGCCCCTGGCCATCCGCTGCTTTTTGGAGTCGGAGGACTGGGAAAGCTGCATCCGCAATGTGTTCAGCATTAAATGCGACACGGATACCGTGGCCTGCATCGCGGGGGGCATTGCAGACGCCTTTTACGGCGGCACCGGCCAGGATGAGGAGGCCCTGTTAAAGCGCTTTTTGGTCAAGCCCGATGAAAACGGCCGGTTTGATAAGTTTTTGTACCAATGGGCCGTTAAAACCAAAGAGCAGGCCCAGCGGGAGCAGGAAGAGAAGCAGCGGCAGGAGAGGGAAGAAAAAGAGAAAGGCGGCTTATTATGATCGTTCAGACCTATCAGTCCAAGTTGGTTTTGCGCATTCTCAAGGCGGGGGAAATCTACCGGGCCAAGCCCAACCTGTCCCTGCGGGGGGAGTACGATGCCCTGATTGATATGCTGGGCCTCAAATGCGAGTGCCCCATTTTCGCAGTCATCAAAGGGCGGCGGCAGAACACAGGGGGCAAGGTCTCCGGCTCTGTGCGGCTGACCCTGGATGTGCCGGACAAGTTTATTCATTTGACGGAATACGGCGTGTGGGCCGACTTCCTCTATGCCTTTCAGTTTACTAAGCCCGGCAGCTACAAATCCCTGCGGCCAGACTGTGAGGAGCTCACCGTCCGCCGCTACAACGAGATTTTAGAAGACCTGAAGAAGCAGCGCAAGCCCTCGGAGTACAAATATCCCCAGGTGGTGCTGGAAAAGATCAACCCCGCCTGGCTGAAAAGCTACCACATTGTGGGCAAGGGAGAGGGCCTGCTGGACCGCATTTTTAGAAGGAAGCGCTGACCGGGCGGAAGGCGCTGCTGATACAGCCCGCCAATGGGGCGGGTGGAAAAGGGAAGGAGTTTTTTGTTATGATGGTGGGCAAGTACATTTTATCCATCGACCAGGGGACCACCAGCTCTAGGGCCGTGCTGTTCGATTCCTTCGGGGGTGTGGCCGGCATGGGCCAGCGGGAGTTCCCCCAGATCTATCCCCAGCCGGGGTATGTGGAGCACGACGCGGTGCAGATTTTGCAAACCACCCTGTACGCCATGCGTCAGGCAGTGGAAAAGGCCGGGGTCCATGCCCGGGATATTGCGGCCATCTCCATTACCAACCAGCGGGAGACCACGGTGGCTTGGGACGCCCAAACCGGCATTCCGGTGTGCAATGCCATTGTGTGGCAGTGCCGCCGCACCGCCCCGGAGTGCGAACGCCTGCGCGCCGCCGGCATGGAGCCCTACATCAAGGATACCACCGGCCTCATTATCGACCCCTATTTTTCCGGCACCAAGATGAAGTGGATCCTGGAAAATGTGCCCGCCGCCCGGGAGCTGGCGAATAAGGGCCGGCTGCGTTTCGGCACCATTGACACTTGGCTGGTGTACTCCTTGACCGATGGGGCCTCTTACGTCACCGATGTGACCAACGCCTCCCGCACCATGCTGTTCGACATCCACAAGCTGCGCTGGGATGACGCCATGCTCAAGGAGCTGGGCATCCCCCGTAGCGCCCTGCCCCGGGTGTGCGAGAGCGGGGAGATTGTAGGCATGTGCAGCGCCGATGTGCTGGGGGAAGAGATCCCCATTGCCGGCATGGCCGGGGACCAGCACGCCGCCCTGTTTGGCCAATGCTGCTTTGAAGAGGGCATGGCCAAGAACACCTACGGCACGGGCTGCTTTGTTCTGATGAACACGGGCAGCAAGCCGGTGGCCTCCAAAGAGGGGCTGCTGACCACCATCGGCTGGAAGCTGAACGGCCGCACCACCTACGCCCTGGAGGGCAGCGCCTTCAACGCGGGCAGCACCATCCAGTGGCTGCGGGACGAGCTCCAGCTCATCAAGACCCCCCAGGAGGCGGACCAGCTGGCGGAGACCGTAGCGGATGCGGGGGGCGTCAGCTTCGTGCCCGCCTTCACCGGCCTGGGCGCCCCCTATTGGGATATGTACGCCCGGGGGGCCCTGCTGGGCGTCACCCGGGGCACCACCCGGGCCCATCTGTGCCGGGCGGTGCTGGAGAGCATCGCCCTGGAGAGCGCCGACCTGGTGGAGGCCATGAAGCGGGAGAGCGGTGTGGCCATCCCAGAGCTTCGGGCGGACGGCGGGGCTTCCCGCAGCCGGTTTTTGATGCAGTACCAGGCGGACATCCTGAACGCCCGGGTTTGCCGCCCCCAGTGCCTGGAGACCACCGCCCTGGGTTCCGCCATGATGGCGGGCCTGACCGTGGGCGTGTGGGAGGACCTGGAAGAGCTCTCCTCCCTGTGGCGGGAGAGCGCCGCCTTCACGCCGGACTATCCCCAGGAAAAGCGGGAGGTCGACCTGGCCCGCTGGCATGAGGGTGTCCGGCGCAGCATGGGGTGGGCCCGCCAGTAAGCGCGCAAGGTGTTTCCCGGGTACAACGGGAGGAGGGATAGAGTGGTCCATCTGGAAAAAGTAAACGGCGAAAATATCTGGGACATTTTAAAGCTAAGTGTCTCAGAGAGTCAGAAAAATTTTGTCGCCAGCAATGAGATCAGCATTCTGGAAGCCTATGCCGCTATCGCATCCAACGGTTATGCCTTTCCGTTTGGGATTTTTGACGGGGATGCTCCAGTGGGCTTTGTGATGGTTGGGTATGACAAAGATGACTGCTGGAAGGACGCCCCAGCCATAGCGGACGGGAATTACAACCTGTGGAGACTGATGATCGACGAAAACTGTCAAAACAGGGGATATGGGAGACAGGCGGTAGAACTTGCACTAAACTTTATCAGAACCTATCCCTGTGGGAAAGCCAATTTCTGCTGGCTGTCCTACGAGCCGGAAAATACGGTTGCCAAATCGCTGTACGCCTCTTTTGGATTTGTAGAGACCGGAGAAAAGGACGGCGAAGAGCAAATTGCCGTTTTAAAACTCTAAGACAATTTCTGATGTAGACATGCGGGGCTGGGTGGGCTTTCCGTAAGCCAATTGAAAACCGTCCTGGCCTGCGCCCTATGCGCTTTGCGCCGTGCGCACTTGGCCCTGCATTTCTTACGGCTTCGCCTAGGTCAAGACCGCAGGGGCTTTGCCCCCGCACCCCCACAGCCTTTGAAAAGGCTGGCGAAACTTTTACGCGCCTTCGGCGTTTTCTTTCCATTACTTTTCTGCGAGGTGATCCCCTTGATCTCCATTATCGACTACGGCGCGGGCAATCTCCAAAGCGTGGAGAAGGCCCTGCGCCACATCGGCTGCAATTGCCAAGTCACCGCCGACCCCGCCGCCCTGTTGGCCTCAGAGGCCGCGGTGCTGCCCGGGGTGGGCTCCTTCGGCGACGCCATGGACCAGCTCCGGGCCCGGGGCTTGGAGGGGCCCATCCACGATTTTGTGGACTCAGGAAAGCCCTTCCTGGGCATCTGCTTGGGCCTGCAGATCCTTTTTGAGACCAGCGAGGAGTCTCCCGGTGTCCGGGGGTTGGGCCTGCTGAAGGGCCGTATCGTCCGCCTGCCCAAGGAGAGCGGCTTGAAGATCCCCCACATCGGGTGGAACTCCCTGGCGCTGAAAGAGGGGGAGCCCCTGTTCGCCGGGCTGCCCCAGGAGCCCTATGTGTACTTCGTCCACTCCTACTATCTGCGGGCCCAGGAGGATGTGGTCACCGCCACGGCGGAGTATGGGGCCACCATCCACGCGGCGGTGCGCAAGGGGAACCTGATGGCCTGCCAGTTCCATCCGGAAAAGAGCGGCCGGGTGGGGCTGCAGATCCTGCGCAACTTCGCGGCAATGCTGGAAAAGGGGGAGTGAACATGTACGCCAAACGGATCATCCCCTGCCTGGACCTGAAAAACGGCCGGGTGGTGAAGGGGACCAACTTTGTAGGCCTGCGGGACGCAGGGGACCCGGTGGAGTGCGCCATTGAGTACGACCGCCAGGGCGCAGACGAACTGGTGCTGCTGGACATCACCGCCTCCTCCGATGCCCGGGACATCATGGTGGATATTGTCACCCGGGTGGCGGAGAGCATCTTTATCCCCTTCACCGTGGGGGGCGGCATCCGCACCGTGGAGGACTTTACCCGTATCCTCCGGGCCGGGGCGGACAAGGTCTCTGTCAACTCCGCCGCGCTGAGGAATCCCGCCATCATCCAGGAGGCGGCTTATAAATTTGGCAGCCAGTGCGTGGTGGTGGCCATGGACGCCAAGCGCCGCCCCGAGGGAGGCTGGACCCTGTACCTCAACGGCGGCCGGGTGGACACGGGAAAGGACGCCGTGGAGTGGGCCCGAGAGGTGGAGCGCCTGGGCGCGGGGGAGATTCTTCTCACCAGCATGGACTGTGACGGCACCAAGGCGGGCTACGACCTGGAGCTGACCCGGGCCATTTCAGAGGCGGTGTCCATCCCGGTGATCGCCTCTGGTGGGGCGGGGACCATGGAGCACTTCTATGACGCCTTTACTCAGGGTAAGGCGGATGCGGTGCTGGCGGCCAGTCTGTTCCACTTCCGGGAGATCTCCATTCCCGAGCTAAAGGCATACCTGGCGGGCCGGGGCATCCCCGTGCGCCGGGAGCCATGCTGATTGTGCCGGCTTGGGCCTGCTTTTCGGGCTTTTGAAAAAAATGAAAAATAGGTGTTGACTTTTCCGGAAAACCTGTTATAATAAATACTGCCGTTCGGACAGGGCGGCAAAAAATAGCGGTATTGTGTAAGGGTAGCACAGCAGACTCTGACTCTGTTTGTCTGGGTTCAAATCCTGGTACCGCTGCCAAAAAGCCTCGGTTTGAGAGAGCCGAGGCTTTTTTACGAGGTGTGGCTCAGTTTGGTAGAGCGCTACGTTCGGGACGTAGAAGTCGCAGGTTCAAATCCTGTCACCTCGACCAGGCTGAGCCTGGACGCAATTCGCGTTCCGGGCTCAGCTATTTCTTTTGCCTTGCCGCTCGCGCTTGTAGCGGGCAGTGATCTTGTCACCTCGACCAGCGGCAAGCTGCCGCTCCCAAGCCGCGATCATCGCTTTTGCGGTGGCCGCGATTTTTGTTGCCCGCGTTTTTACCAGGCGGCTGTTCTGTTTTCCCGTCCGGTGCGACGCCTGAGGGAGATCTGCCGCCAGCTGCGCACCCATGACATTTCCCGGGTGGATCTGGTGATCCGATGGGGCGGCATGCGGCGGCTTTCCGGCTTTCTGACAGTGCCCGTGTACGCGGATTTCTTCGTGGTGGACCGGCTCTGGCCCGACTTCCAGCCGGAGGACTTCTTCCAAGCCCTGGAATGGTATCAAAAGCAGGATGTGACCCTGGGCGGGCGACCCCTTCCGGCGTTTCGCGCAGCCCAGAAATTTTGACGCTCTCAGCCCGGCTTCTCTTGGAGAGGAGCCGGGCTTTTTTTCTGTCTGGACGGAACGGCCCTTGCGCTGCGCAGGGAGCGTGTTATAATGAAGGGGAATGTGATTTCTGGGAGGGAGAAGCGATGACCACTGTGTATTTTGTCCGCCACGCCCAGTCAGACGCCTCTGTGCAGGACCCCTTCCTGCGGCCCCTTACGGAGCAGGGCCTGCGGGACCGGCTGCTCGTCACGGAATTTCTGCGCGGCAAGGAGGTGGCGGCGCTGTTTTCCAGCCCCTATAAGAGGGCAGTGGATACCTTGGCGGATTTTGCGGAAAAGCGGGGGCTGCCGGTTCAGACCGTAGAGGACTTCCGGGAGCATGAGACCATCAGCGATTCTTACCTCGATGAGGACTACTTCCCCTTTATTCAGAAATATTGGGATGACCCCGCCTACAAGGTCCCGGGGGACGAGAGCCTGGAGGAGCTTCAGCAGAGGAATGTCCGTGTCCTGGAAACGGTGCTGGAGGCGTACCCGGGGAAGACTGTGGCCATCGCCACCCACGGCATGGCCCTCTCCGCGGTCCTCAATTTCTATGACGCTGCCTACGGATACGAGGATTTTCTATCCATGGTGAAGATCAAGCCCTGGGTGGTGAAGCTGACCTTCCAGGGCAAGCAGTTTCTGGGGTGGGAGCCCGTTTGTCTGAACAGGCCATAATGCCCGCCGGAGCGGGGC
Source organism: uncultured Oscillospiraceae bacterium (assembly GCA_900543555.1). Lineage (GTDB taxonomy): Bacteria > Bacillota > Clostridia > Oscillospirales > Acutalibacteraceae > Acutalibacter > Acutalibacter stercoravium. The sequence goes on along the minus strand of UQRL01000002.1, from coordinate 37,366 downwards.
AAAGAAATTTGCTTCGCGAAAAATATGGAATTTCATGCCTTTGTTGACACCCCGCCTCCGCCATGCTACAATCACTGTGAAAGCGCCCTTGGGGCACGGTTTCCAAGGGCGCGGCACTTTTGGATGGAGAAATTCTTTTGAAGGAGGAATCGTTTTGAAGATTTATGTTTCCGCCAGCGCCAGGCGCAGCGGCACCGGCGCGAAAGAAGCGCCTTTCCAGACCATCTCCGAGGCCGCCCGGGTGGCGGTGGCTGGGGATGAGGTCATCGTCCTGCCCGGCTATTACCGGGAATGGGTGGACCCCCAAAACGGCGGCGAGAGCGACGCCTGCCGCATCACCTACCGTTCGGAAGTCCCTGGCGGCGCGGTGATCTCCGGCGCGGAGCCTGTGAAATCCTGGCAGCCCTATGAGGGGGACGTGTGGGTGGCCCGCCTCTCCAACGGGCTGTTTGGGGGCTACAACCCCTACACCACCTTGATCGAAGGGGATTGGTACGAGCCCAAGCACCCCTACCATACCGGCGAGGTGTACTTAAACGGCAAGTCCCTGTACGAGGCGGACAGCCTGGAAGGGGTGCTCCATCCCCAGAAGGACTTGGCCTCCTGGGACCCGGAGTTCACCGTCTACCGCTGGTACACCTGCCAGGAGGGGGACACCACCCTGCTGTACGCCAACTTCCAGGGGGCCGACCCCAACCGGGAGAACGTGGAGATCAACGTGCGGCGCAACTGCTTCTACCCCAGTAAGACTGGCGTGAACTACATCACCCTCTCCGGGTTCGTCATCCGTCAGGCCGCCACCCAATGGGCCCCGCCCACTGCCTATCAGGAGGGCATGGTGGGCCCCCACTGGTCCAAGGGCTGGATCATCGAGGACTGCGAGCTCAGCGACTCCAAGTGCTCCGGCATCTCCCTGGGCAAGTATTACCAGCCGGAGAACGACAACAAGTGGCTCCACAAGAAGTATAAGGACGGCACCCAGACCGAGCGGGAGTGCATTTGTCTGGCCCAGATCCAGGGTTGGACCAAGGAGAACATCGGGCACCACATCATCCGCCGGTGCAATATCCACGACTGTGGCCAGACCGGCATTGTGGGCCATCTGGGCGGGGTGTTCTCCCTTATCGAGGACAACCACATCCACCACATCAATAACAAGCAGAACCTCTCCGGCGCGGAGATCGGCGGCATCAAGATGCACGCCGCCATCGACGTGGTGTACCGGCGCAACCACATCCATCACTGCACCCGGGGCATCTGGCTGGATTGGCAGGCCCAGGGCACCCGTGTCACCCAGAACCTGTTCCATGACAACACCCTGCCCAACCTGGGGGAGGACCCGGCCCCCGAAGCGCTGCAGGGCATGGGGGAGGATATCTTTGTAGAGGTTTCCCACGGCCCCACCCTCATTGACAACAACCTGCTGCTGTCCACCAGGTCCCTGAAGCTGGCGGCCCAGGGCATCGCCGTGGTCCACAACCTGATCGGAGGGAGCCTGACCTGCGTGGGCAAGGGCACGGACAACGGAGCGCCCAACCTGCCCTCCCCCCGGTACACCCCCTACCATGTGCCCCACCGGACGGAGGTCATGGGCTTTATGACCTTCCTCCACGGGGATATGCGGTTCTACAACAACATTTTTGTCCAGCAGCCGGTGCACCCCGCCTTGGAGGAGCTGGCCCGGCGCGCCAAAGACCAGCCCAACGCGTGGGATGACAGCAACGTGGCGGTGGGCACCTTCCCCTACAACGGCTACCCCACCTTCCAGGAGTGGGACAAGCTGTTCGAGGGCTACTGCGGCATGGGGTCCCCCACCACGGACCGGTATTACACCCACCTGCCCGTGTGGAGCGCCGGCAACGTGTACTTCGGCGGCGCCCAGCCCTGGGAGAAGGAAGAGTCCCCCTTGGTGGTGGAGGAGCCCGTCTCCCTGGAGCTGAGGGAAGAGGACGGGAAGTACACCTTGAAGACCGACCTGTACCGCCATCTGCCTATGGGAGAACGGCCATTTGTTTCCACAGAGCTGCTGGGCGAGGCCTTTGAACCCGAAGAAAAATTTGAAAACCCAGACGGCAGCCCCATCCTCTTCGACCAGGATTACTTTGGCCGCCGTCGGGCTGTCCATCCCATGCCCGGCCCCTTCCAGGAGGAGGGCGAACTGCAGGAGTCCCTGTTTTGAACGGGGAAACCCTGGCCCTGAGGCCTATCGCCCACATCCGCAGCCCCTTTACGGAGAAATTCGGCATTCCCCGCCAGAGCGGCCTGGTGGAGGAGGTCTCCGCCCAGGTGGTCTTTGAGGAGGGTTTCCGGGCCCTAGAGGCCTTTCGGGGGATGGAGGGCTTTTCCCACCTCTGGCTGCTGTGGGGATTTTCCCAGACGGCGGACCAGGGCTGGTCGCCGACAGTGCGGCCGCCCCGGCTGGGGGGAAACCAGCGCATGGGGGTGTTTGCCACCCGTTCCCCCTTCCGCCCCAACCCCATTGGGCTTTCCTGCGTCAGACTGGAGCGGGTAGAGCTTCACACGCCCCAGGGGCCGGTGCTGTGGGTGCGGGGGGCCGACCTTTTAGATGGGACGCCAATCTATGATGTGAAGCCCTATGTGCCCCTGGCAGACTGCCGGCCAGAGGCTGCGGGCGGCTTTTCGGACCAGCACCGCGAAGATAGGCTTGTGGTAGATTTCCCTCCGGATTTGCTTTCCCAGGTGCCGGAGGAGCACCGGGCGGCCCTGCTGGGCGTGCTCTCCCAGGACCCCAGGCCTTCCTACCAACAGGATCCCCAGAGGGTTTATGGGATGGCCTTTGCCGGGCTTCAAATCAAATTTACCGTGGAAGGGGAGAGCCTCCATGTGCGGCAGGTTCTCCCGCCCTAAAAAAATAGGGAAGCGCTCCAGCGCTTCCCTATTTTTTACCCTGCAAGCCATTTATTGCCTGCAAGGGCAGTATCTGACAGGGTTGGCTCTGCAACCCATTCCGGAACGTCCACCTGTGCGTCAGGCACACTCTTACGGGAAATGGGGGGGCCGTCCTCGATTATGGCGGCGCCAGGCTGCAAACTGCTGAATTGTCTGGATTGTCTGGGAAAAGCTGTTTCCCCCGTGAGTGGTAGAGGGAATAATAGCCTTTCTCTGTTATTCTATAAGGTCTTGCCCCTGAATCCACGGCTCGATACCGTTCAAATCATTTGCGGTAAGTCCCTCCGCAATCTCTGCATCCGGGCTCACCTTAGGGGGCGTTGCCCACAAGATACCTTGATCAATCCTCTATGATTTTTGCTCGGTACATGCCTTGCTCCTTTAGCCGCTCCGCTATGGCATAGACGTCCAACTCTTCCCGCGCAATACGCCTGCACTCACCGGGGGTCTCTTGTGAAAAAGTATCCCATACCGTGAAGAGATGGCTGGTTTCCGTAAGCCCATAACGCTGTAGGAGGGGGATGAAACGGCGCGGCGACGGAGAATAGAAATCCGCCAGTTTGTACTTTTGAATGAACACTTCCTCATGGCTGGCATGGGATGCAATTGCGAATTGGGACATCCCGTCTTCCAACAAGATCTGTCCATAGGAATGAAAGATGGAGTCCATTTGCTCCCGCGTCTGCCCGTCAAGATAGCATACCTCTTGATGGAGAATTTCGTCACACCCAAGTTGCCGTTCTTCTTGTATAGAGAGGGGCATTTGCAGCACAAAAAACAAGGGCTCAGGCAGGCTTTGGTAAAATTCAGTAAGTATGGGCCGCAGTTTTTCAAAGCTGATATTGGCGCGAATCAACTGCCCTTCATAAACTTGAAATTGTTCCTGGATTTTCTCTGGAAAGGGGATGGTCACTCCCGGTGCGGTTTGAAACATCTGCTTTTCCCTCCCTCTAATTTTTACATGACAGGTGTAAAGATAGCGCTGCTTTTATCAAGAGCGGCTTTTCCACCAAGGGTTTGCACTGCGGCAAGAAACCCAGGTTTTAGCGCCAATACCTCGCTGTGGGAAAAGAACGGTCCCATCCATACCAGCCCAAAAACATGGGAAACCGCTTGCTCAGCCGGGGTTAAGAAGGCAGAGTAGCCGCCAATGGGAAACGCGGGCAAAAAAGGAACGCACTCCACAAAGGTGAAGTTCGCGGCTTGCCCGGGGTGCGGACCTGGCAGAGATGACAAAATAGCTACCCGCTACAAGCGCGGCAAAAAAGAAAACGCACCCCACAACGTGAGGTGCGCGGCTTGGGAGCGGCAGCTTGCCGCTGGTGCCGGTGGCCGGACTCGAACCGGCACGGTGTCGCCACCGGTGGATTTTGAGTCCACTACGTCTGCCAATTCCATCACACCGGCATGGCTTGGAAAAGCAGATACCATTATACAGCCTGCGCGAAAAAAAAGCAAGGCTTTTTCGCGGAAAATTCTAAAAGGAAAGGAAGAAAATTTTTCAAAACCCTCTTTCTTTTTGAGCGGGTTCCTGCTATCATGGGGGCGAAACTTTTTTTCGAGGTGTTGTATAACGATGAAACTTCGCTATCCCGCTGTGCCCTTGGTGACACATACCCCCTATTTCAATCTCTGGTCCATGGATGATGTGCCCAACCGCACGCCCACCTGCCATTGGACCGGCGCCTCTCAGCCCCTCTGCGGCCTGCTGCAAGTGGGGAAGAGGGAGTACGGCTTTTTGGGCAAGACAGACGCCCTCCCCATGCGGATGCGTTCTGTGGAGGTGAAGGCCTGCTCCACCACCTATGTGATGGAGAGCCCAGAGGCCGCCCTGACGGTGAAATTCACATCCCCCCTTCTGCTGGATGATTTGAAAGTCCTGGCCCGGCCGGTGACCTATGTGTCCCTGAAAGCCCAGGGCCGTCATGGCCGCCCGCTGCCTGCCTGCTCCGCCACCCTGCTGGCGGATGAGGCCCTCTGCCTGGACTATGCTGGGCAGTGCCCCGTGGAGTCCGGAGAGGCCGTGGGGAAGGGCTATGAGGCCGTCACCCTCAGCAGCGGTGTCCAGCAGCCTTTAAACCGCTCCGACGACGATGTGCGCATCGACTGGGGCCGCCTCTATTTGGCTGTGGAGCCCGCTGGCACCACCTCTGTGCGGGAAGAGAACGGCCGCACCGCCATCCAGGCCCAGATTCCCCTGGAGGAGGGCAAAGAGGTCCTCTTCGCCCTGGCCTACGACGAGGTGTTCGCCATCCAGTACTTTGGCCAGAACTTGGAGCCCTACTGGAAAAAGGAACGGGAAACTCTCTCCGGCCTGCTGGAGCTCTCCTTCGCGGAGTACCAGGAGATCGACCGCCGGTGCGAGGAATTCTCCCGCCAGTTAGAGGCGGAGGCCACAGAGGCGGGCGGCGGACAGTACGCCGAGCTGCTGCTCACCGCCTACCGCCAGGTGATCGGTGCCCACACCCTCTGCGAGGACCCGGAGGGGAAACTGCTGTTTATCTCTAAGGAGTGCTTCTCCAACGGCTGCGCCGCCACAGCGGATGTGAGCTACCCCTCCATCCCCCTGTTCCTGCGGTACTGCCCCCAGCTGGTCTTTGGCATGATGCGCCCCCTGACCCGTTACGCCGCCAGCCCGGAGTGGCCCTTTGACTTTGCCCCCCACGACGCCGGCCAGTTCCCCCTTCTCAACGGGCAGGTGTATTCCAACGGCACCGACCCCAAGGACCAGATGCCGGTGGAGGAGTGCGGCAACATGCTCTTGATGACCGCCGCCGCCACTGTGGCCAGCGGGGACATGGGCTTCGCCAACGAGTCTTGGGACTTGCTGACCACCTGGGCCAACTACCTGCGGGGCAACGGTCTGGACCCGGAGAACCAGCTGTGCACGGATGACTTCGCCGGGCACCTGGCCCACAACTGCAACCTGTCCATCAAGGCCATCCTGGGGGTGGCGGCCTACGGCCTGCTGCTGAAGCGCCGTGGGGAAGAGGCCCAGGGCGAGGAGTGGATGGAAGAGGCCCGCTCCATGGCTAAGGCGTGGGTGGAAAAGGCCGCTGAGGGTGACGGCACCTACCGTCTTGCTTTCGACCAGCCCGGCACCTTCAGCATGAAGTACAACGCCGTGTGGGACAGGCTGCTGGGCCTGCGCGTTTTCCCGGAGAGCACCTGGGACAAGGAGCTGGAATCCTATCTGACCCGCCTGAACCCCTACGGCATGCCCCTGGACAACCGTGCGGGCTACACCAAGTCCGATTGGCTGGTGTGGGTGGCCTCTATGATGAAAGACAAGAAGGACTTCGCGACCATGGTCTCCCACCTGTGGGACGCCTATGACAACATGCCCAACCGCATCCCCCTGGGGGATTGGTTTGAAACGGAGGACGCCTGGCAGGCCAAGCACCGGGAGTTCCAGAACCGCACCGTGCAGGGCGGCCTGTTCATCCAGCTGCTCTACGGCCAGGGCAATTTCCAGAGATAATCTTTCCAAACTGTTACAAGGCAAAAGCCGCCCGCTCCCCCTGGGGGAACGGGCGGCTTTTCGCGCCGGGGCCTTATGCGCCCTCTTTTCCGTGGCGGCTGAACCAGCGGGACAGATAGAATACCGAGGGGATCAGCCCCAGCACCCAGCCGGATGGGGCCGCAAACCAGATGCCGAGCGAGCCGACGGACAGGGGCAGCAGGATGGAGACCCCGATCTTGCAAACCAGCTCCACCACGCTGGACACCAGAGCCGCCTTCACCAGGCCCATGCCCCGCAGGGCGGAGTTCACGGCCCAAATGGCCCCCAGGGCCCAGAAAAAACAGGCCTCGGTGCGGATCATGGCCACGGCCTCGTCCAGCACGGCGGCCGGCGCCCTCCGCCTGGGCGATTACCACCGAGACGGCGTTGGTCAGGCCCTGGCCCAGCATCATCAACAGGGAGGTGGTGGAGCCCGTGGCCCCTATGGCGGCCAATGCCTCCACACTGACAAACCGGCCCACCACCACAGTATCCGTCATGTTGTACATCTGCTGGAATACGCTTCCAATGAGCATGGGGATGGCGAACAGCACCAGCAGCCGGATGGGGCTGCCCTGGGTCATATCCAGGCTTTTGGCCCTTTCTTTTTTTAGGGTGTCCATCTCTCGATAAAGCTCCTCTCGTTTTCTTTCTCTTCAAAAAATTATACACGATTGCGTTGGCCGCTTGTCAAGAGGAAATACAGGGTCCCGCCCTTGACTTTAGCCTCGGGTCGTGATAGAATATTTGCGATATTTTGGAAGCAAAGGCCATGAAGGAGACAGGCGGCGGCGCAGGGCGCCCCAGAGAGCCGGCGGTTGGTGCGAGCCGGCGCGCGAAACGCATTCCGCATCCCTCCCGAGCCGCGGGCCCAACAGGCGGTTCCCCTTGGCGGGGAGCGCCTCAGTAAGCAACGCCGGTCCCCCGCCGTTACCGGGGCGCGTATTGTTGGATATGCCGGAATGGGTGGTTACAGCGAAGCCAAGCCTTCGTCCCGTTTGCGCGGGGCGGGGGCTTTTTCTTTCCTTCAGTCGATTCCGGTGGACACAGACCAGAGAAAGGATGGCTGCCATGAGCATGTACAAGGAAGTCTCCACGAACCTGAACTTCGTGGAGCGGGAGCAGGAAACGGCAAAGTTCTGGGAAGAGAACCATATTTTTGAAAAGAGCGTGGAGGAGCGGGAGGGCCACCCCTCCTACGTCTTTTACGACGGCCCCCCCACCGCCAACGGCAAGCCCCACATCGGCCATTTGCAGACCCGGTCCTTCAAGGACCTGTTCCCCCGGTTCCACACCATGAAGGGGGAGATGGTCCCCCGCAAGGCCGGCTGGGACACCCACGGCCTGCCCGTGGAGCTGGAAGTGGAAAAGCTGCTGCACATCAACGGCAAGGACCAGATCGAGGCCTATGGCATCGCCCCCTTCATTGAAAAGTGCAAGGAGAGCGTGTGGAAGTACAAGGGCATGTGGGAGGACTTCTCCAAGGACGTGGGCTTCTGGGCCGACATGGAGCACCCCTACGTCACCTATGACAACAGCTTTATCGAAAGCGAGTGGTGGGCCCTCAAGCAGATCTGGGACAAGGGCCTTTTGTACAAGGGCTTCAAGATCGTGCCCTACTGCCCCCGCTGCGGCACGCCCCTTTCCTCCCACGAGGTGGCCCAGGGCTACAAGGATGTGAAGGAGCGCTCCGCCATTGCCAAGTTCCGGGTCAAGGGGGAGGACGCCTTCATCCTGGCCTGGACCACCACCCCCTGGACACTGCCCTCCAACGTGGCGCTGTGCGTCAACGCCGCCGAGGACTATGTGAAGGTGGAGAGCAAGGGGGAGACCTACTACCTGGCCGCCGCCCTGTGCAACACCGTCCTGGGCGAGGGGGAGTACACCGTCCTGGAGACCTACAAGGGCGCCGATTTAGAGGGCAAGGAGTACGAGCCCCTGTTCGATTTTGTCAGCCCCAAGGAGAAGTGCTGGTACGTGGTGTGCGACGACTACGTCACCCTGACAGACGGCACCGGCGTGGTGCACATCGCGCCCGCCTTCGGTGAGGACGACGCCAAGGTGGGCCGCAAGTACGGCCTGCCCCTGGTGCAGTTGGTGGACGGCAAGGGCCAGATGACCAGTGAAACCAAGTGGCCCGGCCTGTTCTGCAAGGACGCCGACAAGGAAATCTTGAAGGATCTGGATGAGCGGGGCCTGCTGTTCTCCGCCCCCAAGTTCGAGCACAGCTACCCCTTCTGCTGGCGCTGCGACACCCCCCTCATCTACTACGCCCGGGAGTCCTGGTACATCAAGATGACCGACGTGAAGGACCAGCTCATCAAGAACAACAACACCGTCCAGTGGTACCCGGAGAGCATCGGCAAGGGCCGCTTCGGCGACTGGCTGGAGAACGTCCAGGACTGGGCCGTCAGCCGCAACCGCTACTGGGGTACGCCCCTGAACATCTGGGAGTGTGAGTGCGGCCACCGCCACGCCATTGGCAGCATTGCGGAGCTGAAGGAGATGTCCGGGAACTGCCCCGACGACATCGAGCTCCACCGGCCCTATGTGGACCAGGTCACCATCACTTGCCCCCACTGCGGCAAGCAGATGCACCGTGTGCCCGAGGTCATCGACTGCTGGTTCGACTCCGGCTCCATGCCCTTTGCCCAGCACCACTACCCCTTCGAGAACAAAGAGCTCTTTGAGAGCCAGTTCCCCGCGGACTTCATCTCCGAGGCCGTGGACCAGACCCGCGGCTGGTTCTACAGCCTGCTGGCCATCTCAACCCTGTTGTTTGACAAGGCCCCCTTTAAGAACGTGCTGGTCCAGGGCCTGGTGCAGGACGAGAACGGCCAGAAGATGTCCAAGTCCAAGGGCAACGCCGTGGACCCCATGGAGGCCCTGAAAAAGTTCGGCGCTGACCCCCTGCGCTGGTATTTCTACACCAACTCCGCCCCCTGGTTGCCCAGCCGCTTCCACGAGAAGGCCGTCATCGAGGGGCAGAAGAAGTTCTTCTCCACCCTGTGGAACACCTACGCCTTCTTTGTGATGTACGCCAACATCGTGGGCTTCGACCCCACCCAGCGCAAGCTGGAGGACTGCCAGCTCACCGTGATGGACAAGTGGCTGCTCTCCCGGCTGAACACCACCGTGAAGGCCGTGGACGAGAACCTCTCCGCCTACAAGGTGCCGGAGGCCGCCCGGGCCCTGCAGGACTTTGTGGACGAGATGAGCAACTGGTATGTGCGCCGCAGCCGGTCCCGGTTCTGGGCCCAGGCGGAGAGCGATGACCGCACTGCCGCCTTTATGACTCTGTACACCGCCCTGGTGGACACCGCCAAGATGGCGGCCCCCATGGTGCCCTTTATGAGCGAGGAGATCTACCGCAACCTGGTGTGCTCCGTGGACAAGTCCGCCCCGGAGAGCGTTCACCTGTGCCTGTACCCCGCCTATGAGGGGGCCTGGGTGGACAAGCAGCTGGAGGCGGATATGGATGAGGTGCTGCGCATTGTCACCCAGGGACGTGCCGCCCGGAACCTGTCCAGCTTGAAGAACCGCCAGCCCCTCCAGGCCCTTTACACCGACGCGGACCAGGGCCTTGGGGAGCTGTACACCGAGATCATCAAGCAAGAGCTGAACGTGAAGGAGCTGGTCTTCCTCACGGACATGTCCCAGTTCACCGACTACACCTTCAAGCCCCAGCTGAAGCTGCTGGGCAAGAAGCTGGGCAAGCGGCTGAACGAAGTGCGCCAGGCCTTGCAGGAGCTGGACGGCGCCGCCGCCAAAAAAGAGCTGGACACCACCGGCTTGCTGAAGCTGCCCCTGCCTGGCGGGGAGGTGGACCTCACTGCCGAGGAGCTGCTCATCGAGACCGCCCAGAAGGAGGGCTACACTTCCGTTTCTGACCGGGGCCTGACCGTGGTGCTGGACACCACCCTGACCCAGGCGCTCATCGACGAGGGCTTTGTGCGGGAGATCACCAGCAAGCTGCAAACCATGCGGAAAGAAGCCGGTTTCAATGTCACCGACCACATTGAGGTCTATTGCCAGGGCAGCGAGAAGGTTGCCCAAGTCCTGCGGGAAAACCAGCAGTCCATCTTGCACGACGTGCTGGGAGAAGCCTGCCATTTCGGCATCTTGGAAGGGTACACCGCCCAGCAGGACGTCAACGGTGAAACCGTCACCTTTGGCGTGAAGAGGGTGTAACGAAAAAAAGAAAAGCGAGGAGGAGGGCCTACCCACCATGGGGCGGCCCTCCTCCTTTTTTCAATGGTTCTGAGCCGGGCGGAAGAAGGCGGGGAAGGGGCCCGGGGTCCGCCGCTGACGGGTGGAAGGGGGGGATGGCAGTTCCGCGCTGCGGTGGGTTTCCAGGGAGAGCGTGTCGGCTTGCTGCCGCGGTTTTCATAAGGCGGGGGACAGGCCCATATAGATTGGGAAAACGGGAAAAAAAGGGCGTTCAAACATGCAGAAATGTTGTCTTACACAGAAAATCCTGGTGACATTTAGTTATGAATTACAAAGATTGCAAAATATTTTACAAAGAATTAAAAGGTATTACTAAAAACCTCTTGAAATTTTTCTGGATTATGCTATGATAACTACAAAGAAACCGTTTACCCGGAGAAAAGGAGCGTTCAGATAATGGGACGTGAAACTCAGCTTCCAAAAAAGGACGGCGCCAATCAGCCGGATAACCTGCCGCTCTACTTGTTCCGCAACGGGACCAACCGGCGGGCGTATGAATATCTGGGCCTGCACAAGACCACCCATCTGGGCCGGGAGTGTATGGTGGCCCGGGTGTGGGCCCCCCATGCCAGGGAGGTCTCCCTGGTGGGCAATTTCTGCAATTGGGATAAGGCCAAGTATCCCTTGAAAAAGATCGACGACGCAGTGTGGGAGGGCTATACCGATTTCGTCTTCCAGCCCTTTGAGCTGTATAAGTTCTATATCAAGACCGCCCAGGGCAAGGATACCTATAAAGCGGACCCCTTCGCCCGCCACTCAGAGACCCGGCCCGGCACGGCCTCCCGCTGGGTGGAGTTGAGCGGCTATGACTGGCACGATGATGACTGGCTCCGGCACAAGACGGAGCATGCCCATTATGAGCAGCCGGTGAATATCTATGAGGTCCATGCGGGCTCTTGGCGGAAATATAAGGACGGCAGCGTCTTTTCCTACGACAAGCTGGGGGACGAGCTCATCCCCTATGTGAAGGACATGGGCTTCACCCACATTGAGTTCATGCCCCTGACCGAGTACCCTTACGATGGCTCTTGGGGCTATCAGGTCATCGGCTATTTTGCCCCCACCTCCCGCTATGGCCAGCCCCGGGACTTTATGCGCTTTGTGGACCGCTGCCACCAGGAGGGCATCGGCGTCATTATGGACTGGGTTCCCGCCCATTTCCCCCGGGACGCGGCGGGCCTGGCCTTCTTCGACGGGACCCCTTGCTACGAGTATGAGGACCCCCGCAAGGGGGAGCACAAGGAGTGGGGCACCCTGGTCTTCGATTACGGCAAGCCCGAGGTGCAGAGCTTCTTGATGTCCAGCGCGGTGTACTGGCTTAAGGAATACCACATCGACGGCCTGCGGGTGGACGCGGTGGCCTCTATGCTGTATCTAGACTACAACCGCCGGGACGGCGAGTGGGTGGCCAACAAGGACGGCGGCAAGGAAAATTACGAGGCGGTGTCTTTCCTGCAGGCGCTGAACGAGGCCGCCTTTGCCGAGGCGCCCCACTGCATGATGATCGCAGAGGAGTCCACCTCCTGGCCTCTGGTGAGCAAGCCCACTTATGTGGGGGGCTTGGGCTTTAACTACAAGTGGAACATGGGCTGGATGAACGATATGCTCCGCTATATGTCCATGGACCCCTTGTTCCGCAGCGGCAATCACGATGCCCTCACCTTCTCTTTCTTCTACGCTTTTTCTGAGAACTTCATCCTGCCCATCTCCCACGACGAGGTGGTCTATGGAAAAGGTTCCCTCATCAATAAGATGCCCGGCGACGACAAGATGAAAGCCGACCAGATGCGGGCTTTTGTCAGCTATATGATGGCCCACCCGGGCAAGAAGCTCCAGTTTATGGGCACGGAATTTGCCCAGAAAAACGAGTGGAATTACGAAAAAGAGCTGGAGTGGGGCCTGCTCCAATACCCCGAGCACCAGCAGGCCCAGGCCTTCTTCCGGGCGGTGAACCAGTTCTACCTCAGCCGTCCCGAGCTGTGGGAGATCGATTTCTCCTGGGAGGGCTTTGAATGGATTTCCAACGACGACTACCAGCAGAGCGTCATCGCCTTCCGCCGCAAGGCCAAGGACGGGCGGGAGCTGGTGGCCGTGTGCAACTTCGTTCCCGTCCAGCGGGAGAACTACTGCATCGGCGTGCCCATTCGGGGCACCTGGGCAGAGGTATTCACTTCCGACGCGGAAGAGTTCGGCGGCGGCGGCGTGACCAACGGCACCGCCATCAAGACCCAGGATGTGCCCATGCACGGCTGTGACCAGAGTGTTTCCCTGACGCTGCCCGGCTGCTCCGTGTTCTTCCTGGAGTGCGTGAAGAAGACCCCCAAGCGGGTGCGGCGTACCGCCGCGAAAAAGCCGGCGGCCAAAAAGCCAGCCGCCAAAAAGCCAGCCGCCCGCTCGCGGGCCAAGAAAGCAGGGGAGCCCACCCCTTAAACTGTATCCCGTATCCCGTTAAAAAAGCCTCTGCTTTCCCCTTTCGCGAAGACTCTTCGGGAAGGCCGCAGCTTTTTGCAATATCATTGAAGATTAGGAGGACGCTAAAATGTTACCCAAACAAGAAGTCGTGGCCATGCTGCTTGCCGGCGGCCAAGGCAGCCGTCTGGGCGTTCTGACGAGAAACCTCGCCAAGCCCGCGGTGCCCTTCGGCGGGAAATACCGCATCATTGATTTCCCGCTTTCCAACTGCGTAAACTCCGGCATCGAGACTGTGGGTGTGCTCACCCAGTATCAGCCCCTGGAGCTCAACGACTACATCGGCAACGGCCAGCCCTGGGACCTGGACAGCAACAATGCAGGCGTGCATGTGCTGCCCCCCTACCAGAAGCAGAAGAAAACCGACTGGTACAAGGGTACCGCCAACGCCATTTATCAGAATATCCCCTTTATCGAGCGGTACAATCCCGACTACGTGGTGGTTCTCTCTGGCGACCACATCTATAAAATGGATTATTCCAAAATGCTCAATTTCCACAAGGAGAAAAACGCCGCCTGCACCATCGCCGTGTACGAGGTGCCTATGGCGGAGGCCTCTCGGTTTGGCATCTTGAATACCAACGAGGACGGCTCTATCTACGAGTTCGACGAGAAGCCCAAAAAGCCCAAGAGCAACAAGGCGTCCATGGGCATTTACGTCTTCACCTGGGAAAAGCTTCGCAAGTACCTGGAGGAGGACGAGAACGATCCCAAGAGCCAGAACGACTTCGGCAAGAACGTGCTGCCCGCCATGCTGAACGCAGGTGAGAGCATGTTTGCCTACCGGTTTGAGGGCTACTGGAAAGACGTGGGAACCATTGAGAGCCTGTGGGAGTCCAATATGGACCTGCTGGACCCCAATATCCCCCTGGATTTGAACGATCCCGAGTGGCGCATTTACTCCCGCAACCCGGTCATGCCGCCCCACTATGTGGCCAAGGGCGCAACCATTCAGAACTCCCTGGCGGCAGAGGGCTGCAATGTCTATGGCACGGTGGATTTCTCTGTGCTGTTCGCGGGCGTCTATGTAGCTCCCGGCGCGGTGGTGCGGGATTCCATCATCATGCCCGGCTCCCGCATTGAAGAGGGCGCCACAGTTCAGTACGCCATCGTGGCCGAAAACTCTGTGGTGGGCGCCAACTCTGTGGTGGGCCAGCGGCCCGAGGATATGGAAAATAAAGAAGACTGGGGCGTGGCCGTCATTGGCCCGGGCTGCACGCTGGCTCCCGATACCGTGGTGCCCCCCAAGGCTATGATTGATGCTGAGGAGGTGGAGAAGTGATGCGCGGCAACGATGTAATCGGCATTCTGTTTGCCTATGTACACGAAGAGCGGGTGCGTGAGCTGACCCAGAACCGGGTGATGGCTTCCATCCCCTACGGCGGGCGCTACCGCCTGGTGGACTTCCCCTTGTCCAACATGGTGAACTCCGGAATCAACAAGGTGGGCGTCATCACCGAGCAGAATTACCAATCCCTGATGGACCACTTGGGCTCTGGCAAGTCCTGGGACCTTTCCCGCAAGCGGGAGGGCCTGTACCTGCTGCCCCCCTTTGGCGCAGAGACCATGCGCACAGAGGGGAAGATCAGCTCCCTGGCCTCCATCATGCGGTTTTTGCGCAATTCCAAAGAGGAGTATGTGCTCCTCTCCGACTGCGACACGGTGGCCAACATCGACTATAAAGAGGTGTTTGCCCTGCACACCGCCAAGGAGGCGGACATCACCATTGTCTACCGTCACGGCGTTTCCCCCGATACGGATAAGAACGTGGTTTACACAGTGGACCCTGAGGGCTTTATCCGGGATATGGTGGTCAAGCGGGGCAGCGATACCGACTGCAACTTTGGCATGGGCATGTGCCTCATCGGCCGCAAGCGGCTGATGGCCATGGTGGAGGAGTGCATGGGCCGCAACCTGTATGACTTCGACCGGGACCTGCTCCAGCGCAACCTGCCGGATATGCGGGTCTGCGGCTATGAGTTCACCGGCGCCGCTTACTCCATCTCCTCCCTGGGCAGCTATTTCAAGGCCAATATGGCCCTGATGGAGCCCAAGGTGCGCACCCAGCTGTTTGAGGCCAGCCGCCCCATCTACACCAAGGTTCGGGACGATATGCCTGCCCGTTACGGCCTGGGATCTCAGGTTACGAATTCCATTATCGCCGATGGCTGCCTGATTGAGGGCGAGGTGGAGAACTGCGTGCTCTTCCGGGGTGTGCAGGTTCATAAAGGCGCCAAGCTGCGCAACTGCGTGATCATGCAGGACGCTGTCATTGGCGAAAACAGCCGGCTGGATTATGTAGTGGCCGATAAGGACACTGTGTTTGATCCCAACCGCACGCTGATGGGCTACCAGACCTACCCAGTATTCGTGGCCAAGGGCAGCAAGGTGTAACCGAGCGCGCCCGTCCCATCTTCCCCCCGCGCGGCTCACGGCGGGGCTCCCGGCGGTGCCCGGGAAACGGGATTTTGTGAGCGGAAAGGCTATGGTAACCAAATGAAAGTTTTATTCTGTGCCAGCGAGGCCCTGCCCTTTTCCGCTACTGGCGGTTTGGCAGATGTAGCGGGCTCTCTGCCCCAGGCGCTGCGCTCCCGGCTGATTGGCTGCCGGGTGGTGGTGCCCCTGTATGACGGCATCTCTCAAGAGCTGCGGGACCAGATGCGCTTTGTCACCAGCATCAGTGTGCCGGTGGCTTGGCGGCGCCAGTACTGCGGCATCTTCGAGGCAAAGATCAACAACGTCATCTACTACCTCATTGACAACCAGTATTACTTCAAGCGCCAGGGCATTTACGGCCACTTTGACGACGCAGAGCGCTTTGCCTTCTTCTCCCGGGCCATCCTGGAGATGCTGCCCTATATCGACTTTAAGCCCGACGTCATCCACACCAACGATTGGCAAACCGCCCTGGTGCCTGTTTACTACCGGCTGTTCTACGCCAACAACGAGTGGTACTCCGGCATCAAGACCCTGTTTACCATCCACAACATCCAGTATCAGGGCCAGTATGGCAAGGAAATCTTGGAGGATGTGTTCGGCATTCCCAACTATGAAAGTTCCCTGCTGGAATTCAACAAGGATGTAAACTTGATGAAGGGTGCCATTGAGTGTGCCAATTGGGTTTCCACCGTGAGCCCCACCTATGCCCAGGAGATCCTGGACCCTTGGTTCTCTCACAAACTGGACCCCATCCTGCGGGAGCGCAGCTGGAAGCTCTCCGGCATTTTGAACGGCATTGACACCGTCAATTACGATCCTTCCGCGGACCCCAATATCTATGCTCACTACTCTCGGGAGGATAAGGCGAACAAAGCTGTGAACAAGCAGAAGCTGCAGGAGCGGCTGTGCATCGAGCAGAACCCTGACCTGCCCTTGGTGGGCATGGTTACCCGGCTGGTGTCCCATAAGGGCCTGGACCTGGTGAAAGAGGGCATCGACAACGTGATGGAGTATTCCAACGCCCAGTTTGTGGTGTTGGGCAGCGGTGACCTGGAGTACGAAAATTACTTCAAATGGATGCAGGAAAAGTATCCCGGCCGCTTTGTCATGTGCCTGGGCTTTGTGCCCGAGCTCTCTCGGAAAATCTATGCCGGTGCGGATATTTTCCTGATGCCCAGCAAGTCCGAGCCCTGCGGCCTCTCCCAGATGATCGCCCTGCGCTATGGGACTATTCCTGTGGTCCGCGAGACCGGCGGCCTGAAAGATTCCATCACCGACAGCGGCGACGGCCAGGGCAATGGCTTCACTTTCAAAACCTACAACACCGGCGACATGCTCCATTCCCTGCACCGGGCCATTTACGCCTACAACTCCGATAAGGAGGGCTGGGGCGTGCTGATGGACCGCGCCATGGGCTGTGACAACAGCTGGGGCAGGTCAGCTAACGAGTATATCCGCCTGTATAAGCAGATCTTAAAGGGCTGATATTTGTTCTCCTAACCAATCTTCAAGGAAGGCTCTCCGGTTTCTCCGGAGGGCTTTTCCTTTTGGAGAAGAGGGGGAAAAGCGAAAGAAACTTGTAAGATGCCTGAAAATGCCGGAATTCCGGGGAAAAGCGCGCTTCAAGGCTCTCGGGGCCTGTCACTTTCTGTTGTGCCGAAAGGCTTTTCGTGTTATAATACATTCCAAACACTTGACATAACAAAGGAACCCTTTGCCATGATAGAATCCTCTTGGAAAACACGAGCATCCGCCCCCGTGGGGGAGGTGATGGCTGCCTTGCTGGCAGTGCAGCCCCTGCTGGATGTGCTCTCCTATTTTATGGGCCAGGCAGAAGCTACCTGGGTGACCACCGCCCTGCGCACGGTGCTGCTGTTCGCTGTGTGCCTGTACGGCTTTGCCATTACAGAGAACCGCCGGGCCTACTATCTCGCCTATGGCGTGGTGGGCGGCTTTTGGGTACTGCACATGCTCAATTCCCTGCGCTTGGGATATCAGGACCCGGTGGGGGATGCGGCAGAGTTCTTAAAGCTGGTGCAGTTTCCCCTGTGGACCCTTTCTTTCGTCACTTTTTTCCGCCAGCGCAGGGACCTGGATTACCGGGTTGTGGGCATGCTGGCGTTGAATTTTGGCATCATACTTCTTGTCATTGCTCTGTCCTATGGGGTGGGCCAGCCGGTTTACACCTATGATTATCCGGACCGGGGCGTAGCCATCGGCATTTTGGGCTGGTTTGGGGTGGCCAATTCCCAAAGCTCCATTCTCACCCTGCTGGTGCCGCCCCTGCTGTTGTGGGGCCTGCGCAGCCGCCGGCTGTGGAAGTTCTGCCTGTGCTGCCTTTTAGGCTTTGGGCTTTTGTACTTCACCGGTACACGGCTGACCTATTACGGAGCCATCCTGATCTGCTGCGCGTTCCTGGCGCTGCTGGTGTTGCGCCGGCAGCAGCTGCTGTTCTGCATCCCCTTGGCGGTGGTTTTGGCGGCCCTGGTCCTGTTCCGGGGCGTGTCTCCCATGGCGGAGCGCCAGGCCCTCACGGCGGACTCCTATTCCATCTATCAGGAAAAGGCCGACGCCATCATGGGGGAGGACAAGGGCTTTGTCTACACCCCGGGGGAGGAGATTCCCACGGAGGTCCTGGATAAGATCACACAGGTGTATACCCAGGTCTACGGCCAGCCGGGCTTGTATGGGGCCACCCTGCTGGAGGACCTGATTGAGGAGTTTGGCCTGGAGAGGGTGATGGAGCAGTATGAGTATGCCACCGACCCCCAAACCCTCTACAACACCCGCGTGAAAAAGCTGACCGCCATGGAGATGGTCTGGCAGGATCAGGATTTCCTCACCAAGCTGGTGGGCGTGGAATATGCCCAATGCCATGTGGGGAGCCACATCTACGACCCGGAAAATGACTTTCCGGCCCTGCTGTATTATTACGGCTATGTGGGGGTGGGGCTGTACGGGGCCTTTGCCCTGTACTTCTTCCTCATCTGCCTGAAGGGCCTGGCACTGGACTGGAAACGGGTGCTCTGTGTAGAGCTGGGTGTGCCCGCCATGATGTTCGCCCTGATGCTGGGCGGGGCCCAGTTTTCCGGGCAGGTGCTGCGCAAGCCAAGCGTGACCGTGTACGGCTCGGTGGCGGCGGCGTTGCTATATGTATATCTGCACCCCACAGTGGGCACGGCCCGGGCTGTGGAGACAAGGGGATTTGTGGAACGGCTGCGCGGCGGGCGTTCCCGTGGAGGGAACTTGAGAATGGGCAGGAGCCAAGGGGGAACGGTATGAAGAAAATGTATCAAACGATGAAAGAAGCCATTGTGGGAAAGCTGCCTTGGATTGTGGGGGCCATTATTGTCATTCAGCCCCTGCTGGACGTGCTCTCCTACTTTCTGGGAGAAATGGGAAACAACTCCCTCTCCACCGCCCTGCGTTTTTTGCTGTTGATGGCTGTGGCCCTGCTGGGCTTCCTTGTCAGCGATAGAAAGCGGGTCTATTTCCTCTTCTATGGCGTCATGGGACTGTTTTGGGTGGCGCACATGGCCAACTGTTACCGCATTGGGTATCAGTCCATGGTGGCGGACACGGCAAATTTCCTGCGCATTATGAACTTTCCCATCTTTGCCCTGTCCTTTGTCACGTTTTTCAAGAAGGGGAAGGGGTTGGGAAAGTTTATTTGCGCGGCCTTCGCCATCAACTTGGGGGAGATCATCCTCTTCACCGCCCTGCCCTGGCTGACAGGGCACCCTGTCTACACCTATGACACGCTGTACCTGGGAGTGATGGGCTGGTTTGGCGTGGCCAACGCCCAAAGCGCCATCATCGTGCTGGTAGCGCCCTTGTCCCTTTTCTTCTCCTGGAAGAGCGGCAAGTACCCGCTGTTCCTGCTCTCCCTAGTGCTCTCCTTTGGGCTGATGTTCGTCACCGGCACCAAATTCACGTTTTACTCCATCTTCATTGTAGCAGGGGCGTTTATCTTCTTGTTCGTGCTCAACTTCCAGAAGAAGAGCCTGCGCTATGTGCTGCCCCTGCTGGCCGTGCTGGTTTTGGTGGTGGCCTTCCGGCAGTATGCCCCCATGCAGCAGCGGGAAAGCCAGTCTGCTTACGCGCTGAGCAACTATCAGCAGCGTGTGGAGGAAAGCCTGAAAAACACCGGCGCCGATCAGGAAGAGCTGGAGGCCATCAAAGAAGAGCTGGAGCAGTCCGGTTCCGGCGGTGGAAGCACCGTGGGGGACGAGGTACGCCTTCAGCGCCTGCGGAACAGCTTGATGGGGGTTTACACCGACCCGGAGGTCTACGGCCCCGTGTTTGAAAACCTGTACGAGCGCTTCGGCGTCTACAACGTGATGGACGCCTACGATTACACCTCCGAGCCCTCCATCCTTTCAGACTCCCGGGTGCGCAAATCCATGTACGCCAAGCTGATGTGGGAAGAAAAAGATTTTGTCACCCACCTGTTTGGCTTCGAGTACAGCGACATGATTTATAACGGCTCTAACTACGACTTGGAGAACGATTTTCCCGCGGTGTTTTACTTCTGTGGGTACATTGGCTTCACCCTGTATATGCTGTTCCTTGCCCTGTTTGTGGGGATGATCTTCAAGGCCTTTTTCCAAGATGTGTCCGCGGCCTGGAGGGAGCAGCAGGGGAAGGGCCGCCGTCTGCCAGTGCGGAGCCTGTGTTCCTTTGGGGGCGGGGTCAAGCGGTTCCTCACCATGGAGATGGGGGCGGTGGGCATGACCTTCCTGCTGGCCGCCATTGCCGCCCAGATCTCTGGCAATGTGCTGCGCCGTCCCAACGTTACCGTGTATTTTGCCATTGCGGCAGCTTATCTGTGTGATCTTGCGATTTTGAAGCGGCGAAGCAAGAAAACCTCTCTGTGAAAAAGGGGCGGGCTTAAAACCCGGCCCCTTTTTTGCACTTCTGGCCGCCCGCACTATTTGACAAATCCTGCCGCCTGCGCTACAATAAGGGTCGAAAAATGGAAGAAGGGGTGCCCGCTTTCAGGCGGCTGAGAGGAGCTTCGAGCTTAAACCCTTTGCCCTTTGGGGCAGGAACCTGATCCGGATAATACCGGCGTAGGGAGCATTTCATTTCCAGGGCGGCGCCCTTTTGCGCGGCCCTGTGGCAGAAACCTCTGCTTGAAATGTCCCTTCGCCGCTCGGTTCTTCTCCGAGCGGCTGTTTTTTTGCCTGCCCTCCACAGGGGCCCAGGACTTCCTTTTTTAGGAGAATCCAATGTGAGAGGAAGAATGAACATGAACACTGTTTCCAAACGAACCTTTAACCTGGTGCTGGCGGGCGTTATGATCGCGATGGGTACGGCTCTGGGCTTTGTCAAGCCTTTCGAGCTGCCTTATGGAGGCGCCATCACCCTGTGCTCCATGCTGCCGGTGATGTTCTTTAGCTATCGCTGCGGCTTGAAGTGGGGCCTGAGCGCCGGCCTGGTATTTAGCGTGCTGCAGCTGCTCTTCGGCCTGGACGCCCTCAAGGGCATTTCTGCCATGATGGTGGTGGGCTCTATTTTCCTGGACTATATCCTGGCATTTACCGTATTGGGCTTGGCCGGGATGTTCCGGGGCAAGATCAAGAACGACGCGGCGGCCTTTACCCTGGGCAGCTTTGTCTCCATGATGCTGCGCTACTTCTGCTCGTTCCTGTCCGGCTGGGTGCTGTGGGCTTCCTTCAATGAGACGGCTGATATGCAGGGATTTATCGCCTCATTCTTCCCTGCCCTGGGCAACCTGTCTGGAACAGCTTTGGCGGTGGTCTACTCTCTGGTGTATAATGGCTCTTACATGATCCCCGAAATTATCCTTACCTGTGTGGTGGGCTTCCTGCTGGTGCAGTTTGCCGGTAAACAGATCCTGGACAAAGCCCCGGAGAAGAGCGCCTGACGCTTGCGTTCCAACAAAAAAGCCTTCCCGAAAAGGGAAGGCTTTTTTGTTGATAGAAAGGCCCCGGCGTCTTACAGCTGGGGATACAGTTCGTCGAAAATGGCGTCCATCAGGGAGGGGACATCCCGGCACTCCGCCACCACGGTGATGACCGCATCTTTTTCCCGGCACAGGATGGACAGCTGGCCGTACTTGCCGTCCGCTCGGAAGGTGCCCTGGGGCCCGCCCCAGAACAGGTAGCCGTAGCCCTGCTGGCCGTTTTCCACCTGCTTGGTGGTGCTCTCCTTCACCCAGGCGGGGGAGAGGAGCTGCCGGCCGTTCCACAGGCCGTTTTGCAGGTAGAACTGCCCAAAGGTGTGCAGCTCGGAAAGGGTGAAGAACAGGCCGCCCGCCCCAAAGGTGTAGCCCTGGGGGTCCACCTCCCAGGTGGGGCGGGTGATGCCCAGGTGGTCGAACAGCCGGGGCGTCAGGTAAGAGACCAGGTCACAGCCGGCCCGGCGCTGCACCAGCACGCCTGCCAGATAGGGCCCCACATTGTTGTAAACAAAGCGGCTGCCCGGCTGGTAGGCAAAGGGCAGGGAGAGGGAAAGCTTCACCCAGTCTTTCTCCTGATAGAGAGGCCGCTGGGCGCCCATCAGCTCTCCGTGGTCCTGGCCCAGGCACATGGTCAGCAGGTCCCGCACGGTGGCCTTCTCCAGGTTTTCCCCCACGGTCTCCGGCAGGTCCTGGGGAAAGGCGTCCACCAGCCGCTCCTCCAGGGAGAGCAGCCCCTCCTGGATGGCAAACCCCACCGCACAGGAGGTGACGCTTTTGCTGGCGGAATACACGTTCCGGCGGCACTCCTCATCCCAGACCTTGTGGGCTGTCACAACTCCGTGCTGGCTGACCTTCACGCCCAGGCAGCGCAGCGGCTCTGCTTTCTTGCCGAAATTTTCCAGATCCATACACGATGCTCCTTCCTGTTTTTCAAGAGGTTGTTTTCATTATACTGATCTCCCTTTAAAAAGTCCAGAGGAAATCTTTTTTTGAAAAGCCCCTCATAAAATTCCTGCGCTGGGGAAAGATAAAGCAGGCGGAACGTGAAAGCGTTCTGTGAAATCACAGGGAAAACGAGGTGCCTTGTATGAACCGTTTGGAATGTCAGGTGGAGAGCTGCCAGCACAACCAAAACCACCAGTGCTGCCTGATGGGCATTCAGGTGGACGGCCCTGCTGCCCAGGACTGCAGCCAGACCTGCTGCGCCTCCTTCGAGGAGCGCCGCGCTGGCTCCGCCCAGAACGCCATGGGCCAGAACCCCACTGTGGAGACGGATATCCGCTGCCATGTAAAGAGCTGTTCCTACAACAGCAATCAGCGCTGCGACGCCCAGTGCGTCTGTGTGGGCTGCGGCTGCGGGGATGTGACCTCCAAAAGCGGCACGGAATGCCGCACCTTCCAGAATAAGTAAGAAGGGCGCGGGGAAAGGCGGTCTGGGCTTCCAGGCCGCTTTTTCTATCCGGGGCGCTTGCCAGGGTAGATGGCACCGTGGTATAATAGCGCCAAAAGCAAAAGGAGAGTGGAAGCATGGATGTCCGGCTGATTGCCTTTGACCTGGATGGCACCACCCTGGTCAGGCATCAATTCATTTCAGAAGCCAACCAGCGGGCCCTTCGGGAGGCGGCCCGCCGGGGAATGGTGCTGGTGCCGGCTTCCGGCCGGATGAAGGATTTCCTCCCACAGGAAATCACCTCTTTGCCCGGGGTGCGGTACGCCATCACCGCCAACGGTGCCGGTGTCTACGACTTGGAGACTGGCCAGGCGGTGTGGCAGTGCCTCATCCCCAACGAGAAGGCCCGGCAGGTCCAGGCCCTGCTTTCGGAATATGACATCTTCGTGGAGTATTACGACGGCGGCCGGGCCATCACCCGCCGGGGCGACCCGGAGCGGGCGGTGGCGCACTTCGGCATCCCAGAGAGTAAGCTGCACTTCCTCACCAAGGACTACCGCCTGGAGGAGGAATTGGGGGAGGCGCTGAGGGCAACAGGCCTCCAGCCGGAAAAAATCAACCTGCCCTACATCCCCAGCGAGGCCATGCGCCAGGAGCTGTGGCGGCGGTTGGAGGGCCTGGGAGGGCTGGCGGTCACCTCCTCCATCCCGGACAACTTGGAGATCAACGCCGCCGGCGCGGACAAGGGAGCGGCCTTACAGGCGTTGGCGGGACGCTTGGGCATCCCCCAGGCGGGCGTTATGGCCCTGGGGGACAATGGCAACGACGTAACCATGCTCCGGTATGCCGGGGTGTCTGTCTGCATGGGGGACGGCTCGGAGGAAGCCAAAGCCGCGGCCAAGTATCTCACCGGCCCCCACACGGAGGACGGCTTGGCCCAGGCTATAGAGCGGTTTGCGTTCGCTTAAAATGCCATAGAAGAAATCAAAAGGACCGGGAGTTCTCCCGGTCCTTTTCCTATATCCTTTTTACGCCTTGCTCTGGATGTACTCGTCGATGGCGGTGGCAGCGGTCTTGCCGGCGCCCATGGCCAAAATCACCGTGGCAGCGCCTGTGACGGCGTCGCCGCCAGCGTACACACCTTCCCGGCTGGTGAGGCCCGTCTCCTCATTGACGATGATGCCGCCCCACTTCTGGGTCTCCAAGCCCTGGGTGGTGGACTTGATCAGCGGGTTGGGGGAGGTGCCGATGGCCATGATGACGCAGTCCACGTCCAGGGTGAACTGGCTGCCGGGGACCTCCACAGGCCGCCGCCGGCCCGAGGCGTCGGGCTCGCCCAGCTCCATGCGGATGCACTCCATGCCCTTCACATTGCCGTTTTCGTCCCCTAGAATCTGGGTGGGGTTATTCAGCAGGTGGAACACAATGCCCTCTTCCTTGGCGTGCTCCACTTCCTCAGCCCGGGCGGGCAGCTCCTTTTCCGAGCGGCGGTAGACGATGAACACTTCCTCCGCCCCCAGGCGCTTGGCGCACCGGGCGGCGTCCATGGCCACGTTGCCGCCGCCCACCACCGCCACGCGGCGGGCGTGCTCGATGGGGGTGTCGCTGCCGGGCTGGTAGGCTTTCATCAAGTTGACACGGGTCAGAAACTCGTTGGCGGAGTAGACCCCCTTCAGGTTCTCACCGGGGATGTTCATGAACCGGGGCAGCCCCGCGCCGGAGCCGATGAACACCGCCTCATAGCCCTGCTCCAGCAGCTCGTCAATGGAGAGCACCCGGCCGATGACCATGTTGGTCTGCACGTCCACGCCGAGAGCTTTCAGGCCGTCGATCTCCTTCTGCACAATGTCCTTGGGCAGCCGGAACTCCGGGATGCCGTACACCAGCACGCCGCCCGCGGTGTGCAGAGCCTCGAACACGGTGACGGCGTAGCCCTTCTTGGCCAGGTCCCCGGCGCAGGTCAGCCCCGAGGGGCCGGAGCCGATCACCGCCACCTTGTGGCCGTTAGGGGTGGGCTTGCGGGGCGCCTCGCAGACGTTCTTGTTGTGCCAGTCGGCCACGAACCGCTCCAGGCGGCCAATGCCCACCGGCTCCCCCTTGATGCCCCGTACGCACTTCTGCTCGCACTGGGTCTCCTGGGGGCACACCCGGCCGCACACGGCGGGCAGGGAGCTCTGCTGGGTGATAATCTGATAGGCCCCCTCAAAATCCCCCTCCGCCACCTTGGCGATAAAGTCGGGGATGTGGATGCCCACGGGACATCCGGCCACACAGGGCTTGTTTTTGCAGTGCAGGCAGCGCTGGGCCTCGTCCAGGGCCTGCTCCTCGGTGTAGCCCAGGGCCACCTCTAGAAAGTTCTTGTTGCGCACGTCTGGCGCCTGGGAGGGCATCTCGTTTTTCTTCAAAGACATGTTGGGCATCTCACTTCACCTCCTTCTGGAACAGGTTGCAGGTCTCCTCATAGGCGTGGCGCTCAAAGTCCCGGTACATGGTGCCCCGGGCCATGGCCTCGTCAAAGTCCACCTCAAAGCCGTCGAAGTCCGGGCCGTCCACGCAGGCGAATTTGGTCTTGCCGCCCACGGTCAGGCGGCAGCCGCCGCACATGCCCGTGCCGTCAATCATAATGGGGTTCATGCTCACCACGGTTTTAATGTTGTGCTCCTTGGTCAGCTTCACCACAAACTTCATCATCACCAGGGGCCCAATGGCGATGACCTCATCATAGGTTTCACCCTCGGCGATGAGCTTTTCCAGGGCGTTGGTCACCAGGCCCTTTTCGCCGTAGGAGCCGTCGTCCGTCATCATCACAAACTTGCTGCTGACCGCCCGGAACTCCTCCTCCAGGATGACCAGGTCCTTGTTCCGGAAGCCTACGATGGAGTGAACCTCCGCGCCCTGCTGGTGGAGCTTCTTTGCCACCGGGTAAGCGATGGCGCAGCCCACGCCGCCGCCGATGACGGCTACCTTCTTCAGGCCCTCTGTTTCCGAGGGGCGGCCCAGGGGGCCCACAAAGTCCTGGAGGCAGTCGCCCTCCTCCAGGTGATTCAGCTTTTCCGTGGTGGCGCCCACGATCTGGAAAATAATGGTCGCGGTGCCGCGCTCCCGGTCGAAGTCCGCCACGGTCAGGGGGATGCGTTCGCCCTTTTCGTCCACCCGCAGGATGATGAACTGCCCCGGCTCCGCCTTCTTGGCGATGAGGGGCGCTTCAATTTCCATCCGGGTTACGGTGGGGTTGAGCACCTCTTTTTTTACAATTCGGTACATAGGTCAAAACTCCTTTGCGGCAGGAGACCCACTTCCCGAAAGGCAGCTTGAGAGGGACCTTCCTGCATACTGTTGTCTATTATAGTGGAAAAAGCGGTTGAAATCAACCGCTTTCCGAATTTCCTCTGCTTCCAATTTGCATCCAGATGGTTTCCCCAGGGTTTACAGTAGCCGGCGCGCAGCGGGCTACAGCTTGCTTAAAACCCTGCCCTGGCACTCCAGGCGGTCATAGGGGCCGATGGGGATGGGCGGATATTTGGGATTGAAAGAGAGCAGCTGCCGCTGGCCCAGCTGCTTGATGTATCCCTCGCCGTTTAAGGAGAAGATTCCCACTTCCCCTTCCCGCAGGCGGCCGTTTTCCAGGCGCTGAACGAACACAATGTCCCCATCCTTGTAAGCAGGCTCCATGCTGTCTCCGCTGACCCGCAGGCAGCAGTGGGCGTTTTCCGGCACCTTTTCTGTGGGAAGTTCCACCCGCGTGGTGTAATAAGTGTCTCCCAAAGGTTCACCGGTACCGGCGGAGACGGCCAAATCGTAGAGGTTGATATAGGTGACCCATCCCTTCTGCTCCCGCTGGGCCACGCGGGTCATCCGCTGGTGCTCCGCTTCCAGCACGGCGTCCACAGCCTGCTTGCCGTACACATCCAGCGTCCGGTACTTGCGCACCCGCTCCATTTCGCCAAAGTCCACCTGAAATCCCAGCGCCTTGCCATAGTCCGGGTCGGTTAAATCGTCCCGCAGAAGGAAATCTGTGGTGGTGCCGAAAAATTCCGCCAGCCTTCCGGCAGTGGAAAGGCGCAGCCCCTCATAGCCCCGGTTGTACCAGTTGTCAATGGTGGTGTAAGGAATGCCGGTTTTCTGAGAAAGGCCCCGGCGGTTCAGGTGCTCACGCTGTAAAAAGAAATCCAACTTTTCTAAAAATGTCATAGGGTCACCCGCTTTCCTGCTCTAAGAATATCTTAGAAAAGAGGAAATGTCAAGCAAAAATTACTCATAAGAGTAAAATTCTCTTGACAACCACTCAAAAGAGTAATAAACTGGAAATAGAGGCTCAAAAGAGTATGAAGCCTCCAAGAAAATCGGTTGGGAAGGAGAGGGCGAAAATGAATTATGACCGTATGGCCCAGGAGTACCTGGAGGAGGTGGGGCGCTTGAACAGGCGGTTGGATCAGCTGCGGAAGGAAGCCAGACTCCAGCGGGAATCGGATCTTTGGCAGCGGGTGGGCCAGCTTATGGAGATCCGGGATGACTTGCGTGTAACCGCCCATGTGTTGCAGCGCCGGGCGGCGCGCCTTCCATGACACGGGAAGAGTTTGAGCAGCTTCCCGCCCTGCGGCAGGAGCGGTTCCAGCTGGAGCGCCGGGGAGAGAGGGAAGAGGCCCAACGGCTGTGTGGCCTGCTGCGGGAGGCGGAGGAGCTGGCCCGCCGCCTGCCCGACCCCAAAGCGCGGCTCATCGCCCGTAAAGTGATGGAGTATGGCGCCCCCATCCCTTGGAAGCGGATTGTAGCGGAGCTGGGAAACCACTGGACGGTGGGAAAGGCCCGCTACGCTTACAGCCGGGTATGCGCCCTCTGCTTTGCCCCCCGGAAGAGGAAAGGAGAATGCCATGGATTGTACTGTAAAACAATGCCCCTACCCTGGAACCTGCCCGGACTCCAGGAGAAGGGGGAGTGAGGCGGGCTGCCAGCGGGAGGAATGTCCCTTTCGGATTCACCTGCGGCGGCTTGTGGCGGGAGAGATGCACCGCCTCATCCAGGAGCAGAACCCCACCCCCGGCCAGCAGCGGGAACTTCAGGCGCTAAAGCGGGAGTATGCCCGCCTGCTGGGCACCAGGGGAGGGACGGACAGCCTGCGGAAGGGGGGTGAGGCCCATGGGGAACCAACGCCGCCTCAAAAGCCCGCGAGGGGTAGAACGGATTACAGAGGAATACCTGCGGGGGTGTGAGGGACAGGAGCGCTGCCCCACGTTGACAGGTTTAGCCTTGGCGCTGGGCTTTGCCAGCAGGGAAGCGTTCGAAAAATTCGTCTCCCAGCAGCAGGAAGCCCCCTTGGGGGAGGCTCTGCGCCGGGCCTGCTCCCTGGTGGAGGAGGAGACGCTGCAGGCCGCTTACCGGAAGGAGACGGCCTCGGGAGCCCGGTTTCTGCTGCAAACCGCCTTTGGCTACGGAGAAAAAGCCGGCCGGGATCTGGGGCCCATCACCGTGCGGGTGGAAGGGGAGGAGGTTTGATATGCAAGTGACCATTCCGCGGGGGGCCTTTAACCCCCTGTTCCGCCCCTATTTGACGGACAACACCCACCGCTACCTGATCCTCTACGGCGGGGCGGGCAGTGGAAAGAGCGTGTTCGCGGTGCAGCGGTTTTTGTACCGGCTGCTGACGCTGCCCCTGTGCAACATCCTGGTGGTGCGGGCAGTGGCGGCCACCAACCGGGACTCCACCTACGCCCTGTTCCGCCAGGTGATCTCAAAATGGGGGCTGTCGGAACTGTTCTCCTGCAAGGACTCAGACCTGCGCATCAGCTGTGCCAACGGCAACAGCGTCATCTTCAAGGGACTGGATGACACGGAGAAGCTCAAGTCCATCACCTTCCCCAAAGGGGAGCTGACGGACATCTGGATCGAGGAGGCCTCCGAGATCCTGGAGGAGGACTTCAACCAGCTGGACGTGCGCCTGCGAGGCAAGGGCGCCCACAAGCAGATGGTGCTCACCTTCAACCCGGTGTCGGTGCTCCACTGGTTAAAGCTGCGGTTTTTCGACAGGAAAGATCCCCGGGCGCTGGTGCTGAAATCCACCTATAAGGACAACCAGTTCCTGGACGAGGACTACAAGCGCACCCTGGAGGGCTACAAGGACACGGACCCCTATTACTACTCCGTGTACTGCCTGGGGGAGTGGGGCGTGCTGGGCCAGACCATCTTCGACGCCCAGAAGGTGTCGGAGCGGCTTTCCCAGCTCACCGGACCGGTGAAGCGGGGAGAGTTCACCTTTGCCACCTGGTACAGCCCCGAGGCCAACGAGGTGCTCATCGACGACAGCACCATCCGCTGGGTGGAGATGGACACAGGCCCCATCCAGATTTATCAAGAGCCCGCCCCAGGGGGCGCTTACGTCATTGGGGCGGACACCGCCGGGGAGGGCTCGGACTTCAACGTGGGACAGGTCATCGACCACATCACCGGCCAGCAGGTGTGCACCATCCGGGGGCAGATGGACGAAGACCTCTTCGCCAAGCAGCTCTATTGCCTGGGGAAGCACTACCACACGGCGCTGGTCTCCATTGAGGCCAACTTCTCCAGCTATCCCATCCGGGAGCTGGAGCGGCTGCGCTACCCCCGGCAGTATGTGCGCCAGGCAGAGGACAGCTTCACCCACCGCATCCGCCAGAGCTACGGCTTCAAGACCAGCAGCGTCACCAGGCCCCTGGTGATCGCCGGGCTGGTGGAGGTGGTGCGGGAGCACCCGGAGTGGCTCAACGACCGGGACACCTTGAACGAGATGCTCACCTTTGTACGCAATGAGAACGGCCGCCCAGAGGCCCAGGAGGGCGCTCATGACGACTGTGTGATGAGCTTGGGCATCGCCTACTACACCCGCGGCCGCTCCGCCCCCGCCCAGGGGGATGGGGGTGACTCTCCCTTTGTGTCTGTGGGAAGGGGGGCGGCCCTGTGAACGAGTGGACTGTAGTGACAGCCCTCTCTGTGGTGGCGGGGCTGGTGGCAGCGGTGGCCGGGCCCATCGTCAAGCTCAACGGCACCATTTCCCGGCTCTCCGCCATTTTAGAGCACGTCCTGGTGCGGTTGGACAAACTGGAGCAGGAGGATGAACGGGCCCGCAGCCGGGAGGAAAAGACGGAGAGGCGGCTCTCCCAGCGCATGGACGGCCAGGACCAACGGCTGTGCCGGTGCGAGAACCGCCTCTCCTTATGGGAACAAAGACAAGGAGGAAGGGTATGAAAATCAACTGGAGGGTGCGTTTGAAAAATCCGGTGTTCTGGGCCCAGGCAGCGGCGGCGGTGCTCAGCCCCATTTTGGTGGGCCTGGGCCTGCAGTGGGAGGACATGACCTCCTGGGCCGCACTGGGGGGCGCCCTGTACCGGGCAGTCCTCAACCCGGTTATTGTGGTGTCCATCCTTGTGAGCGTGTGGACCGCCGTAACCGACCCCACCACCGCCGGGCTGGGGGACAGTGGCCAGGCTCTGACCTATGAGGACCCCAAAAGGGGATAAGCCCTAAGGGCGCCAGCGGAAAAGGACATCCAGCCTTGGCTTGGATGTCCTTTTTTGTGCGGTCATTTCAGCACCAGCACCAGGGCGGTGATGTCATCCTCGTGGCCGTCGCTGCGGCGCTTACGGGCTTCGTCGGTGATGCGCTGGGCCAGCAGGTTGGGGTTTTCCTCCTCGTCCCAGTGGAGCACCAGGTCCTCCAGCCATTCCTGGCCGCAGGCGGTCACCCCGTCGGAGAGCAGCACCACCACATCCCCCGGGGCGAGCTCCCGGCTGTAGGCGGCAAATTCCACCTGCGGCATGATGCCCACCGGCACGCTGGAGGCCTCTACCACCTCTACCCGGCGGCCCCGGCGCAGCAGGCTGCAGGCCGCCCCTGCCTTGCGGAACTCTCCTTTGCCGGTGAATAGGTCAATGCAGGCGATGTCCAGGGTGGCCAGGGATTCATCGCCGCTCTTGGCGATCAAGGCGGAATTTACGGTTTGCAGCATGGGGTCGAACCCAATGCCCGCTTTCAGCAGGCTCTCCGCCATAGCGCAGGTCATGGCCCCGTCCACCGCCGCCCGGCCCCCGGTGCCCATGCCGTCGCTGAGCACTGCGACGAGCCGCCCGCAGCCATCCGCAAAAACGCTGGCGCAGTCCCCGCAGAAGGCCCCGTTTTTGGCACTGTACTGAGAGAAGCCCCGGGCCACCTCATAGGCTGGGCGCTGGCACATCTGCAGCCGGCAGGACTCCTCCCCATTGCTGATGCAGGGGGGCGAGAACACCCGGCCGCAGGCGGCGCTGATCTCCCGGGTGAACTGCGCGCGGTTCATCCGCCGCTGGTGCTCCCGGCCCACCTCTGCTTCAATGGTCATCCGGCCGAAACGGTCCAGGCGGCAGCACACTTCCAGTGGCTCGATGCCGTTCTCCCGCAGGATGTCCGCCACCCGGGCAGCGGCCTCCTCGTCAAAGCTCTGGTATTGGGAGAATTCCCCGGCCATCTCCTCCAAAATATCGGCGGTGGTCTGGAAGTGGTCCTCCACCACCTCACGCACCTGGGCGGCCCGCAGCTGGGCGGCCTCCTTCAGCAGATACCTCCCATAGCTTTTGTTGATCTCATCCCGCATTTCGCCCATCCGGCCGCACCGGTCGGAGAACTCCTTGGTAAAGTCCAGGGTGTCAACCCGGCCTTTCTCCTTTAAGCAGGAGGTGAGCTGGGAGAAGTTCTCCAGGGTCTCCTCCCGGTGCTTGCGCCAGCAGGCCCCTCTGGCGCTGCAACCCGCGCACACCGCTTCCACCGCGCGGTCGTAGACGCCCTGCAGGCTGGGGGCACAAACAGCCGAAAGTTTTTGGGAGATCTCCTCCACAGAGGTGTGCACTTGGGAAAGGGCTTCCGCCGTATGGCGCAGCCGCATGACAATGTTCCCCCGCAGGGCCCCGCCGCTGAGGGTGTCCTTCCGCACGCCGAACAGCTGGGAGAGCCGCTGGCTGCGGGGCAGGGCCATGTAGAGAATGGTGGCGGCCCCCACCTCAATGGCTCCTCGCAGGATGGTCTCCTGAGACTCCGCCCCCACCTGCATGGAGGCGATGCCGTGAGAGAGGATGAACGCCACAGCCCCGGCTACCTTCCCCATGGGGGAGAACACCCCGGCCATCAGGCCGCCCAGGCCGTAAGCCCCGGAGAGGTAAGAGAGCCCCGCTGTGGAGAGGCCCTGAATGGCCCCGGCGGTGATGCCGGCCACCGCCCCTCCGCCAATGCCCCCCAAGCGGGCGCAGGTGAGCACCATCAGCACCATTAAAATACGCCCCAGGGACACGCCCCCAAAGGTGACGCTGGAAAAGGAAAGGGCCACCACCCCGGCAGTAACCGTCGCCGCTGCCACATCACCGCTTTCATAAAGGCCGCTGGAACGTCCCCGGCCGTCCCCCGTAAGCCCTAAAAGAAGGTTGCTTGTCCGCCGCAAAAAGTAGGCACATCCCGCTCCTAAAAAGGACTCTGCCACATACAGCGCGGCTGTGTAGGAGAGAGAGCCGTTTAAAAGCACCATTGTCATCCCTGTGAGGAGCAAGGGCAGCAGGGTCACAGCTGGGGCGAACAGAGGGTGGGCGGTTACGCCCTTCAGCTCGGACAGGGCCCAGCGGATGGCAGCTGCAGCCAGCAGCGCTGCCGCGTAGCGTATGGGAATATACGCCGGAGAGGGCATGAGATACCCCAAAAACGCGCCCAGCACCGCGGCCCACATACCGCCCCGGGGAACGCTGGCTGCCGCCGCCACGCCGAAGGGGGCATATTTTCCAAACACCAGCCCACGGGAACAAAGCAGGCTGCCTGCAAAGCTGCCAGCAAGGATCAGGGCCTTGCGGGTATAGGGCGAATCCAGCACCTCCTGGGCCCGCAGCCAAATTTTCCGTACTCTCGTCTCTTCCACCAAAAACACCGCCTCATTGATAAAATTATGGAAACCGACTATGCGGCTTGTGAAAGGATTATACCCTTTCTCAGGAAATTTTCCTGTCGCTTCCAGGAAGGGCGTTTCTGTCACTTTTCTAAAGAGACAGCGGGTTTTCAGAGCTTGCGGGCCCTTGGGGGAGGCTGGTGGCGAAGTTTTGCGCAAAAAAGATTATGGCAACGTCTTATGTAAATTTAATTCCTGTTTCGGCAAAGGGATCTTCCGTTTGACTTTTGCTCCCAAGGGGAGTATAATAGAGAAAATTTGTGGAGAAACCGCAGAGCGGGAGCAAGTAACGCAGGGAACCGCCTTGTTCAGAGAGCCGCGTTTGGTGGAAAGCGGCAGGCGGCCCGGCGCCAATGGACCCCGTGAGGGCGGGCTGGAACGGGCTTTGTGCCCCAGTATGGCCCGACGTGTTCCGCGTTAAGGAAAAGAGTGGGCAAGGGGGGAACCCCCTTTGCCAAATGTGGGTGGCACCGCAGGCAAGTCCTGTCCCAGTCCTTGGAAGCAAGGCGGGAGGGGGCTTTTTTTGTTGCCGCAATCCCAAAAATGAAGAAAGTGAGTGGAGCAAGCATGGAATATCAGTTTTCAGAGCGTGTGAAGAGCCTTAAACCCTCCGCCATCCGGGAGATTTTGAAAAACTCCTCCGACCCCAGCGTCATCCCCCTGTCCGCGGGCAACCCCGCCCCGGACGCCTTCCCCTATGAGGCTGTGCAGAAGATTTCCCAGGAGCTGCTGCAGAACACCCCCATCGACGCCCTGCAGTACGGCGTCACAGAGGGGTATACCCCCCTGCGCCAGCACCTGCTCTCCTATATGGGGCAGAAGCACCATGTGGGCACCCAGAATGACGATATCCTCATCACCAGCGGCGCCCAGCAGGTGATGGACCTGCTGACCAAGACCCTGTTGAACGAAGGGGACACCGTCCTGTGCGAGGCCCCCAGCTTCATCGGTTCTTTGAATACCTTCCGCTCCTACCGGGCCAAGCTGGTGGGCATCCCTATGGAGGAAGACGGCATCGACACCCAGAAGCTGGAAGAGGCCCTGAACAGGGAAAAGAATGTGAAATACCTGTACACCATCCCCAACTTCCAAAACCCCTCCGGCATCACCATGAGCCTGGAAAAGCGCAAGAAAGTCTATGAGCTGTGCCGGGATCACAACGTCATCGTGCTGGAGGACAACCCCTACGGTGACCTGCGCTTTGCCGGGGAGGACGTGCCCGCTATCAAGTCCTTCGATACCGAGGGCGTGGTGGTCTATGCCGGTTCCTTCTCCAAAGTGATCTCCCCCGGCATGCGGGTGGGCTATGCCATCGGCCCCAAGGAGGTCCTGCAAAAGATGGTGGTGTGCAAGCAGGGCGAGGACGTCCACTCCAACATGTGGGCCCAGATTGTCTGCCACCGCATTATGACCGAGTATGACTATGAGGCCCACCTGGAAAACCTGCGGGCTATCTACCGCCGGAAGAGCTCCATCCTGCTGGAGGCCATGGAGCGGTACTTCAAGCCCCTGGGCATCACCTGGAGCCGCTTTGAGGGCGGTCTGTTCGCCTGGTGCACCCTGCCCGATGGGGTGGATATGCTGGAGTTTGTCAAGAAGGCCACAGAGCACAAGGTGTGCGTGGTGCCGGGCACCGCGTTCCTCACCGATGAAAGCGAGCCCTGCCAGTCCTTCCGCGTCAACTTCTCCACCCCCACGGACGAGCAGCTGACAGAGGGGATCCGGCTCTTGGCGGAGACCTATGAGGAAATGACCAAGTAAGGAGAGAATCACAATGGAAACACAGCAGAAAAAACGGGTCCTCAGCCTGATCCAGCCCACGGGCACCTTCACCCTGGGCAACTACCTGGGGGCCCTGAAGAATTTCGTGGGCCTGCAGGATGAGTACGAGTGCGTTTACGGCCTGGCGGACCTGCACGCCATCACCGTCCGGCAGGAGCCCGCCGCCCTGCGGAAAAACGTGCTGGATGGCTACGCCATGCTGCTGGCCATGGGCATCGACCTGGAGAAGAGCATCTTTTTCATCCAGAGCCAGGTGCCGGAGCACTCCCAGCTGGCCTGGATTTTGAACTGCTACACCCAGTTTGGGGAGCTCTCCCGCATGACCCAGTTCAAGGATAAATCCCAAAAACACGCGGACAACATCAACGCAGGCCTGTTCACCTATCCCTGCCTGATGGCCGCGGACATCCTGCTGTACCAGGCGGACTACGTCCCCGTGGGCGCGGACCAGAAGCAGCATCTGGAGCTGACCCGCAACATCGCCGAGCGCTTCAATGGCCTGTACAGCCCCACCTTTACCGTGCCGGAACCCATCATCCCCAAGCACGGCGCCCGCATCATGTCCCTGCAAGACCCCACCAAGAAGATGTCCAAGTCCGATGAGAACGTCAACTCTTTCATCACCGTGCTGGACGACCCAGACACCGTCCTGCGCAAGTTCAAGCGGGCCGTCACCGACTCGGAGGCCCTGGTCCGCTACGACCCGGAGAACAAGCCCGGCGTCAGCAACCTGATGGCCATTTACTCCACCATCACCGGCAAGAGCATGGAGGAGATTGAGGCGGAGTTTTCCGGCAAGGGCTATGGGGATTTCAAGCCCGCCGTGGCCGAGGCCGTCATCGAAGAGCTGCGCCCCATCCAAGAACGGTTCCGCCAGCTGGCGGGGGACAAGGCTTACCTGGAGCAGTGTTACCGGGACAACGCCCCCAAAGCGGAGCGCATCGCCCGCAAGACCCTTCAGAAAGTGATGAAAAAAGTGGGGTATCTGCCGCTGTAACCAGAGGCTCCCCACAGCATAGAAAAGGGAGGCGCCAGCCGGCGTCTCCCTTTTTGTCTCCCGGAAAGGTGCCCTGCAGGGCACCTTTCACTTTTCGATGTATTCCCGCACGAAGAAATCCGCCCCCAGGCGCTCGCACACCTGTTTGCAGGCGTCGATCTCTTCCTTGGGCATGGTGCTCACCACGGTCATGCGCACGTGGGGCACGTTGAACACCGCCCCCGCCGTAAATTTCAAAATGGCGGGGAAAGCATCCAGCCCAAATTGGCTGTGGCAGATGGCCTCATACTTTTCCGCGTCGCTGGCGTTCAGGCTGACGGAGACCGCGTCCACCAGGCCGTCCATCTCCTCGGCCACGTTCCGGCCGGTGATGAGGTTGGCCAGGCCGTTGGTATTGATGCGGATAAAGTGAGAGCCCTTCTCTTTGATCTTCCGGCACAGCCACATCATGTCATCCCACCGGCAGGCGGGTTCGCCATAGCCGCAGAACACCACCTCGTTATAGCGGTTCAGGTCCCGGCGCTCCAGGTCCTCCCACATTTCCTCCTTAGTGGGTTCGCCCCCCTGATACCAGAGGTTGTCCGCGTACAGGCTGCCGGGGCTGTTTTGCCGCAGGCAGAAGTCACAGGCATTGCAGCACTGGTTTGTCACATTGATATACAGGTTCCTGCCGTACTCGTAGGCCACCGGAGCGCCGTACTTGTTCTGTTCCATGTCATTACTTCCTTTCCGGGGAGAAGCCCCGTCCGTTACCCCAGGTTGAACAGCCGCCGGGTGTTTTCCGCGGTGACGTCCAGCACCGCCTGGGCTTCCATGCCCCGCAGCTCCCCAATTTTTTCCGCCACAAAGGCAATGAGGGAGGAGTCGTTCCGCTTGCCCCGATAGGGGACAGGCGCCATGTAAGGGGCGTCGGTCTCCAGCACAAGCCGCTCCAGGGGGATGTTTCTAGCCACTTCCACCGCGTGCCTGGCATTTTTAAAGGTGACCACGCCGCCTAGGCCGATGTACATACCCAGGTCTAAAATCTCCCGGGCGGTCTCCCAGCTGCCAGAGAAGCAGTGCACCACCCCGGCAGGCTTGTACTTTTTGAGGAATTCCAAAGTGTCGGCGTGGGCCTCCCGGTCATGGACGACCACGGGCAAAGCCAGCTCTCGGGCCAGCTCCAGCTGGATGGCGAACACCTCCTGCTGCCGGTCCTTGGGGCAGGCGTCCAGCCAGTGGTAGTCCAGGCCGATTTCGCCCACCGCCACAATCTTGGGCTCTTTCAGCATCTCCTGGATTTGCCCCAGCCAGTCCTCCGGCAGGTCCAGGGCGTCCTCCGGATGGATGCCCACCCCGCCCCAGATATAGTCGTACCGGCGGGTCAGCTCCAGGGTGGCGTAGCAGCTCTCCAAATCCGAGCCCATGTTCACTATGCCCACCACTCCTTTTTCCTGCAGGGTCCAGCCCAGCAGCTGTTCCCGGTCGCTGTCGAACTGGTGGCTGTAATAATGGGCGTGAGAATCGAAAATATTGCGCAAAAAATCACCTCGTTGAAGCCGCCATGCCGCGCGGCGGCTTGTTCCACCCGCCCGTGCCGGAAATGTTTTCCCGCAGAACACGCCGGGCTATATTCCGCGTCCGGAAGCTGACGGCGCCCACCGTTCCCGGACGCCCCAAGCGTCCGTCCCGCGTCCTGTCCCGTCCGGTCACGGACTTGAAGCCGCTATGCCGCGCGGCGGCTCGTTCCACCCGCCCGTGCCGGAAATGTTTTCCCGCAGAACACGCCGGGCTATATTCCGCGTCCGGAAGCTGAC
>UQRL01000001.1 GCA_900543555.1 uncultured Oscillospiraceae bacterium | reverse complement strand
GACACCGCAAAAAACCGCGGACACAAAACTGTAAATCCGCGCTAGGCAAAGGGGCGGTTCGCGCCCCGTCCCGCGGCATGGGTCCAGCGTTACGCTGGTCTTTGCTTCTTTCTTTCAAGAAAGAAGAGCAAAAAAGGGAA
This sequence comes from uncultured Oscillospiraceae bacterium, assembly GCA_900543555.1. Lineage (GTDB taxonomy): Bacteria > Bacillota > Clostridia > Oscillospirales > Acutalibacteraceae > Acutalibacter > Acutalibacter stercoravium. The sequence continues at coordinate 132,948 of UQRL01000001.1, read as the reverse complement.
GGACCGTCCTGCTGGACGGCCCTTTCTTTCTGCTCTTTTTTGTTTTACAGCATGGTGATCACATGGCGGGGGCAGGCTTCCACGCACTGGCCGCAGGCAGTGCATTTCTGCGGGTCCACCTGGGCCAGGCCGTTCTCCACAGTGATGGCGCCGAACGGGCAGGTGCGCATGCACTTGCCGCAGCCAATGCAGCCGATCTTGCACACGGCCATGGTGCCCTTGGCCTTGTCACAGCTGGAGCACCGCACTACCGCCTGCTTTTTCAGGGGCACCAGGGAGATGATCCCCTTGGGGCAGGCGGCTACGCACTGGGAGCAGCCCTTGCACTTTGCAGGGTCCACCTGGGCCAGGCCGTTGCACACGGTGATGGCCCCGTACTCGCAGGCCCGCTGGCAGTCCCCCAGGCCCATGCAGCCAAAGCGGCAGCTGGTGACGCCCCCCATGAGGAAGGCCGCCGCCGAACAGCTTTGAATGCCGTCGTAGAGCATCTTGTCGGTGGTGTTGTCGTAGCTGCCCAGGCAGTGGACCAGGGCGGTTTTGTACTCCATTTCCACCTCGCCGCCGCCCAAAAGCTCCGCGCACTTCTGGGCCACCTCCGCCCCGCCGGGAGAGCACAGGCCGGGCTTGGCCTCTCCCTTGGCCATGGCCGCTGCGTAGCCGGGACATCCCGAGTACCCGCAGGCGCCGCAGTTGGCCCCGGGTAGGATCTCCTCCAGCGCTTCGGCTTTTTCATCCTTGGGCACCGCCATGACGATGGAGGCCACCGCCAAGATTACGCCAGCCAGCAGGCCGATGATGCCCACAATTAAAATGGGAGTGAGTATTTCCATATCCGCGCCCTCCCTTTACAGCAGGTTGTCGACCACGCCGTTAAAGCCCAGGAAGCTTACCGCCACCAGGGAGGCGGCCACCAGGGTGATGGGCAGGCCCTTAAAGGTTTCGGGAATGTCGCAGTTCTCCAGGCGCTCCCGCACGCCGGCAAAGAGCACCATGGCCACCAAAAAGCCGATGCCCGAGCCAAAGGAGTTGACCAAGGACTGCAGGTATCCAAAGGTGGGGTCCTCCGCGCCCTTTTCCAGCACCAGCATAGTCACGCCCAGCACGGCGCAGTTGGTGGTGATCAGCGGCAGGTAAATGCCCAGGGCGTTGTACAGCGGGGGCATGTATTTGCGCAGGGCCGTCTCCAGCAGCTGCACCAGGGCGGCGATGACCAGGATAAACACAATGGTCTGCAAATAGCCCAACCCGTTGGGCACCAGCAAGTAGGTGTACAGGGGCCAGGTCACCGCGGTGGAGATGACCATTACCACGGTGACGGCGCAGCTCATGCCCACGGCGGTGTCCAGCTTTTTGGAGACGCCCAAAAAGGGGCAGATGCCCAAGAACTTGTTCAAAACGTAGTTTTCCGTCAAAATGGCCGCCAGGAAAATGGCCACCAGTTGTTTGATCGTCTGTCCATCCATCAGTGTGCGGCCTCCTTTCCGTGGTCCTTCTCACTCAGCTTGGAGCAGGAAGCTGCCAGGGGGCAGTGGGCGCAGCCCGTGGATTCCGGCGCCTTGCCCTCCTCGGAGAGCTTGCCCGCCAGGGCCACCAGCATGCCGAACACGAAGAACCCGCCGGGAGGCAGCAAGAAGATAATGATGGGCTCCATAAAGTTGGAGAGGATGGGGATGCCGAACACCGTGCCGGCCCCCAGCAGCTCCCGGATGATGCCCATGGCCAGCAGGGTAGCGGTAAAGCCCACGCCCATGCCCAGGCCGTCCAGCAGGGAGGGAAGCACCTTGTTCTTGCTGGCGAACATCTCAGCCCGGCCCAGGATGATGCAGTTGACCACGATCAGGGGCAGGAACACCCCCAGGGCGTCGTCCAGGGCGGGGGAGAAAGCCTGGATGAACAGCTGCACAATGGTGACGAACCCCGCCACAATGGTGATGAACGCCGGGATGCGCACCTTGTCCGGGATGACCTTCCGCAGCAGGGAGATAACCCCGTTGGAACACACCAGCACAAAGGTGGTGGCGGCCCCCATGCCGATGGCGTTGGAGGCGGCGGTGGTCACCGCCAGGGTGGCGCAGCAGCCCAGCACCAGCCGAAGCACCGGGTTTTCCTTGATGATGCCCTTGGTGAACTCGTGGAGCAGGCCGTTCTTCTTCTTTTCCACGGTCACGCGCCTCCTTTCACTTCATAGTATTGCTCGATAGCCTGATTGACGGCGTTGGTCACCGCGGTGGAGGTGACGGTGGCGCCGGTCATGGCCTCAATCTGCCCCTGGCTGGGCGCCTGGTACTTGATGACTGAAAGGCCGCCTTCGGGGGCGGGCTGCAGGTACTGGTTTAGAAAGTCGGGCTTTTCCGCGTTGGCGCCCAGGCCGGGAGTCTCATCGTGGGAAAGGATGACCACGCCGGTAATGTTCCCTTCCGCGTCAATGCCGGTCATCACGCTGACCGTTCCGCCGTAGCCGCTGGCTTCTGTCTCAAACACATAGCCCACGGTCTGGCCGCCGGCGGTGCCGGCGTAGTAGGCCCCGTCCTCTTGGCTCTCAAAGGCTTCCGCCGCCGGGAGCACAATCTTCCGGGAGGCCTCGGCGTTTTCCGCGGCCAGCTGGGCAATGCGGTCCTGGGTCACCAGGTTGGTGCCCGCCAGGGCGGCGGAGACCACCACGCAGATGATGAACAGCACGGCCGTTGGCTTGAGGACGCTTTTAAAATCCAGCTTCATTCCTTCGCGCCCCCCTTCCGGACTTTTTTCGGGCTGCCAAATGCCCGGGGCTTCACATACCGCTCGATCAGGGGGGTGAGAATGTTCATCAGGATGATGGAGTAAGAGACGCCCTCTGGCAGGGAGCCAAACTCCCGAATGACCATGGTCAGGGCGCCGCAGCCAATGGCGAAGATCACGCGGCCCCAGAAGTACAGGGGGCTGGTGGTGTAGTCCGTGGCCATGAAGAAGGCCCCCAGCAGCAGTCCGCCGGAGAGCAGGTCGAACAGGGGGTCCCGGCCGAAGAGGGCGGAGAACACCGCCGCCGTGGCCAGATAGGTCACGGGGATGACCGGGCTGATGACTCGGCGGGCGATGAGGTAGACCCCGCCGATAAGGATGGCCAGGGCGCAGGTCTCGCCCAGGCAGCCCCCGGTGTTGCCCAAAAACAGATCCAGATAGGAGGGCAGCTCCCCTCCGCCCTCCTTCAGAATGCCCAGGGGGGTGGCCGTGGTCACCGCGTCGGCGGTGGCGGCGTAGTCAAAGGGCTGCACCCAATGGGTCATCCGGGAGGGGAAGGAGTTGAGCAGGATGATGCGGGCGGTCAGGGCGGGGTTGACAAAGTTCTGCCCAATGCCGCCGAACATCTGCTTGACCACGATGATGGCCGCCGCGCAGCCGAACACCGCCATCAGCGGGTTCAGGGTGACGGGCAGGTTCAGGGCCAGCAGGATGCCGGTGACCACGCAGCTCAGGTCCCCCACGGTCTGGGGGCGCTTCATGACTTTGCGGCACAGGTACTCAAAGAGAATGCAGGCGGCCACGCAGGTCAGGATCAGCGCTGCCGCCCGGATGCCGAACAGGATGACCGAGGCGATCATGGCTGGGGTTAAGGCGATGATCACATCCAGCATGATGTTCTGGGTGGTCCTCCCGCCGTTGAAGTGGGGGGAGGATGAGACGATGAGTTTTTCCATTTACTTCTTCCCTCCCGCTTTTCTCACATAGCTCTTGCCCAGCCGGATGGCCTGGACCAGCCTTCGGCCCGCCGGGCAGGAGAAGGAGCAGCAGCCGCACTCCATGCAGGTCATCACATGCAGGGACTGCAGGGCCTCTACGTCCTTGCGCTCCGCGGCCTGTTCCAATTTGGTGGGCATCAGCTGCATGGGGCATGCGGCCACGCAGCGCCCGCAGCGGATGCAGGCGGTGGGCTGGCGCAGGGCAGCCTCCCGCTCATCAAAGGCCAGGATGGCGTTGTTCTGCTTTAAAATGGGCAGCTCGTCGCTGGTGATGGCCACGCCCATCATGGGGCCGCCCATAATCAGCTTCTTGGGCTCTGCCTTATAGCCGCCGCAGAAAGCCACCACATCCTTGATGGGGGTGCCCACCGGCACAATGACGTTTTGGGGATGGGCAATGGCAGAGCCGTCTAGGGTCACACGCTTCAGGGTCAGGGGCATGCCGGTGCGCATGTAGCTTGCCAAAAAGGAGATGGAGCCAATGTTCATCACCAGGCAGCCCACGTCGGCGGGCAGTTTCCCCTCGGGGACCTTCCTTCCCGTACAGGCCTGCACCAGCACTTTCTCGGCGCCCTGGGGGTAGCGGCTCTTCAGGGGCAGCACCCGCACCTGGTCCAGGGGGTCCCGCTGGGGGTCGTTGGCAATCTCCGAAAGCCTCTGGATGACGTCGGGCTTGTTGTCCTCCACGGCGATGAGCACCCGCTGTACCTCTAGGATCTCCTTGACCTTATAGATGCCCTCCAGCACGTTTTTGCCGTTCTCCAGGGCCTCCCGGTGGTCAGAGGTGACGTAGGGCTCGCATTCCGCCACGTTGACGATGAGGGTGTCGATCTGCTTGCCTTCGGGGACGTTCAGTTTGACATGGGCGGGAAAACCTGCCCCTCCCAGGCCCACCAGCCCGGTGCTGCGGGCCGCGGCGGCCAGCTCCTCTTTGGTGGTGATGGCCGCGGGGGGATAGATGGCAGGGTCCTTTTCCATTTTTCCGTCAGAGCGGATGACCACCGCCTGGGTCATCTGTCCGCCGGTGAGCATGACAGTGGTGAGCTCCTCCACCGTGCCCGAGACGGAGGCGTGCACCGGTGCGGATACATAAGCGTCGCTGTCGCCTACCACAGTGCCCACAAAGACCGTGTCCCCCTTTTTTACAGTGGGGACGCAGGGGGCGCCAAGATGCTGCTGCATGGGCAGGATGACCCGTTCCGGGGGCGGCATGGTGGCAGTGGGAAGCTCCCATGTATTCTTGTGGTGGGGCACCGCCGCTCCGCCGTGAGTGCGGAAGGGATGCTTTGGAAATTCCATGATGATACCAGCCTTTCCTATGGTTCGGTCAACCAGGCTTCCTCTTAAAAATGGAAGAAGCTTGTACCACAATTCATTGTAACCGAAAACAAGGGAACTCGCAAGATAAATAAAAAATTGTCAAAGACCTGTGGTATAATAAGGGTATCTTCCCGATACCGCGGGAAAAACCGTGGGGAAATTTTTTCTCCTCCCGTGAATGAAACGGCCGTCTTGGTTCGTATTCCCCATAGAAAGGCCCGCAAGGGGCCGGAATATAAGGAGGAATTTTCCATGAAAAAGCTGTTTGCCCTGCTGTTGGCCCTGACGTTGGCGCTGAGTCTGGGAGGAACCGCTGCCCTGGCCGCGGGAGGCCGCCATGGACAGGGGATGGGCCGCGGCCGCCAGGCCCAGAACTTTGTGGACGCCGATGGCGACGGGGTCTGTGACCGCTGGACGGAGGGCCGCGGCCAGAACTTTGTGGACGCCGATGGCGACGGGGTCTGCGACCGCTGGACGGAGGGCCGCGGCCAGAACTTTGTGGATGCCGATGGCGACGGGGTCTGCGACAACTGGACGGGCTGCCGGGGAGGCCGCAGCGTGGGCCGCTGGGCCTGCCTGGGCCAGAAAGCGTAAGGCGCTGAGTTTTTATTGAAAAGGGGGAAGGGGAGTGCGAAGCGAGGAGGAGGTCCGCCGGGCGCTGGACGCCTATGGCGACATGGTGTGGCGGGTGTGCATGGTGCACCTGAAAAACCGGGACGACGCCCAGGACATCCTGCAGAACGTGCTGCTGAAGTTTGCCCAGCACACCCGTCCCTTCCAAAGCCCAGAGCACGAAAAGGCCTGGGTGCTGCGGGTGGCCATCAACGAGAGCCGTGACCTGCTGCGGGACGCCTTCCGCAGCCGCTCCGCCCCGTGGGAGGAGGTGCTCTCCCAGCAGGGCCAGCCGGTGGAAGAGGAGTACCGGGAGCTTTTGCGGGCGGTGCTCTCCCTTCCCCCCAAGTACCGGGACGCGGTGTACCTCTATTATTATGAGGGCTACCGGGCCGCTGAGATTGGAAAGCTGCTGGGAAAAAACGTCAACACAGTCTACACCCTGCTGGAGCGGTCCCGCAAGCTCCTGCGGGACCAGTTGGAAGGAGGCGGCAGTCATGGATGAACAGGTGCGCAGAGCCTTGGACCAGCTGCGCCCCCCTGAAGCTGTGAAAGCCCAAGCCTGGGAGGGGGTCTCCCGGCGCCTGGGGCGCAGGCGCAGGCCCGCGCTGCGCTGGGCAGCGGCCGCAGCGGCGCTGGCGGTGTTCCTGATGACGGCAGGAGGCTGGGTGTACTTCACCCCCACCGTTTACCTCAGTGTAGAGGCGGGCCCCGCCTGGGAGCTGGGGGTGAACCGGTTTGGCACCGTGGTGGCAGTGGAGCCTTCCTCCCAGAGCGCCTGCCTGTGGCAGCCCTACCGGCAAGCGCTGGAAAAGCTCTTAAATGGGGCGGAGGAAGCCTCTGTGACGGTGACGGGAAAGGATGCCTCCCAGTGCCAGGCGGTCCTGAGCCAGGTGGAGGAGGACACCGCCGGGGAAAACGTGGCCTGCCAGTCCGCGGATTGGGAGGAGCGGCAGGCCGCCCAGGCGGCGGGCCTGCCCCTGGGGAAGTACCGGGTCTATGCGGAGATCGCCGCCCTGGATGGGGCGTTCACCCCCGAAGAGGCCCAGTCGATGACCATGCGCCAGCTGCGGGACCTGCTGGAGGAGCTTTCCGGCCAAGGCCAAGCCCCTGCCCAAGAGGAGGGCGTGGAAAGCCAGCCCACGGAGGAAAGCGCCTCCCAAGGCCAGGGGAAGGGCGGCCACGGCCAGGGCCAGAACGGAGAGGGCCGGGGCCAGGGAACGGGCCAGGGCCGCCAACAGAGAAAAGGGAAACCGTCATAAAGAGAGGGAAGGCCCCGGGGCCTTCCCTCCTTTTTCGCAGTTATAGAGTGTTTCCGCAGAGCCTATGGGCGCTGCTGGACGGGCTTTGGGGCCGTCTCCCGCTCTTTGCGCGCCATTTCACGCCAGATGGTCAGCAGCATGGTGATGTAGCAGGCCCCGCCCCCGATGAAGTTGGAGATGGGCTCCGCCAGGAACACACCGGTCACTCCCAAGCCAAAGAGATAGGGGAGCAGCAGCGTCAAAGGCGTGACGATGATCACCTTGCGGAACAGGGAGAAAAACACCGCCTGTTTGGAGCGCCCTAGTGCCACGGCGGCGCTTTGGCCGGCCATTTGCAGGCTCATCATAAAGAAGCCGAAGAAGTAGATGTGCATGCTGGGAACAGCGGCCTCCCGCAGGGCCTCTTCGCTGGAGAACAGGCCGATAAAGAACCGGGGAAACAAAAGCAGCAGCAGCCACACCGCGGTGGTGTAAACCACGCAGACAACCGTGGTGAACAATATGCCCGAGCGCACCCGCCGGTACTTTTGGGCGCCGTAGTTAAAGCCCATCACCGGCTGGGCGGCGCTGGTCACGCCGTTAATGGGGGTGGAGACCACCTCCCGCACCGAGTTGAGAATGGTCATCACGCCCACATACAGGTCCCCGCCAAAGGCCTGCAGGGTGGAGTTGCAGGCCACCTGCACAATGGAGTTGGTAATGGCCATGACAAAGCTGGAAAAGCCCAGGCAGAGGATCTGCCACACCAGCCTGGGGTTCAGCTTCATGGCGGGCCGCTCGATGCGGATGAGGGCCTTCTTCCCCCGCAGGAAGGAAACCGCCCACACCGCCGAGAGGAACTGGGAGAGGATGGTGGCCAGGGCAGCCCCTTGCACCCCCATGCCAAACACGAAGATAAAGATGGGGTCCAGCACAATGTTGGTCACCGCGCCGATGAGCACGGTCATCATGCCCTTGCGCCCAAAGCCCTGGGCATTGATGAACTGGTTCATACCCAGGCTGACCATGACGAATATACTGCCGCAGATGTAAATGGTGATGTACCCATCCGCGTAGGGATAGGTCACGTCGCTGGCGCCAAAGGCGTAGAGCAGGGGCTTTTTGATGAGCAGGATCACCGCCGTCAGCACCACGCCGGTGCCCACCAGCAGGGAAAAGGTGTTGCCCATAATCTGCCGGGCCTTGTCCAGGTGGCCCCGGCCCCGCTCGATGGAGAACAGGGGAGAACCGCCCATGCCGAACAGGTTGGCAAAGGCCGTGACGATGGAAATGATGGGGAACGTAAGGCCAATGCCCGTCAGGGCGTCCGCGGCGGCGTTGGGAAGGTGGCCAATGTACATCCGGTCCACCACGCTGTACAGCACGTTGATGAGCTGGGCCACTGTCATGGGCAGGGCCAGCCGCAAAATGTTGCTGGATACGCTGCCTTTGGAAAAATCGCTGGCTTGGGTGTTGGTCATGGGCTGCATCCGTTCCTTTCTGGGGGAAGTTTGTTGCTTTATCAACTATTTTACAGGAAATCCCCCCAAGATGCAAGCGGCGGTCCCAAAGTGCCCCGCATCCAAAAAGTGCGGGGGCAGCCCGCTCCCTTTTGTCTACAATCAACCAAGGGAGGGAGGGGCGGCAAAAACCCAGGTTTTTGGCCAAATTCGGGCTTTTCAAGCGGGCTGTTTGGTGCTATAATAAATCGGTTAATGTGAAACGAGCGCTTTGTGAAATTGGAATGCGAAAAGGCCTGGAAGCGCCCCCGCGGATTCAAAAAACCAGGCACTCCGCAGAAAGGAACGATGGGATATGGCAAAGAGAGAAGATTTGCGCAACGTGGCCATCATCGCCCACGTGGACCACGGCAAGACCACCCTGGTGGACCAGCTGCTGCGGCAGAGCGGCGTGTTCCGCCAGAACGAGGCTGTGGCCGAGCGCGTGATGGACTCCGGCGACCTGGAGCGGGAGCGGGGCATCACCATCCTCTCCAAAAATACCGCCGTGATGTACAACGGCATCAAGATCAATATTGTGGACACCCCCGGCCACGCCGATTTTGGCGGCGAGGTAGAGCGGGTTTTGCAGATGGTGGACGGCGTGCTGCTGCTGGTGGACGCCTTTGAGGGCTGCATGCCCCAGACCCGCTTTGTGCTGAAAAAGGCCCTGGCCCTGGGCAAGAAGCCAGTGGTGGTGCTGAATAAAATCGACCGGCCCGGGGCCCGCCCCGCGGAAGTGGTGGACGAGGTGCTGGACCTGTTCATCGAGCTGGGCGCCAACGACGACCAGCTGGAGTTCCCCGTGTGCTATGCCTCCGCCCGGGAGGGGTACGCCAGCCTGGAGGCGGACAAGCCCGGCACCGACATGACCCCCCTGTTCGAGATGATCGTCAACGAGATCCCCTGCCCTGAAGGGGATTTGGAGGGCCCCACCCAGGTGCTGTTCTCCAATATCGACTACGACGACTATGTGGGCCGCATCGGCATTGGCCGGGTGGAGCGGGGCACCATCCAGGTGGGCCAGACCGTCACCATCTGCGGCGGCGCCGAGGACCACCACCAGAACGCCCGCATCACCAAGCTCTATCAGTTCGAGGGCTTAAAGCGGGTGGAGCACCCGTCCGCCAGCCTGGGGGACATCATCGCCGTGTCCGGCATCGCGGACCTGAACATCGGCCAGACCGCCTGCGCCACCGACTGCGTGGAGCCCCTGCCCTTTGTGAAGATCGACGAGCCCACGGTGTCCATGCTCTTCATGGTGAACAACTCCCCCTTCGCCGGGCGGGAGGGCAAGTATGTCACCTCCCGGAACCTGCGGGACCGCCTCTTCAAAGAGGTGGAGACCAACGTGGCCATGCGGGTGGAGGAGACGGACTCCGCCGACACCTACAAGGTCTCTGGCCGGGGCGAGCTGCACCTTTCTATCCTCATCGAGCAGATGCGCCGCCAGGGCTATGAGTTCCAGGTGTCCCGGCCCTCCGTCATCTACCACCAGGACAAGGACGGCAAGCGCCTGGAGCCCATGGAGCTTTTGATGATTGAGGTGCCCGACAACTATGTGGGCGCTGTGATGGAGAAGATCGGTTCCCGCAAGGCGGAGCTTTTGAACATGGGCTCCCGTGAAAGCGGCACCACCCACATGGAGTTCAAGATCCCCGCCCGGGGCCTGATGGGCTACCGCTCGGAGTTCCTCACGGACACCAACGGCAACGGCATTATGAACCATGTGTTCGACAGCTACGAGCCCTACAAGGGCGACATCCAGCAGCGGGTGCAGGGCTCTATCATCGCCCACGAGACGGGCGAGGCCACGGCCTACGGCCTGTTCTACGCCCAGGAGCGGGGGCGGCTGTTCATCGGCCCCGGCGTGGAGGTGTACGAGGGCATGATTGTGGGCGCCAACCCCAAGACGGAGGACATCACCGTAAACGTGTGCAAGAAGAAGCACGCCACCAACACCCGCGCCGCCGGTTCGGACGACGCGCTGAAGCTGGTGCCTCACTCTCAGCTGAGCCTGGAACAGTGCTTGGAGTTCATCGCGGAAGACGAGCTGGTGGAAGTGACGCCTAAGAGCATCCGCATGCGCAAGGCGATCCTGTCCAAAGAGCTGCGGATGAAGCAGGCCAGCAAGAAGAAATAACCGGTCCGTGGCCGGACGGGACAAGTCGCGAACGGCGCTTAAAGGCGCCGGAGCTGGCTGAAAGACGCTAGCCCAAAAGCCCGCGCCCGAGTCAGATAGAGACAAGTAAAGTTTTCGCTCAAGCCTTTTTCAAAAGGCTTGCAGAGCGCGAGACAGCGTCTCGTGACCCTAAGGGGGTTGCAAGGGGCAGCGCCCCTGCCTTCCTAAGCGTCAGCAAAAATGGGGGGACGGATGTCCCCCTCTTGGGACAGCACAAAACCTGTTGCCCCAGGGCTTGAGAAATGGAAATGATGAAATGCGGCAAAAAGCCAGGTTTTATGCGGGCTGCGCACTTCATCATATGATGCAGAGCGGGCCGAAAACACTTCGCACTTCATCATGTGATGAAGTGCGGAAAACCCAGGTATTTCCTAGCTTTTTCAGCGCTCTGAATCATTTTGTGATCTCAAGTAGGGCCGGGATCTCAAGCAGGGCAAAGGGAAAAGCCGCCCGGACCGGCCACGGACCCAAGCGAGGGCCGCTTGCCAGCCGCCCTCAGAAAACCCCGCCGCCCCAAAGCGGCGGTCTCGGCTGCCGCCTCGGTCGGTCCTGAACGGTCCCCACCGGGGACCAGGACCGTGACTTGAGTGCCCAGGCACAGGGCGCGGACGTGCGCTGGCTGTCAGCACAGGCGCGGCCGTAGCCGCCGCCCCAAAGCGCGACTTGAGTGCCCAGGCACTGGGCGGCTTGAGAGAGGGAAATGGCACTGTTGGGCTCAAACCCGCATAAAACCTGGGTTTTTGAACAGTGCCATATGGCACTGTTCGGCATGATTTGGCGCACTTTGTAGCTTTAAATTGATAAAGTTTATTTCTAGTTAAGAAATATCCTTTCTCTGAACAGTGCCATTTCCCGTTGAACTGTGCCACCTGGCACTGTTCGCAAACCCGCATAAACACTGGGTTTTTCGCCAACAGTGCCAAGTTTTCATCGCAAGCCGTGGGGGCGCCGGAAAGGCGCTTCCCTCTGAGAAAGATCGATACGTTCTAAAAAAGTAAGAAGCGCCCGGGCAAGGGGAAGAAACCGTTTCCCCGCCTGCGGCGCGCACGCGAGCTAATTGTTTGCACAGGCGTGAGCGTAGCTCACCGCCCCAGGGCGCGAATTGCCAGGGGTGCAACCCCCGCGAACGCGAGCTAATTGTTTGCACGGGCGCGAATTGAGAGCCCAGGCACTGGGCGAAAGGAGGCCTCCGGTTGGACATTGTCATTTTAGACCTGGAGTGGAACGGCACCTACAGCCGGCGGCTGAAGGGCTATATCAATGAAATCATCGAATTTGGCGCTGTGAAGTGCGGCCCGGACCTTTCGGAGAAGGCCACCTTCTCCTGCTTTGTCAAACCCCAGGTGGCAAAGCACATCAGTTCTACCATCTCCACCCTTACCAGCATCACGGATGAAACCTTGACAGGGGGGGCCACCTTTATGCAGGCGGTCAGCCGGTTCAAGCGCTGGGCTGGGGACTGTGTGGTGATGACCTGGGGCACTTCAGATATTTTAACCCTCATTGAGAACTGCCGGTACTTCAGCGGGGATGAGCATGTGCCCTTCCTCTCCCGCTACTGCGACCTGCAGGTGTTTGCCCAAGACCGCATGGGCCTGGGGCGGCGGGAACAGGTGGGCCTCTCCAAGGCGGCGGAGCTTTTGGGGCTGGATGTCTCTGGCATGGAGCACCACCGCGCCCTGGATGACAGCCGCATGACCCTGGAGATCCTGCGGAAGATCTACGACCCCGGGGCCATCGCCCCCTATATCGACCTGTGCGACCGGGAGTTCTACCGGCGCATCACCTTTAAGACCACCTATATCTGCGACCTGCGCAGCCCCCTGGTGGAGAAGAGCCACCTGCGTTTTCCCTGCCCCAGGTGCGGCCGGGAAAGCCGCCGCCTGACCCGCTGGAACGTGAAGAACAAGAGCTTTCGGGCAGATTTCCGCTGCACATGCTGCGGCCACCTGTTTGCCGGAAGGCTCACCATCAAGCAGAAATATGAGGGATTGACTGTGAACAAGAAAACATTTCCCCTGCCGGATATCCAAGCCCCCCGACAGGCTGCCCCCGGACCCCTGGGGAATATGGAGCTCACCCTGCCCCAGGGCGTGGGGGTGCTGCGTTTTTCCGCCTGGAAGGGATTGGAGGGCGTGAACCACGCCTTTACCACCCGCGTGGGCGGGGTCAGTGAAAATGAGTTCGCCGCCATGAACCTGGGCTTTGGCCGGGGCGACGAGCCGGAACGGGTGGAGGAGAACTACCGCCTGTTCTGCGCCGCCGCCGGGTTTGACCCGGACTCTTTAGTCTGCGGCGCCCAGGACCACCACATCAACATCCGCCGGGTGGAGAAGGCCCAGCGGGGCATTGGCATTTGGCGGGAAAAGGATATGGAATCTATCGACGGCCTGTGCACCAATGACCCCGGCGTCACCCTGGTCATCTACTGCGCCGACTGCGTGCCCCTGTACTTCTACGACCAGGAGCACCGGGCCATCGGCCTGGCCCACGCGGGCTGGCGGGGCACTGCCATGGGCATGGCGAGAGCCATGGTGGAGCGCATGGCCCAGGAATTTGGCACCCGGCCAGAGGCACTGCGGGTGGGCATTGGGCCCTCCATCGGCAAGGACTGCTTCGAGGTGGACGAGCCCGTGGCCCAGGAGTTTATGAAGCTGCCCCGTTGGGAGCGGTTCGTCGCCGGGCCCCAGCGGGAGAAATACCATGTGGACCTGTGGGAGTGCAACCGGCAGTTCCTCCTTTCCGCCGGCGTGAAGGAGGAGAACATCGCCGTGGGCCAGGTGTGCACCATGTGCGAAAGCGACTTGATCTTCTCCCACCGGAAGACCAGGGGCCAGCGGGGCAGCAACTGCGCCATGCTGGCGCTGCAGGGATGAAGGCCTGCCGCCTGTGCCCCCGAAACTGCGGCGTGCCCCGGGAAAGCGCCGGGGCGGGCGTGTGCCGCAGCGGGGAGAGGATGCGCATTGCCCGGGCCGCCCTCCACTTTTGGGAGGAGCCTCCCATCAGCGGCGCCCGGGGCAGCGGGGCGGTGTTCTTCACCGGCTGCCCTCTGGGCTGCGTGTTCTGCCAGAACGGGCAGATCAGCCACGGGCCCGTTTCGGGGCGGGAGGTCACGCCCCAGGAGCTGTCCGGCATCTTTTTTGACCTGATCGGCCAGGGGGCCCACAACATCAATTTGGTGACCCCCACCCATTTCGTGCCCCAGGTGCGCCAGGCGCTGCAGGTGAAAAAGCTGCCCGTGCCTGTGGTGTACAACACCTCCGGCTACGAAAAGGTGGAGACCCTGAAAGCCCTGGAGGGCCTGGTGGACATCTACCTGCCCGACTACAAATACGACGGCCCGGACCTGGCGAAGCAGCTCTCCCACGCGGAGGACTATCCCCAGGCGGCCCGGGCGGCCATCCGGGAAATGGTGCGCCAGGTGGGGCCGCCCGTTTACGGGGAGGACGGCCTGATGAAGCGGGGGGTGCTCATCCGCCACCTCATCCTGCCGGGCCACACCAGGAACTCCATTGCCTGCCTGGGCCGCATCCGGGAGGAGTTCCCCGGCATCCCCGTCAGCCTGATGGCCCAGTACACCCCCTGCGGGGACCTCTCCCCCTTCCCGGAGCTGCAGCGGGCCATCACCCGCCGGGAGCAGGAAAAGGTGGAGGACGCCCTCTTTGCCCTGGGGCTGGAGGGCTTTACCCAGGAGCGGGCCGCCCGGGGGAAGCAGTTCATCCCGGACTGGAACTTATAACGCTGCCCCGGCGGGCAGCAGCCCTTTGGAAAAATGCCGGGCCGGTTTATCGGCGCGGCTTTTCTCGCACAGGAGGAAAGGAGGACCTTCCATGCTCTCTGTCACACTGTATTCTTCTCTGGAAAAGCTCCTTCTGGGGCGTCGGGTCGAGGCCCCCTCCCTTGGGGGGATGAGCTGCCTGGGGGGCGAGGAATTTGCCTTTCAGGCGGTTTTGCAGGCGGACGGCTGGGGCATGGCCCCGGTGCGGGTCGCGGTGGATTCCCCCTTGAAGGACAGCATCCAGGTCTTTCAGGTGGGGCAGGTGCCCTGCGCCCTGCCAGCTTATCCCGGCCGCGGGGATGAAAACTACCTCACCACCCAGCCGGGCCTGTTCCCGGACCCCCTGCTGCCCCTGGAGGAGGGCCGGGTGGAGGTGAGCTCCTTTTTCCCCACGGCCCTGTGGGTGAACGGGAAGGTTCCCCAGGGCTTCCCCGCCGGGGAGTACCCCATCACCCTCCGGCTGGAGCAGGGCGGGGACCGGGTGGAGCGGACGTTCTCCCTGCGGGTGCTGGGGGCGGACCTGCCGCCCCAGCGGCTGATCTATACCCAGTGGCTCCACGGGGACTGCCTGGCCACCTACTACGGCGTGCCTGTCTATTCGGAAGAGCACTGGCAGCTGTGGGAAAAGTACCTTGCCGCCGCGGCGGAAGAGGGGATGAACATGGTGCTCACCCCCATCTTCACCCCGCCCCTGGATACGGAACCCGGCACGGAGCGGCCCTGTGTCCAGCTGGTGGGCGTGGAGAAAACAGGGGAGAGCTACCGCTTTGACTTCTCCCTGCTGGAGCGGTTCCTCCAAATGGCCCGGCGCTGCGGCGTAGAGCGTTTTGAGATGGCCCACCTCTTCACCCAGTGGGGGGCTCAGGCCGCCCCGGCCATCTATGGCAGGGAGGAGGGGGTGCGCCGCCGCCTCTTCGGCTGGGACACCCCGGCGGCTTCCCCGGAGTACGCGGGCTTTCTGCGCCAGCTGCTGCCCGCCCTGACGGCCTTCCTGCGCCAGCAGGGCCTGGAGGGCAAGGCGGTGTTCCACATCTCCGATGAGCCCTCTCAGGAACATCTGGATTCCTACCGCCGGGCCAAGGAGCTGGTCAAGCCCTACCTGGGGGACTTCCCCCTGTACGACGCCCTCTCTGACCCGGCGTACTACGACAGCGGCCTGGTGGACCACCCTGTGGCTGCCACAGACCACATCGCCCCCTTTTTGGAGCGCCAGGTCCCCGGGCTGTGGGCCTACTACTGCTGCGGTCAGGGGGTGGATGTGGGCAACCGGTTCTTGGCCATGCCCTCCGCCCGCAACCGCATCCTGGGCTGGCAGCTGCACAAATACCGGCTTTCCGGTTTTCTCCACTGGGGGAACAACTTCTGGTACAGCCAAAATTCCCGCCAAAGGCTGGACCCCTGGCGTGTTACGGATGGCGGCGGGGCCTTCCCCGGCGGGGACCCCTTCTCCGTGTACCCGGGGAAGGAGGGGCCCATCCAGTCCCTGCGGATGAAGGTTTTCCACCAGGGCTTGCAGGACCTGCGGGCCCTGGAGCTGGCCCAGCGCCTCACCGGGGAGGACCCTGGCGGGCAGGTGATGCCGGGGTATGGGACCATGACCTTTGCCCGCTATCCCACACAGGCGGCAGAGGTGCTGGCCGCCCGGGAGAGCCTGAACCGGCTCATCGGGAAGCAAATTTCCGCCTGAGCGGGACGGCGAAGGAAAGGGCCCTCTTGGGGCCATCCAAGCGAAAGGAGCGTTACAGATGATCCATCAACTGTTTGATTTTATCCAGTGTTCCCCTACGGCCAGCCACACGGCGGCTACTGTGAGGGCCATGCTGGTGCAGGCCGGCTTTACCCAGCTTTTGGAGTCCCAGCCCTGGGACCTGCAGCCCGGCGGCCGGTATTACACCACCCGGGGCATGAGCTCTCTCATCGCCTTCCAGGTGCCCAAGGCGGACTTCCACGGGTTCTCCGTCATTGCGCCCCACGGGGATTCCCCCTGCTTTAAGGTGAAGGAGTCCCCGGAGCTGCGGGTGGACGGCCAGTACACCAAGCTGAACACCGAGGTCTACGGCGGCATGCAGCTGGCCCTGTGGACGGACCGCCCCCTCTCTGTGGCGGGGCGGCTGGCGGTGCGCACGGAGAACGGCGTGAAGGGCGTGCTCTGCGACATCCGCCGGGACCTGCTGCTCATCCCCGGGGTGGCCATCCACATGAACCGGGGCGTCAACGAGGGCGTTAAGCTGGACCCCCAGAAGGACACCCTGCCCCTGCTGGGCGGCAGCCAGGCAGAGTTGAAAAAACTGGTGGCGGAAAACGCCGGCGTGGCCCCGGAGGATATCCTTTCCTGGGACCTGTACCTGTACAGCCGGGCCCAGGGCACGGTGTTCGGGGCGGAGAAGGAGTTCATCGCCGCGCCCCGCCTGGACGATTTGGAGTGCGTGTTCGCCGCCGCCAAGGCTTTTCTGGCCGGGGAAAACCGGGAGAATGTCACAGTGCTCTCCCTCTTTGACAACGAGGAGACCGGCAGCCTCACCCGCCAGGGGGCGGACTCCCCCTTCCTCTCCGAGGTGCTGGAGCGGATCTCCCTCTCCTGCGGCAAGAGCCGGGAGGAGCACCTGCGGGCCATTGCCAGCGGCTTTATGCTCTCCGCGGACAACGCCCACGCCGTCCACCCGGACAGCCCGGAAAAGTCCGACCCCACCAACCGGTGCTACTTAAACGGCGGCGTGGTGGTCAAGCACAGCCCCCGCTACGCCAGCGACGCCCTGACCGCGGGCCTCTTCCAGCGCATCTGCCAGAAGGCCGGGGTGCCGGTGCAGGTGTACTACAACAACTCCAAGATCCCCGGGGGCGGCACCCTGGGGAACCTGTCCGGCTCCCACGTGGCGCTGCCCACTGTGGATATCGGTCTGGCCCAGCTCTCCATGCACTCCCCCTATGAGACGGCGGGCGCCAAGGACCTGGACTACATGGTGTGGGCCATGCAGGCCTTTT
Organism: uncultured Oscillospiraceae bacterium; assembly: GCA_900543555.1. Taxonomy (GTDB): domain Bacteria; phylum Bacillota; class Clostridia; order Oscillospirales; family Acutalibacteraceae; genus Acutalibacter; species Acutalibacter stercoravium. The sequence continues at coordinate 115,618 of UQRL01000001.1, read as the reverse complement.
ATGAGAGCGTCATCATCCAGACCGGCCGGGAGGAATACGCCATCCAGTGAGAGGCAGTTACAGGAAGAAATAAGAGAAATTTGATGGATTTTTTATAAATTTCTGCAAACTGCTTTGGCGTATAGACCCTAGTTTTACCAATTTATTGTGAAAATTCCCCCGGAAAGGACTTCCCTTTTTCGGGGGAATGCTTTATACTGGTAGAAAAAGGATGAAGTGTTTTCTGTAAAGGAGGAAGCTGTATGCTGCATGGCAGGCCGGAAAAGGACTGGGCCCAAAGCGCCGTGTTCTATCAAATCTATCCCATGGGGTTCTGCGGGGCGCCCTTTGAAAACGACGGGGTGGCGGTGAACCGCATCCAGAAGGTGAAGGAGTGGATTCCCCACCTGGAGAAGCTGGGCATTGGGGCCATCTATTTCTCCCCGGTGTTTGAGTCGGACACCCATGGCTACGACACCCGGGACTATAAAAAAATCGACTGCCGCCTGGGCACCAACCAGGATTTTAAGGAGGTCTGCGAGGCCCTGCACCGGGCGGGCATCCGGGTGGTGCTGGACGGGGTGTTCAACCATGTGGGCCGGGGCTTCTGGGCCTTCCAGGATGTGAAGGAAAAACGGGAGGCCTCCCCCTATAAGGATTGGTTCCACATCAATTTTGGGGGCAACAGCGGCTACAACGACGGCTTCTGGTACGAGGGCTGGGAGGGCCACTACGAGCTGGTCAAGCTGAACCTGCAAAACCCGGCGGTGGTGGACTACCTGCTGGACTGCGTGGGCGGCTGGATGGAGGAGTTCTCCATCGACGGCCTGCGGCTGGACGTGGCTTACATGCTGGACGAGAACTTTATGCGGCGGCTTCACAGCTATGTGCGGGCAAAGGACGAGGGCTTCTTCCTGCTGGGGGAGATGATCCACGGGGACTATAAGCGCATCGTCAACCCGGAGATGTTGGACAGCGCCACCAACTACGAGTGCTACAAGGGGCTGTACTCCGCCTTTAACTCCCTGAACATGTTCGAGATCGCCCACTCCCTGGCCCGGCAGTTCGGCCCGGAGCAGTGGACCCTCTACAAGGGCATGCACCTGTTCTCCTTTGCGGACAACCACGACGTCACCCGCATTGCCAGCATCCTCCAGGATAAGAAGCAGATGAACGCCTTGTACGCTGTGCTGTTCTGCATGCCGGGCATCCCCTGCGTGTACTACGGCAGCGAGTGGGGCGCCGAGGGCGAAAAGCACCAGGGCGACCCCGCTTTGCGCCCCTGCTTTGAAAAGCCCCTGGAAAACGACCTGACGGAGTTCCTGGGCAAGCTCAGCCGCATCAAGAGCAGCTGCGTGGCCCTAAAGGACGGGGGCTTCCAGAACCTGACCCTGCGGAACAAGCAGTGGATTTTCGTGCGCCAGTGCCCGGCGCAGACCGTCATTGTGGCGGTGAATGCCGAGGAGAACCCCTGCCAGATGGAGTGCGCCTATCACGGCCCCACCACCGAATTGCTTACCGGTGAGAAAACCAGTCTCAACGGTACCGTAGAATTGAAAGGCTATGAGGTGAAGATCTACAAGATGGGATAACAGGGTGCTCAGGTTGGTTTGCAGGGCATGACTGTGCGGGATAATCCGCCGGCCACTTTTGGACGGTATCGTTCTGTGGAAGAGAAAATATCCTGTCCACGCTCTTGTTGAATTGCGCAAAATCCCCCGAACCATTACTGGTTCGGGGGATTTTCATTTTGTGTCTTTAGGGGTAGACCGCTCCGTCCTCGGCGGTCCAAATCAACGTGCACTGGTCTTCTAAGTGGGAAAGGACATAGTCCTGGTCTCCCCATTTCAGGGGATTGCCTGTGTAATAATAGGCTTCCACAACATCGCCGCCGGGGAAGGAACTTTCTGCTTCCTCATAGAGGAGCGTCTCTGTTTCTTTGTCCATTTCAGGTTCATAGCCGTAGTTTACATATGCTTCCGGAGTCAAAGGTGTAAAATAGGACATGGCATTGTCATTCACACCGCCACCCCAAAGAATCTGATTGAGCCTGTTTTCTAGGCTATCTACGGAAGCGAAGACCAGCAAAGTGCCGTCTTCCGTGGAGTTTTCCGTGACAGGGGCCGGGAATGATCCTATCCCACCAGGAGCCACAATTTCTAAGACCAGACGGTCATTTTCCACTGAAATGCTCTTCACAGACTCAATAGGCTGGCTTAAAAGCGGCATTCTCATCACAATATTGCCCACGAATCCCAAGAGAATCACTACCACCAGCGCGGCAATCCCAATTTTCACCCATCTTCGGCGAAGAGTCCGTTTTACCTTTTTCAACCCTTGGGATTTGTGTTCCTCTTCTTCCTTTGCAGCCTGGGGCAAAGGGCTTTCCTCCAGCTTGTGGAACTCCTCTTGGCAGGCTTCGCAGTCTTTCAAGTGTTCCTCCACGAGGGTGCAGCTTTCCGGGGAGCAGACGCTGTCGTGGTACAGGGGCAGCAGGTCACGGATGACATTGCAGGGGACTTTCATTCCAATTCCTCCTTTATCTTCATTCTCGCCCGGTGATAGGTGACCCGGGCCCAGCTCTCGGTCTTTTCAAACAGCCCGCCGATCTGGGCGAAGCTCAGTTCCCCAAAGGTGCGCAGCCAGAACACCTCCCGGTAGGGTTCGGCCAGGCGGTGGAGCACCCGGTGGATTTTCAGGGCGTCCTCCTTGTCCCCCAGGCGCTGTTCCAGGTCGGCGGGGTCGGGCCAGTCCTCCTCCAAGAGGGCGGACCGTTTTCGCTTTTTGAGAAGGGAGAAGTAGGTGTTCTTGGCAATCTGGCACAGCCACACCTGCAGCCGGCACTCCCCGTGGAAGGAGTCGATGGCCTTCAGCGCCTTGAAAAAGGACTCTTGGGTCACCTCTTCTGCCATGTGGGGGTCGTGGGTCAGCTTTAGGCAGTAGCCGTACACCTGGTCGTAGTACTCCGCGTAGATGCGCTCGAAATCGTCCATCTCCTCACCCCTCTCCGTCTATAGGACTCCCTGCCCCTGGTTTCGTTACAGGAAATTTCCCTTTTCCTTAGCATACCTTATGAAAAACACTTTGAAAAGATGGTTTTTTCATTGACTTCTCTTTTCCCCGCGGTATAATCTAACCAGAGGAGGTGTTTGGCATGAGGTTGTTTCTCATCTATTCCTGCATCGCCATCCCGGTGTGGGTAGCCCAGTTCGCCCTGTACTTCTTCCTGCGCCGGGCCGGCCGGATGAAGGAGAGCCTGGCAGCCAAGTGCGCGGGGAGCTTTCTGGCCGTGGGCAGCGCCGCCCTGGGCATGGCCTTTTCCCATGAGGGTCCCGGCACGCCCTGGGTGTTCTGGTTCTTTGTGTTGTGCACCATCGCCGACGCCCTGCTGGAGATCAGCTTCGTCCCCGGCATGCTGGTGTTCGGCGCGGGCCATGTGTGTTTGATCCTCTGGCTGTGGGGGCTGGCCACGCCCTCCTGGTGGAGCCTGGCCCTGTGGGTAGCCGTGTACGTCCTCACCGCCATTTTGTTCCGCAAGGAGCTGCCCACCCTGGGCAAGCTGACGGCGCCCTTCCTGCTGTACCCGGCTTTGCTGGGGGGCAGTCTGGCTTTGGGCCTGCCGCTGGTGTTCCTGCTGGGCTGGGAGTGGTGGCCCGTGGCTTTGGGCACCCTGCTGTTCTACATCTCCGACATGTTGGTGGCGAAAAACCAGCTGGCCCACTGGGACGACAAGTGGCAGAAGCCCATCATGGCCCTGTATTGGGGCGCCCTGTACCTCATCAGCGTGGGGCTGTGGGTGATATAGCTGCCCTTGAGAAAGAGACAATCCCAGGCCACCGCCAACGGGGCAGGGACATGAAAGAGAAAACAAGGAGGAAACTTGTATGGAAATCCATCTTCGCACAGTGGTAGTGGACTGCGAGGACGCCCACCGTGCGGCCCATTTCTATTCCAAGCTGTTGGGCTGGCCCATCACCCTGGAGGAGCCGGACTGGGTGCTCCTGCGGGACCCCAAGGGGGGCACGGGCCTCTCCTTCCAGACCGAGGAGGATTACGTCCGCCCCGTCTGGCCGGAGGAGCCCGGCAAGCCCATGAAGATGCTCCACCTGGACTTCCAGGTGGACGACCTGCCCGCCGCCGCGGCCCACGCTTTGGCCTGCGGGGCGGTCAAGTCCCCCCAGCAGTTTTTGGAGGATCAGGGCGTCATCGTGTTTTTCGACACAGAAGGGCATCCATTCTGCCTGTTCCTGAATTGACAAGCAAAGCGGCAAAAAAGGGAAGGGCCTCCCAGGCGGGAGGCCCTTCCCTTTCGGGGAAATATTTTCAGAGAAGAACTTGTAATCAGTTGGGAAATACCAGGCGCACGGTGGTGCCTTCGCCCTCAGTGCTCTGCAGGCTGACCTTGGCGTTGTGGAAGGCCGCCCCATGCTTGACAATGGAGAGCCCCAGGCCCGTGCCGCCAATCTCTTTAGAGTGGCTTTTGTCCACCCGGTAAAAGCGCTCGAATACCCGGTCCACATCCGCCGCGGGGATGCCGATGCCCGTGTCCGTCACCGTGAGGGTGACTCCCTCGGGCAGGTTCTCCACATTCAAGGTGACCCGGCCGTTGTGCTTGTTGTACTTCACGGCGTTGTCGCACAGGTTGTAGACCATTTCATCCACAATGCTCTTTACGCCGTTGACCATGGCTTTGTCCCCATAGGTGGTGATGACTACGCCATTTTTCTTGGCTGCGGGCTTTAGGCGGGCGGCCACGTCCCGAGCCACGGCAGAGAGGTCAAAATCCTCCCGTTCCAGCTGTACATCCGCCTCATCCAGGCGGGACAGGTTTAAAATGTCGTCCACCAGGGAGATCAGCCGCTGGGATTCCATATAGATGTTCCCGGCAAAGCGGGGGATATCCTCCGGCTTGACGATCCCGTTTTGGATGATCTCCGCGAAGCCGGAAATGGAGGTCAGGGGGGTTTTCAGCTCGTGAGAGACGTTGGCGGTGAATTCCCGCCGCAGGTTCTCGCGCTCCTCCTGTTCGGTGATGTCCAGCACCACAACCACAGCGCCCTCCACTTCGCCGTCCCGCAGAACGGGGTTGGCCATCACCTGGCAGCAGCGGCCGTTCTGCCGAAGCAGCTGTTCGCTGCGGCGCCCTGCCAAGGCCCCGTCCACCGCGCTGCGGAAGCCAGCGCTGCGGTTCAGGGCCAGGGCGCTGCCATGGTTTTCCGCCGGGGAGGAGTCCGCTCCCAGCAGCCGCAGCACACTGGTGTTGTAGGAGAGAATGTCCGTGTTGCTGTCCAGCACCAGAAAGCCCTCGCTCATATTTTCCGTAATGGAGGTGAACTCCTCCTGCTTCTCACGCAGAGAACGCATCTGCTGGGCGATGACCTCATTTTGGTGGTTGATCTTCCCCAGCAGGGGGGAGAGCTCGTCATACACATCGTTGTCCGCGGGGTGGTCCAGGTCCAGCCGGTTGATGGGGGACACAATCTTCTTTGTCAGGAAGTTGGAGAAGAGAACGGTGAGCACGGCCACTACAACCGCCGCGCCGATGATCCAGGGCAGCACGGAGAACACAGCGGCAAAGACGGTGTCGGTTTGGGCCGCCACCCGCAGGACCTGGCCGTTTTCCAGCCGGACTGCGTAGTAATAGGTCTGCTCTGACAGGGTGCCGGACATGCGGGTGGATTCCCCTGCTCCAGTGGTAGAGGCGCGCTGCACCTCTTGGCGGTTTGCGTGGTTCTCCATGGTGGCCGGGTCGGCCTGGTTGTCAAAAAGCACCGTCCCGTCCGTGTCGATCAGGGTGATGCGGTTGGAGGTGTTGGCAACCGTGTCCAGGTACTCCTGGCCAGAGAGCTCCACCGCCTGGCGCACAAATTGGGTCTCCTCCCGCACCTCCGCTTTCATGCGGGAGTCTGAACTGCCGTAATAGACGAAGGTGGCCAGCAGGGAGGAGAGAAGGATGGTCACCAGCGCCAGAAGGCACATGTTTTTAAATATTTTTTTTCTCACAGGTGGTCAGTTCCTTTCTTGCGGCGCGCGGGCCTCACTCCCGCCGGTCGATCTTATAGCCCACACCCCGCACGGTCTCAATCAGAGGGCAGCACTCTCCCAGCTTCTGGCGCAGGGTGCGCACATGCACGTCCACAGTGCGGGTTTCCCCGTCAAAGTCATAGCCCCAGATGCGGGCCAGGATCTTGTCCCGGGTGAGCACCATGCCGTCGTTTTCCAAAAGAAAGCACAAAAGCTCAAATTCCTTCAGGGTTAGGGAGACTTCCTTCCCGTCCACCCTTACCAGGTGGCGGGAGGGAGAGACGTACAGCTTGCCCAGGGTGTACTCTTTTTCCCCTGTCTCTTGCGGCCCGGCCCGGCGCAGCAGCGCCTTTACGCGGGCCATCAGCTCCATCATGCCAAAGGGCTTTGGAACATAGTCGTCGGCGCCGCTGTCCAGCCCCAGCACCTTGTCATATTCGCTGTCCTTTGCGGTAAGCATCATCACCGGCAGCTTTTTGGTGGATGGGTCTGCCCGCAGGCGCTTCAAAATCTGCAGGCCGTCCTCCTCGGGCAGCATAATATCCAGCAGAATCAGGCTGGGGGTTTCCTTCTCCATAGCGGCCCAGAACTCCGAAGGCTTGGAAAAGCCGACGGCCTCAAAGCCGGTGGAGTTCATGGTGTAGACCACCAGTTCGCGGATGCTGTTGTCATCTTCCAAAAAATAGATCATAGCTTTTCCCGGCCCCCAGGGCCGGACCGTCCTTTCTCAGAGGGATCCTTTCAAGCGCTCTCCTTTTTGCCAGTGAGGGAGTACTGCACCCATTCGGCCACGTTCACCGCGTGGTCCCCAATGCGCTCGAAGTACTTGGCCACCATCAGCAGGTCAATGCAGAACTCGCCGCTCTGGCGGTTTTCCGCAATCAGATGGATCAGCTCCATCTTGACTTTGTTGAAGAGTTCGTCCACCACATTGTCATACTGCATCACCTGGTGGGCCAGGGGCAGGTCTTGGCGGACAAAGGAGTCGATGGCGTCGGTGACCATCTTGATGGTGGACTCTGCCATCTCCTTGATATGCACCTTGCTGAAGGAAATGTCCCCCTTCTGCAGGTAGGGCAGCAGCTCCGCGATGTCAGAGGTCTGGTCCCCAATGCGCTCCAGGTCGGTAATCATCTTCAGCGCCGAGGAGATCTGCCGCAGGTCGCCGGCCACGGGCTGCTGCTGCAAGAGCAGCCGCATGCACAGACTTTCAATCTCCCGCTCTTTTTGGTCAATCTCCAGCTCGATGGGCTTTACCTTTTTGGCCAGCTCCATGTCGTTTTCCAGCAGGGCCTTGGCCACCGTGGAGATAGCGTCCTCGCACAGGGCGCCAGTGGTGATCAGGGCCACATTGAGCTGCTCCAGCTGCTCGTCAAATTTCGTTCTCATATTCCCGCTCGTTCCTTTCTGTATCAGCCGAACCGGCCCGTGATGTAGTCTTCCGTGCGCTTGTCCTTGGGCATGGAGAACACGGTCTCGGTGGGGCCGAACTCCACCAGCTCGCCCAGCAGGAAAAACGCGGTCTTATCAGAGATACGCGCCGCCTGCTGCATGTTATGCGTCACGATAACGATAGTATAGTCCGATTTCAACTCCATTGCAAGATCTTCGATCTTGGAGGTGGAGATGGGGTCCAAAGCAGAGGTGGGCTCGTCCATCAGCAGCACCTCCGGCTCCACCGCCAGGGCCCGGGCAATGCACAGGCGCTGCTGCTGGCCGCCGGAAAGGCCCAGGGCGCTTTTCTTCAGCCGGTCCTTCAGCTCGTCCCAGATGGCCGCGCCCCGCAGGGACTTCTCCACAATTTCATCCAGCTTCACCTTGGAGCGGATGCCGTGGGTGCGGGGGCCATAGGCGATGTTGTCGTACACGCTCATGGGGAAGGGGTTGGGCTTCTGGAACACCATGCCCACCCGCTTGCGCAGCTGGTTGACGTCGATGTTGCCGTAAATGTCCTCTCCATCCAGAAGGATCTCGCCGGTGATCTTGCAGCCCTCCACCAGGTCGTTCATGCGGTTTAAAGACTTGAGCAGGGTGGATTTGCCGCAGCCAGAGGGTCCGATAAAAGCCGTTACCTCGTTGGGGGCGATATTCATGTTCACTGTTTTCAGGGCCTTAAAGTCGCCATAGTACAGGTCCAGGTCTTTTACTGTGATTTTATCCATAAGAAAACCATCCATTCCATTAGTTCATCATACAGGGCGGCACAGGGTGCGCCCGCGTTTCCGTGTGATTACGCCTTGGTGAATTTTTTCGCCACAAAGGAGGACAGGGCGTTGATGCCGATGACCAGCACCAGCAGCACCACCGCGGTGGCGTAGGCGGCCTCGCGGGCCAGGCCCTCGTTGAGGAGGTTGTACATGTGCACCGCCAAAGTCCGGCCGGAGTCCATGGGGTTCAGGGCAACGTCCGCCACCGAACCAGAGGTGAACATCAGGGCGGCGGTCTCGCCTACAATGCGGCCGATGCCCAGAATGATGCCGGAGAGGATGCCGGGCATGGCGCTGGGCAGGATGATACGGAACACCGTGCGCAGTTTGCCGGCGCCCAGGCCGAAGCTGCCCTCCCGGAAGGAGTCAGGCACACTCATCAGGGCTTCCTCGGTGGTGCGCATAATCAGGGGCAGAATCATAATGGCCATGGTCAAAGCGCCGCCCAGCATGGAGTAGCCCCAGCCAAAGGAGACGCCGAAGAACAGGAAGCCGAACAGGCCGTACACGATGGAGGGAATGCCGGAGAGGGTCTCGGCGGTGATGCGCACCACACCCACCAGCTTGTTGCCCCGCTTGGCGTACTCCACCAGGTAAATGGCGGAGAAAATGCCGATGGGCACCGCCACAATCAGGGACATGAGCGTCATAATCACCGTGTTGATCAGGGCGGGCAGCAGGGAGGCGTTCTCGCTGGTGAACTTCAGCTCAAACAGGGAAGGCCGCAGGTTGGGCACGCCCATTACCACAATGTACGCTACCAGGAACAGCAGAACCGCCACAGTGATGAAAGCCGCCATGGTGACGATTACCCGCAGAAACAGGGAGAAGGGAGACTTCTTATACTGTTTGATGGCTTGCTGCAGGGTGGGCTTGTTCACCGCTACGATGTTCTCTGTAGATTTCACTTGTTTCATATTTTCAGCCATATCGCTCACGCTTTGCTCTCCTTCCGCTTGATGATGGAAAACAGCAGGTTGATGATGAGGATGAACACAAACAGCACCACGCCGGTGGCGATGAGGGCCTCCCGGTGCAGGCCGGTGGCATAGCCCATCTCCGTGACAATGTTGCCGGTCAGGGTGCGCACACCGTCCAAGAGGCTGTCGGGGATGCGGGGCTGGTTGCCGGCAATCATAATGACAGCCATAGTCTCGCCGATGGCCCGTCCCACGCCCAGGATAATGCCGGCCATGATGCCGCTTTTAGCGGCGGGCACCGTGACAAAGAACACGCTGCGCTCGTGGCTGGCGCCCAGGGCCAGGGCGCCCTCATAGTAGCTGTCGGGCACGGCGCGGATGGCGCTTTCAGAAACGCCTATAATCGTAGGAAGGATCATAATGCCTAAAAGGATGGAGGCGGTAAGGATGCTCTTGCCGCTGGTGTTGGGGAACACTTTTTGCATCAGCGGGACAATCACCATCAGGCCAAAGAATCCGTACACGATAGAAGGGATGCCCGCCAGCAGGTCCACTGCGGGCTTTAAGACCTTGTACAAGGGGGCGGGACAGAATTTGGCCATGAAGATGGCGGCCAGCAGCCCCAGGGGAACCCCCACGATGATGGCGCCGGCGGTGACATAAATGCTGCCCAGGATCATGGGGAAGATGCCGTAGTGGTCGGCGTTGGGCCGCCAGTCGGTGCCCAGCAAAAACTGGAAGGGGCCGATTTCCGCGATGGCGGGGATGCCGTTGGCAAACAGGTAAATGCAGATCAGCGCCACGGCCAGGATGGAGATGCAAGCGGCGATTAAAAAGACCACCTGCATCACGTTTTCACGCAGCTGCCCGCCGCGATGTGTTTTGCTTTTTTTGTTCATAGAATATTCACTGCCCTCCTACAGAAAAAGGGCTGTAAGGTTACAGCCCTTTCATGTGTTCTGCGATGTTTCGGGTTTAGCCGATCTCGGACCAATCGGTGATGTTGCCCAGATAGATGTCCCGCACCTGCTCGGTGGTCAGGTCGGTGATGGGGGACTCGTTGTTGACGATGATGGCGATGCCGTCAGTGGCAATGACAGTGTTCACCAGGCCGGCGTCCAGCTCTTCCTGCTTCAGTTCGCGGGAGGCCATGCCGATGTCGCACATGCCGTCGATGGTGTTGGTCATGCCGGTGGTGGAGTCATTGGTCTGCAGCTCGATGGAAACGTCGGGGTTGACGGTGTTGTAGCCCTCAATCAGCTTCTGCATCAGGGGAGAAACGGAGGAGGAGCCGGACACAGTGACAGAGCCGGTGGCGCCGTTGCTCTCAAAGGGCTCTACGCCGGACACAGGGATGTAGTCTTCCGCCACAATGGCCTGGCCCTCTTCGCTCATGATGTAGTTCATAAAGTCCTGAGCGGCCTCGTTGGTCAGTTCGCCCTTGGTGGCCACGTTGAAGGGACGGGACACGGTGTAGCTGCCGTTCTCAATGTTCTCAGCGGTGGGCTCCACGCCGTCGATGTTCACACCCTTCACGGTGTCGTCCAGAGAACCCAGGGAGATGTAGCCGATGGCGCCGGTGTTGCCGGCCACAGACTGGATCACAACCTCGGTGGAGTTGGAGATTTCAGCGTCCACGGTGGTCATGTCGTTGTCTTCCTCGTCCACAACGCCAATCAGCTCCACAAAGGCGCCGCGGGTGCCAGAGCCATCCTCACGGGAGACCACAGTGATGGGGCCGGAAGCGGAAGTGCCCTCGGCAGAGGCCTCGGAGGAGGAGCCGCTCTCAGAAGCGCTGCTCTCGGAAGAGGTGCTGCTGGTGGAAGCGCTGCTCTCAGAAGCGGAGCTGTCCGCGGCAGAGGAACTGCTGCCGCCGTTGCCGCCGCAGCCTGCCAGCATAGAGGCGCACAGGGTAAGTGCCAAAATGGTGGAAAGAACTTTTTTCATGGTGATGACCTTCCTTTTAAGTTTTTGGTATGTCCTTTTTCCTTACCTTACGGCATACATGATATACACGCAATGTAAAGTGCGACAGGGGGGTTATGTAAAATCTATGTAAAGCCATTTAACATTCTACAAAACAGCGCAAACCGGCATTTTTATTGACAATAACTTGGTAAAAGAGTATGATAAACCCATGCTTTTTTTACGCAGAGACCGGGTGTTTTCCCGGGAAAGGAAGTGCTTGCTATGAAGTTGGCCCAGTTGCTGGCCCCTCTGGGGATTACAGAGGGTTTTAAGGATGTGGAAATATCCGATATCGTATACGATTCCCGCAAGGCAAAAGCGGGGTGCGCCTTTGTGTGCCTGCGGGGCTCTGCCGTAGACGGCCACAAGTTTGCCGCAAACGCGGCGGCGGCCGGGGCGGCTGCCATCATTGCCCAGGAGCCGGTGGAGGCTTCTGGGGCCCAGGTGATTCTTGTGGAGGACACCCGGAGGGCCCTGGCCCTGATGAGCGCCGCTTTCTTTGGCAACCCGGCGGAGGGGGACATCTCTGTCATCGGCGTGACAGGAACCAAGGGAAAGACCACCACCGCCTATATGATCCGCTCTATTTTAGAGGCCGCCGGCCACAAGACCGGGGTCATCGGCACCATAGGGGTGCTTATGGGGGAGGAGCTGATCCAGACCGACAACACTACCCCCATGAGCTACGACATCCAAATGTACCTGCGCCGCATGGCGGACGCCGGGTGCGAATACTGTGTGATGGAGGCCTCCTCCATCGGCCTGAAGGACCTGCGGGTCTACGGCTTCCCCTTTACAGTGGGGGTGTTCACCAACTTTTCGGAGGACCACATCGGCGGGGTGGAGCACAAGGACATGCAGGAATATATGGAAAGCAAGGCAAGGCTGTTCTCCCTGTGCAAAACCGGTGTGCTCAATGCGGATGACCCCAGCCTGGAGGGCATCCTCCAAGGCCACACCTGCCAGGTGAGGACCTTTGGCTTTGAGAAGCCCGCAGACCTGCGGGGGGCGGGCTGCCGCCACCTGAACAAGCCGGGCTTTTTGGGCATCGCCTTTGAGGTCTCCGGCGAGGAGAACTTCACCGCCGAGGTGGATATCCCCGGCCGGTTCAACGCTTACAACGCCTTGGCGGCCATTGGCGCCTGCCATGAGCTGGGCATCCCGGTGGAGGCCATGAAGCAGGGCCTCTCCACGGTAAAGGTCAAGGGCCGGGTGGAGCCTGTGCCTGTCCCCGGCAGCTATACCCTATTATTGGATTACGCCCACAACGGGGTGGGCATGGAGAACATCCTCACCACCCTGCGGGAGTACCACCCCAAGCGGCTCATCTGTATGTTCGGCGCGGGGGGTAACCGGCCCAAGGTGCGCCGGTATGAGATGGGAGAGGTCAGCGGCAGGCTGGCGGACCTGTCCGTCCTCACCGCCGACAACTCCCGCTTTGAGGATGTGAAGGACATCATCGCCGACATCAAGGTGGGCATGGCCAAAACAGAGGGCAAATATGTGGAGATCCCCGACCGGCGGGAAGCCATCCGCTGGTGCTTGGAAAACGCCCAGGAGGGGGATATCATCGTCCTGGCGGGCAAGGGCCACGAGGATTACCAGGAGATCCAAGGGGAGAAGCGCCCCTTCGACGAGCGGGTGGTCATCCGGGAGCTGTTGAAGGAGATGGGGACGCCCCAGCCCCAAGCAGCGCCGTGAACCTCCGGGAGGTAGTCCCCCAGGTGTTGGAGGCCCTCCGGCAGTCGCGCGTCTGCCTGGAGGATGGGCCCGCCGCGCTGGTCCTGTCCCACAAGGGGAAGCGGGTCCCGGTCCGGGTGGCAAAGGCGGGGGACCGCCTGAAAATTACCACCGGGCGGGTGTTCCGGCGCACCGTGGAGGTCCCACTGGCCGGGCCGGGCAGCCCCTTCCTGTGAAAGCGGCTGTTGGCGGGCCCCGCCATGGAGGAAAATTAGGAGCACGGCCCTTAGGGGCCCGCTCTGCACCAGAGCTATTATATTATTATAGAAAAAAGAAAGGAATGGATGGGCTATGGAGAAAAACCTTACATTAGAACAGCTGGACGCGTACGAGAAGTCCTTCGATGCCGGCCGGGCCAACCAGGTGGCCATGCGGGCCGTCACCACCAACGGCGTGGTAAAGGCCGCCACCAACGGCGCAGTCTACCGCCGGGACCGCCACCAGTTTTCCGTCTCCCTGGAACAGGGAAACATCACCAACCAGAAGCAGAGCGGCCGCTGCTGGATGTTCGCCGCCCTGAACACCATGCGCTTTGCCGTGATGAAGAAGCTGGACCTGGATACCTTCGAGCTTTCTCAGAACTACACCCTGTTCTATGACAAGCTGGAGAAGGCCAACTACTTCCTGGAGAGCATCCTGGAGACTTTGGAGGAGCCCACCGGCGGGCGGCTGATGGCCCACCTGCTCATGGCCCCCCTGAACGACGGCGGCCAGTGGGATATGTTCTGCAGCCTCATCGAGAAGTACGGCGTGGTGCCCAAGGACGCCATGCCCGAGACCGCCTGCTCCTCCGCCACCCGGGAGATCAACGGCTACATGACCCGCAAGCTGCGGGAGTTCGCCTGCACCCTGCGTACGGGTCACCAGAATGGCAAGGCCTTAGAGGAGCTGCGGGGCGAAAAGGAGGGGATGATGCAGACCATCTACAACATGCTGTGCATCGCCCTGGGCAAGCCACCCAAGACCTTCACCCTGGAAGTGCGCAATAAGAAGAAGGAGTTCCTCCGGGACGAGGGCTTGACCGGCAAGGAGTTTTTCCAAAAGTACATCGGCTGGGACCTCTCCCAGTATGTGAGCCTCATCAATGCCCCCACCGCCGACAAGCCCTACCACAGAACCTACACCGTCAAGTTCCTGGGCAATGTGGTGGAAGGCCGCCCCGTCAAGTACCTGAACCTGCCGGTGGAGGACCTGAAGGCCGCCGCCATTGCCCAAATGAAGGATGGCCAGCCCGTGTGGTTCGGCTGCGATGTGGGCCAGTGCTCCCTGCGGGAGGGCGGCGTGATGGATCTGGAGGCGATCAAGGCCGATGAGCTTTTCGGCACGGACTTTACCATGGACAAAGCCCAGCGGCTGGACTATGGCGAGAGCCTAATGACCCATGCCATGGTGTTCCAGGGCGTGGACCTGGATGAGAGCGGCAAGCCCACCCGCTGGCGTGTGGAAAACAGCTGGGGCAAAGAGGCCGGTGAGAACGGCTACTATGTGATGAGCGACGAGTGGTTCACCCAGTACACCTACCAGGTGGTGGTGAACAAGAAGTACCTCACCGCCCAGCAGGTGGAGGAGCTCTCTCAAGAGCCCATCCCGCTGGAGCCCTGGGACCCCATGGGCTCGCTGGCTTAAAGGGAAAAATTAGAACATACTACCGGGGGAAACGTATGCGACTGAAACTATCCGACATTCTAAAGGCCACCGGAGGAACGCTCCTCTGCGGGGACGAAAACACGGCTGTCACCAGCTTTATCACCGACAGCCGCCAGGCCAAGGCCGGGGCCATGTTCGTGCCCATCCGGGGCGAGCGGGCCGACGGCCACGACTACATCCAAAGCGTGCTGGAAAGCGGGGCAGCCGCCTCCTTTGCAGACCATCCGGTCCCCACAGGGGAGAAGCCCGTCGTCCTGGTAAAGGACTGCCGGGAGGCGCTGCAAAAGGCCGCCGCCTGGTACCGGGACCAGTTTTCCATCCCCATTGTGGGGGTTACCGGCAGCGTGGGGAAAACCACCGCGAAAGAGATGGTGGCCCAAGCCCTTTCCGCCAAGTTCCGGGTCCTAAAGACCGCCGGCAACCAGAACAGCCAGGTGGGGGTGCCCATCACCGTGTGCGGCCTGCGGAAGGACCACACTGCCGCTGTGGTGGAGATGGGCGTAAGCATGCCCGGGGAGATGGCCCGCATTGCGGCGGTGGTGAAGCCCACCTGCGCCGTGATGACCAACATCGGCGTCTCCCACATCGAGTTTATGAAGACCCGGGAGAACATCTTAAAGGAAAAGGCCCACATCGCCGACTACCTGCCCTGGAGCGGCACCCTGTTCGTCAACGGGGATGACGACCTGCTTCCCACCCTGAAGGAGACCCTGGGGAACAAGGTGGTCACCTTTGGCTTGGGGCCCAACTGCGATTGGCGGGCCTACAGCCTGAAGGAGGCGGATAAAGGCACCTTTTTCACCTGCCAGTCCCCCACTGGGGAAAAGACGGAGCTGTTTGTCCCGGCGGCGGGGGAGCACAACGTGCGCAACGCCCTCTCCGCCATGGCAGTGGCCCGGTATTTAGAGATCCCCGCCGAGGATGCGGTGCGGGCCATCGCCGCCTATAAGGCGCCGGCCATGCGCCAGCAGGTGATTGAGGCAAACGGCCTGCTCATCATCGACGACAGCTACAACGCCAGCCCGGATTCCATGCGCAGCGCCATCGACGTGCTCTCCACCCGGCAGGTGCCGGGCAGGAAGGCCGCCGTGCTGGCGGATATGCTGGAGCTGGGGGACTTTGCCCACCAGGGCCACCGGGAGGTGGGAGAGTACGCCCGCAGCCACGGCGTGGAACTGCTGGTGGCTGTCGGTCCCCTTTCCAAAGAGATCGCCGCGGGCTATGGAGAGGGCGCTGTGTGGTTTGAAACCAACCAGCAGGCTATTGAATATCTAAAAGGGACCTTGCGGCCGGGGGACGCCCTGCTGGTGAAGGGTTCCCGGGGCATGGCCACCGACCAGATTGTGGCTGCCCTGAAAGAATAAGGAGGAATTGTAAATGGAGACCGCGAAGGAATTTCAAAAGCTGTGCAAGGGCTTGCAGCATGTGGGCATCCCCACAGCGGACCTGCAAAAGACCCTGGCCTTTTATGAGAGCCTGGGCTTTGAGAAAGCCTATCTGGCAGGCAGCGTGGAGGGCGGCCGGGCGGTGGCTTTTTACCGCTTGGGAGATCTGACGCTGGAGATCTACGGCAACGGCCCGGCGGCGGGTGTCTCCGGCGCCATCGACCACATCGCCCTGGATGTGTCCGATATCGAAGCGGCCTACGCTCTGGTGCAGGGGCTGGGCTATCCCGTGGTGAGCCAGGGGATTGAGTCCATGAATGTGTGGGAAAACGGCGTGCGCTACTTCACCATTCTGGGCCCCAACCAAGAGAGAGTGGAGTTTAACCAGTACCTGTAAGCCCTTGAAAACCAGAAGAAGCGCCCTCTTCCATCCGGGAGGGCGCTTCTTCTGGCATACAAGGGAGTTTGGGAATATGGGAACGCGTCAGCGGTAATAGGCGTGGGGCTGCATGCTTAAAAATTGGCGGAGCACCGTGCTGTTGACCTGGTTGTAGTAGTGGAGGTAGTCCTTCTTTTTCTGGCGCTCCCGTTTGTTCCTCGCCTGGAGGAGCTTCCATTTGGCGCAGTTTTTGTGGCAGCCTTCGCAGTAACGGCCGCAGGTGGACTGACAAGGGATCATGGACGGTCTCTCCTTTCTGTTGAGAACAAAAACAGCCGCTCTCTCCCAGGAGCTGGCGCAAGGGCGCGCCGGCTCTGAGAAAAGCGGCTGTTCCAACTGGCTTTTTTGGCCCCAGCTTGGCAGGGCCGGGTCTGCGGCGCTGTCATACGCCCACCCCCTTTGAAAACGGTTTGAGTATATTATAGCGGAAGGGGAAAGGAGAATCTATCAACATTTTGTTAAGTTTTCTGAAGGAAAGTGCGGAACCCCTTCCAAAAGGGCATCCCCATTCCTTTTGGTTATGGTTTTGCATAATAGATAGGTATTTGCTATTTTAAAGGCTTCGCGCTATACTAGTATGTGGGAAAGAAGAGCTCCGCCCGGATGGGCGGGAAAGGCGGCCGGCCCATGGAACCGGCGCGGCGTGGAGAAAGCGGTTTTGCTATTTGTATTTGTAGAAGCAAGCAGGAGGTATCCCAATGAGAACCATTCAAAACCAGACATTTGACGAGGAACGGGCCCTTTACGGCCTGCAGGAGACCTTGGTGCGGGATTGCACCTTCGACGGCCCCGCGGACGGGGAAAGCGCTTTTAAGGAGTGTGCGGACGTGGAGGCGGACCACTGCTTCTTCAACCTGCGGTACCCCTTCTGGCACGACGAGCACTTGACCGTCCGCAACTCGGAGATGACGGAGCTGTGCCGGGCAGCTTTGTGGTACTCCCACCACATTGAAATTGCGGACACCAAGCTCCACGGCATCAAGGCCCTGCGGGAGTGTTCCGATGTGAAGATGACCAGCTGCGACATCGTCTCCCCGGAGTTTGGCTGGTCCGTCCACAATATCGAGATGGAGGACTGCGACGCCCAGGCGGAGTACTTTATGATGCGCTCCACGGGCCTGCGTTTCCGCAACGTGCGCATGAAGGGGAAGTACTCCTTCCAGTACATCGAGGACGCTGTATTCGAGGACTGCGACTTCGACACCAAGGACGCCTTCTGGCACGCCAAAAACGTGGTGGTGAAAAACAGCACCGTCAAGGGCGAGTACCTGGCCTGGTACTGCGAGAACGTCACCTTTGAGAACTGCACCATCATCGGCACCCAGCCCCTGTGCTACTGCCAGGGTTTGAGGCTCATCAACTGCAAGATGGTGGACTGCGACCTGGCCTTCGAGCGCTCCCATGTGCAGGCCAGCCTCACCGCGCCCATCCTCAGCATCAAGAACCCCCTCACCGGCAGCCGCATCACCGTGCCCCAGGTGGGGGAGATCATCCGGGACATCGAAGGCGCCGGCGGAGAGGTGGAGGTCCAGAAGGGGCCCGAGAAAAAGGAATGTCACTGCGCTTAAAAGTAGGGAGGCCCGCCGCGGGCCTCCTTTTTCCTTGGGCTTTTTTGTATAAAGGGCGTCCCTCCCAGCCAAACTAAGGGCAAATGCCAAGGGAGGGACACTGTGTGAAAACCGTTTCCAAACAGGAGTACAGCCGCCGTGTGGAGGAGGTCTCGCCCCCTTCCCCGGTGGGGAAGGACTGCCTGCTGGCCTTCCTCTTTGGGGGGGCCGTCTGCACCCTGGGCCAAGGGCTGTGCAGCTTCTACCAGAGCTTGGGGCTGGAGATTTCCCAGGCCAGGACCGGGGTGTCCATCAGCCTGATTTTCCTCTCCGCCCTGCTGACCGCCCTGGGCCTTTATGACCGGATGGCCAAGTACGCCGGGGCGGGCACCCTGGTGCCCATCACGGGATTTGCCAACTCCATGGTGTCCCCGGCCCTGGAGTTCAAGTCCGAGGGCTTTGTCACCGGCCTGGGAGCCAAGCTCTTTTCCATCGCGGGGCCGGTGCTGGTGTTTGGCGTCAGCGCTTCGGTGCTGTACGGGCTGGTCCTGTTTGGCCTGTCCCTTCTCACAGGGGGCGCCCGATGAAGCGCCTTGGAAAAAGGACCTTGGAGTTCCGCCTGCCCCCCACCATCCTCTCCCACGGGGCGGTGGGAGGAAAGAAGGAGGCGGAAGGCCCCTTGGGCGGGGACTTCGACCAGACCTTTCAGGACACCACTTTGCAGAAGGAGAGCTGGGAAAAGGCGGAGGCCCAGCTGCAGAAGGAGGCGGTAGCCCAGGCCCTCTCGAAAGCGGGGACCCGGCCGGAGGAGGTGGACTTCATCCTGGCGGGGGATTTGCTGAACCAGTGTATCTCCTCCACCTTTGGCCTGCTGGACTTCCGCATCCCCTTCCTGGGCCAGTATGGGGCTTGCTCCACCATGGCCCAGACGCTGCTGGTGGCGTCCATCCTGGTGGAGAGCGGCGCCGCCCGCCGGGCGCTGGCCGTCACCAGCTCCCACTTCTGCTCGGCAGAGCGCCAGTTCCGCCTGCCTTTGGAATACGGCGGCCAGCGGGCCCCCACCGCCCAGTGGACCGCCACCGCCGCGGGCTGCGCCCTGGTGGGCTTGGGCGGGCCGGTGGTGATACGCCGGGGCCTGGCAGGGACCATTCAAGACCTGGGAGTGAAGGATGCAGCCAACATGGGGGCGGCCATGGCCCCCGCGGCGGCGGAGAGCATCTTCCAGTTCCTGGAGGACACCGGCACCTGCCCTCAGGACTACGACGGCATCTAC
Source organism: uncultured Oscillospiraceae bacterium (assembly GCA_900543555.1). Classification (GTDB taxonomy): domain Bacteria; phylum Bacillota; class Clostridia; order Oscillospirales; family Acutalibacteraceae; genus Acutalibacter; species Acutalibacter stercoravium. Next base: position 96,489 of record UQRL01000001.1, on the reverse strand, counting down.
ACGGGGGACCTGGGGGCGGTGGGCTCAGAGCTGCTGTACCAGTGTTTGGGGGACAATGGCATCGACCTGCGTCCGGTCCACCAGGACTGCGGCTTGCTGCTCTACGACCGGGAGCGCCAGGATGTCCACGCGGGGGCCTCAGGCTGCGGGTGCTCGGCCTCGGTGCTTTGCGGCCACCTGCTGCGCCGCATGGAGCGGGGAGAGCTGAGGCGCATCCTGTTCTGCGCCACGGGGGCGCTGATGTCCCCCACCTCCTCCCAGCAGGGCCTGGCCATCCCCGGCGTGTGCCATGTGCTAGAGCTGGTCTCCCAACAATAAAAAAGGCCCCGCAAAGGGGCTTTCTTATCCGTCCTTTGGCGGCAGGTCCAGGGCCCAGAAAAACTGTTCCATCACGGTCATTAGGCGCTGGTATTCCTCCTCGTTGAGCCGTTTCAGGCATTGGAGATCCCGTGCCAGGTCAAAGTCGGTGACACGCCCCAGCAGCAGTTGGTCCGCGCTGACCTCCAAGCCCTCTGCCAGCTTGGCCAGGCTTTCTGCCCGCACGTTTTTCCCGCCGGTCTCCACCGAGGCGAAAAACTGCAGGGAAAGACCGCAGCGCTCGGCGGCCTTTTCCTGGGTGAGCCCCAGTTCCTTCCGCCGCCGGGCGATGCGCTTTCCCATTTCCTTGGCAAAAAGCAGATCTCGTTTCATGTTACAGCTCCCTTATATCCAATAATAATAAGTCTACTCCTTTTTGGATGAAATATAATTGCCAAACAAAGAACTCTCTTATACAATCGAAGATAAAAAGGGGGCGCTTTTATGATGGACAAAGAAAGAAGCGGCCTTTTCTGCCGGAGGATACGCTACGATGGGGCTTGGGAGACGGTCTATTTCCTGGAGTCCGGGGGAGGGCTGTGGCTGCCCGAGCCCCGCTGCGGGCCCGGGGGCTTTTCCCGGGGAGACGTTTGGCGGTGGGGAAGGTGTGCCCCCAGTCGGTAGAGCTTTCCCTTGAGGCAGCCGGCCCCGCCGCTGTGGAGGCGGGGGCTTTCTCCGGGTCCCCATGGAGGTGTGGTCCCGCACCTCTATGGAGCCGGGGCTCTCCTGGCTGGCCCTGTTCCCCCTCTCTTCCAGCCTATTCCTAATGGACCGGGGGATACTGTAAAAATGCCCGCGCTGGCGCAGCGTGGGCATTTTCAATCGCGAAGTATGGGGGTGCGTCATCCCTTGGCAAAGCGCACCATGGGGGAGATGTCGATGCCCTCTGGGCAGCTTTCCAGAAAGGCCAGCAGCTTTTGCCCAAGGAGCTTCACGCCGCCGGGGGCGTCGCTCTCCAGGTTGACGGGCAGGATGGGGTCGTGGACGGAGAGCCGCAGCAGGAACCAGCCTTCCCCCTCCCCTTCCGGGAAGGAGACCCGAAGGCCCTCCCGGTTGTCAGGGGCGATGGCCCAGCCCTGGGCTTTGGCGTATTCCTCCAGGGCGGCGATCAGCGCTTCGCCCCGGGCGCGGAAGTCCTCCTCGGTGATGGGAAGCCGCACCTCGGCAGCTTCCACCGGCTCCCGCAGGGGGGCCAGCAGGTCCTCCAAGTCCTTGCCCTCCCGGCGCAGGGTGGCCATTTTGATGAGGATTTTGGTCACCAGGTAGGCGCCGTCATCCAGAAAATGGTTCTCCCCCATGGCGGCATGGCCGCTGGTCTCAATGGCCAGGGGGCAGTCCACCCCTTCTTGGTTCAGGCGCAGGGCCTCGTTGATGACGTTCTTGTACCCCCGCTTAAAGCGGTGGTGTTTCCCGCCCAGGGTGGTTTCAATGTACTCCTTCAGCCCGTCGGAGGTGATGGAGTCCGTGACCACAGTGCCGCCGGGATGGCCCTCCAGGGCAATGGCGGAGGCCAGGGCCACCAACCGGTTGCGGTTGATCTCCTGCCCCCGGTGGTCCACTGCCGCGCCCCGATCCACGTCCGTGTCGAAAATGACGCCCAGGTCGGCGTGGGCGGCCTTTACCGCCTGGCAGATGGAGGCCATGGCCTCCTCATTTTCCGGGTTGGGCACATGGTTGGGGAACATGCCGTCTGGCTCTAAAAACTGGCTGCCAGAGATGTCCGCCCCCAGGGGCTCCAGCACATCGGTGGCGTAGAAGCCCCCGGCGCCGTTGCCGGCGTCCACCACGATGTGCAGGCCCGCCAGGGGATGGCTGTAGTCCGGGGCGTTCACCCCCTCTTGAATGGTGCGCCGCAGCCGGGCAGCGTAGTCCTTCATGTACCCGCAGGGCTCTACAGAGCCGGGGGCTTCCCGTTCCGGATGGGCGCCCTCCTGGGCCAGGGCCAGGATCTCCGTGATGTCCGGGGCGTCTAGGCCCCCCTGGGGGGTGAAGAATTTCAGCCCGTTGCGGTGATAGGGGTGGTGGCTGGCTGTGATCTGCACTGAGCAGTCGCAGGGCAAATCCAGGGTGGCCCAGAACATGGAGGGCGTGGAAGCCAAACCGCAGTCCAGCACCTGGACGCCGTACCGGGCGAATACCCGCTGCAACGCGGCGCTGATGCGGTCCGCGCTGATGCGGGAATCGTGGCCCACCGCCAGTTTCAGTCCGGCGGCAGCCTTGCCCAGGTGTTTTTCGCACCACACCAGAAAGGCCGCCGCGATGGTTTCCACCACTTCATCGGTGAGGGTGACCGGCTCGCCGGGAACGCCCTCCACCGCCACGCCTCGAATGTCCGTGCCGCTTTTCAGTTTGCTGTATTCCATATCAGGGATTCCTCCTTACTTATATTTCTGCTGCCCCATATCCTAGATCCCGCAGCCAGGCTTTCACCTGTTCCAGGTCGGGGCTGCACAGCATGGGCAGGGCCTCCGCCAGGGCGGCGGGGTCCCAGTCCCACCACTTTGCCTCCAAGAGGAGCTGGGTCAGCTGGGGGTCGAACCTGTTTTTCAAGAACCGGGCGGGGTTGCCGCCCACCAGGGTGTAGGGGGCCACGTCCTTCGTCACCACGGAATAGGCCGCTACGATGGCCCCGTCCCCGATGTGCACCCCGGGCATGACCACGCTCTCCCGGCCCAGCCACACATCGTTGCCCACAACGGTGTCCCCCTTGCGGGGCAGCTGGTCCAGGTGGGGCGGGGCGTTTTCCTCCCAGGCGCCGCCGAACACGGCGAAGGGGTAGGTGGTCACGCTGCACAGCCGGTGGTTGGCCGCCCCCATGACGAAGGTGGTGCCGCTGGCCAGGCAGCAGAATTTCCCAATGGTGAGCCTGTCCCCAAACTCCGGGTAGTTGAACAGGATGTTGTTTTTCTCAAAGCCCGTGGGGTCCTGGGGGTCGTCGTAATAGGTGTAGTCCCCAATGGTCACATTGGGGGCCTGCACCACGTTCTTTAAAAAGCAGGATGTCTTGTATGCGTTGGGAAAGACCGCGTTGGGGTCTGGAATCTGCAGTGCCATAAAATAACCTCGTTTCTGTTTGTGATTCACCTCCAAAGCAGAGTTTTCAGGGCAGTGGCCACGGCCCTCTTTTTCCGAAGTTCCTTCATTTCCGTTCACCAAATCTTCAATTGTGTTTGCAGGATAGGGGTCTGTGTTTTGATTTCCCCTCCTGTATCTTATCAAAAATAAAAAAGGGATTCAACGCCTCTGCCAAATTTCCGGCCGTGAAAGAAAAATCCGCGGCCTTTACTGGCAGCTGTTTGGGCGGCAAGCTGCCGCGGCCAAGCCGCGCACATCCCGCTGTGGGACAGGGCCCTCCTGCGCCCGCGCTTTTCATTTGCAGCCATTTTTGTCATTTCCCGGTCCGCAGCCGCCTGCGCGACGTGGGGCCGGCGCAGCCGGTTGCATCTTCTGGGAGTTTGTGGTATGATAAACACAGCGCAGGCCCTGGGTCCCAGAAAGGGGAGGGGCGGCGCTCCCTGCCGGGAACGGCGGGGACGATACGGAACATAGGCAAAGGAGGAATAAGTATGTCTCCCAAAATGGTAGAACTGCATGACATCGACGTGCCCGCCTTTTTGAAGGTGCTGGACAGCTGCGAAGGGGAAGTGTACCTGATGACCCGGGACGGCGACCGGCTGAACCTGAAAAGCAAGCTGTGCCAGCTGGTGGGCCTGACTGCGTTGATCGAGGGCGGCAAGATCGCCGAGGCCTTCGTCATGTGCGAGAAGGAGTCCGACGAATCCAAGCTGTTCCGGTTCAATCTGTATAAGCACTCGGAGGACGAGGAAGAGTAAAAAGTTGCGGGGGGCGGCCGGAAGCGTGTCTTTGGCGCGGGCCGCCCTTTTTTGCGGGAAACCAGCCCCAGCCGCGGGGAAGAAAGGATGCTGTTCCATGCTGACGGAAAAGAAAAAAGAATTTATCGAGTTCATGCTCTCGGCCCAGGTGCTGCGCTTCGGCCACTTTGTCACCAAGAGCGGCCGCAACACCCAATACTTTGTCAACACCGGCAACTATAAGACCGGCGCCCAGCTTTCCCGGCTGGGCAGCTACTACGCCGGGCTTGTGAAGGATACCGTGGGCGGAGAGTTCGAGGCCATGTTCGGCCCGGCCTATAAGGGCATCCCCCTGGCCAGCGCCTGCTCCATCGCCCTGTACAACGACTACGGCATCGACAAGCCCTATTTCTTCAACCGCAAAGAGGTGAAGGACCACGGCGAGGGCGGCGGCACGGTGGGCTATGCCCCCCAGGACGGGGACCGCATCCTCATCATCGAGGACGTGATCACCGCCGGCACCGCCGTGCGGGAGACTATGCCCATTCTGAAGGCCTGCGCCGATGTGCAGGTGCCCCACATGTTCATCAGCGTGGACCGGTGCGAGGTGGGCCACACCCCCGGCAAGACCGCCATTATGGAGGTGGAAGAGGAGTTCGGCGTGAAGGTGCACCCCATCGTCACCGTGGTGGATATCCATGAGTACCTGAAAGAGCAGGGCACCGACCCCGAGCTGCTCAAAGCCATGGAAGGCTATATGGAGCAGTACTGCGTGCTGTAAACTTCTAAAAAGCAAAAAGTTTCCCACAGGGCTTTGGCAGCCTGTGGGAAACTTTTTTATTTCCGGTTGGGTCTCCGCTTGAGGGCCAGCAGTTCCATGTACTCTGCAAAGTTGCTGGTGCCGGTGGGAGAAAACATCACCCATTTCCCGTCGTGATAGGTCTGGGCCGCCTCATACTGGGCGCGGACAGCCGGGGAGAGGCTCTCCCAGATGGCTTCCACTTTGGCCCGCTCCGCTTTCCCAAAGATCACCAGGAATCCCATGCACTGGCTTTTGGCATAGAGGGAGCACAGGGTCTTGCCGCCCCGGCGGTATTTGTACTCGTAGGTCCAGCTTTTGCCGCCGGAGTCCCACAGGCGGTCCATGTCATAGCGCTCCTCGATGGCCTGGCACAGCGCCTGCCAAGCCGCATACAGCGCCGGGCCCAAAAGCTCCTCCAGCATGGCTGGGGTGGGGATGGTTTTCAGCATAGCGTTCCTCCGCAGGGTTCAGTGGGTTTTGTGCCGCCGCCCCTTGCGCTTGCCCAGCTGCCGCAGGGGGCTTTGGGCATTGGCGATGATGTGGTCCACAAAGTGGAGCAGGGCCAGCATCATCACAATGGCGAACAGCAGCATGGGGGCCAGGGCGATGAGCATGGGCATGGTCAGGTTTGTCAGGGCGAAGAAGTCCCGCAGGAAGAGCAGCGAGGCCACAAAGCCGGAGAGCAGCACCCCGAACAGGGCGCCCCGCAGGCCGTTGAAGGGGGTGCTCACCTTAAAGAGCATGATAAAGCCCGTCAGGCAGGTGAGGATTACCGCCAGGGTGGACATATCCGGGTTGGAAAGGCCCAAGGGCTCGCTGAGGGCGCACAGCAGCACGATGTTGGCGGTCATGGTCAGGGCCGCCGGGATGCTCTGGCGGATGACGTTTAAGATGAATTTGCCCCGCAGCCGCTCTTTGTTGGGCTCTAAGGCCAGGATGAAGGAGGGTGTGCCGATGGTCAGGGTGGAGATCAGCGTCTGCTGCACCGGCTGGAAGGGGTAGCTGTAGTTGATGAAGATGAACAGCACGGCGATCAGCGCCGAGAAAATGGTCTTGGAGAGGAACAGGGCGCTGGAGCGCTGCAGGTTGTTGATGGACCGGCGGCCCTCCTGCACCACCACGGGCATGGAGGCGAAGTTGGAGTCCAGCAGCACCAGGCTGGAGACGGTGCGGGCCGCGTCGCTGCCGGAGGCCATGGCGATGGAGCAGTCCGCCTCCTTCAAGGCCAGCACGTCGTTGACGCCGTCGCCGGTCATGGCCACCGTGTGGCCCTGGGCCTTCAATGCCTTGACGAAGCTGAGCTTCTGCTGGGGGGTCACCCGGCCGAAGACGGAGTACTCACTCACCGCCCGGCGGATGTCCTCCTCGGTGCGCAGGGTGGTGGCGTCCACATACTTGTCCGCGTTTTCCAGCCCCGCCTTCCGGGCGATGTGGGCCACGGTGACGGCGTTGTCCCCGGAGATGACCTTCAAATCCACCCCCTGGTCGGCAAAGTACCGCAGGGTGCGGGGGGCCTCCCGGCGGATCTTGTCGCTCAAGAGCACCAGGCCCATAAGCTCCAGCTTCTCCGGCAGCTCTTTGTCCGCAAAGGGCTGGGGGCTGCGGGCCAGCAGCAGCACCCGCTGCCCCTGCTGGGAGTAGCCCTCCACCTGCTCCCGGATGGCGGAAAAGCCGCCGCCCAGGATAAATTCCCCCGCGCCCATGACGTAGGAGCCCCGGCCGGGGAAGAAAGCGCCGCTCCATTTGCGGGCGGAGGAGAAGGGCACCAGGTCCCTGGCCCGCCAGGGGCTTGGCTCTGGAAAGCGCTCCTGAATGGCCAGGGAGGTGGGGTTGCCGTCGCTGAGGTTGGAGACCAGGGCCGAGAGGGCGGCGGCCATGTCCTGCTCGGATACGCCCGCAAAGGGCACCAGCTCGTCCACCTGCATGGTGCCCTCGGTGATGGTGCCGGTCTTGTCCAGGCACAGGGTGTCCACCCGGGCCAGGGTCTCCACGCAGTACAGGTCCCGCACCAAAGTCTTGCGGGCGGAGAGCTTCACCACGCTGACGGCAAAGCACACGCTCACCAGCAGCACCAGCCCCTCGGGAATCATGCCCACCATGGCGGCGGTGGTGCTCACCACCGAGTTCTGCAGGGTGTCCCCCAGCACGAAGAACTGCTTCCAGAACAGCAGGGCCCCAATGGGCAGAATGCCGAAGCCCACCCACTTGACGATGCGGTCGATAGAGTCCATGATCTCGGAGTTGCGCTTTTTAATGTACTTGGCGTCCCCGGCGATCTTGGTGGCGTAGTTCCCCGCGCCCACATGCTCCACCTGGGCGTGAACGCTGCCGCTGACCACAAAGCTGCCGGAGAGCAGGCTGTCCCCCGGGCGCTTGAGAATGGGGTCCGATTCCCCGGTGATGAGGGACTCGTTGACCTCGCACTCCCCGGCGGCCACCGCAGCGTCAGAGCAGATCTGGTTCCCCGCCGAGAGCACCAGGATGTCGTCCAAAACCACCTGCTCCACGGGGATCTCCTTTTTCACGCCCTCCCGCAGGACAGCGGCCTTGGGGGCGGAGACGATGGAGAGCTTGTCCAGGGTGCGCTTGGCCCGGATGCTCTGGAAGGAGCCGATGAAGATGTTGGCGAAAATAACCCCCAGGAACACCGCGCTGCGGAAGGAGCCCACCAGGATGACCGCGGCGGCCAGGGCAAAGTTGAGGATGTTGAAGAAGGTGAACACGTTCTCCCGGATGATCTGGCCCTCGGTTTTGGTTTTGATGCCGCTGATGCCGTTGTGCAGGCCCTGCTGCACCCGCTGCCGCACCTGCTCTCCCGAGAGGCCCACCCGCGGGTCGGGGTGGAAGCGCCCCACCGGTGCGGCACGGCGGGCGGGCGAAGGCGCGGCCCGGCGTGGTTCGCGGTCTCGATTCAAACGGATTCCCCCTTTTCGTTCCAGTGAATATATCCAGTATACACCATGAAATAGCCGTTTCCAAGCAAGTGCGGGCCATATTTTCAGAAAATTTCCGCTTTTCCACAATTTCAGAGCACCGGGCCTCCCGCAGCTTCCAAAATATAGCCAAAAAGCGGCGGCAGATCCCCCCGCAAACGGCAAAAAACCAGGTTTTTCGCGGCCTGCGGGGATTTGACAGGAACGCTGGAAAAGAATATAATGCAGGCAAGATCGCTTTCGTAACATGATTCTTTAGAAGGTATAGAAAGGATGTTTCACACATGGCTGGCAAAAAAACAGCGGAATTTATGATCGTGAACCGCAGAAGCGGCAAGGCCCTGCAGGCCACCGGCCTGGACAACGGCCTGGTCGTGGAGCAGAGAGAGCCTGTTAAGGCCGACGCCCAGATCTGGACCTCTGTGGAGGCAGAGGGCGGCATCAAGCTTTTCAACAAGGCTTGCGGCAAGGTTTTGGATGTGATGCAGGGCGGCACCGCCGACGGCACCTGGGCCCAGACCTGGGAAGATGTGGGCGGCGAAAGCCAGCTGTGGCAGCTGGTCAACGTGAGCTCTACTTATAAGAAGATCGTCAACGTGCACTCCGGCAAGGCGCTGGACATTGTGGACATGAGCAGTGAGGACGGCGCCCCCGCCCAGATTTGGGAGAGCGTAGAGGGCGAGGGCCAGCAGTGGAAGTTTGTCTCCATCCAGGAGAAGGCCCCTGCCAAGACCGTGCGCAAGACCGCCCCGAAGAAGGCGGCCCCCAAGGCGGAGGAGAAGGCTGTGGAAAAGGCCGCTCCCGCCAAGCGCGCCCCCCGCAAGGCCGCGGAGAAAAAGGCCGCCGCTCCCAAAGCGGTGGAGGCCAAGGCGGAGGAGAAGGCCCTGAAGGCAGAGCCCGCCAAGGCCATGAAGAAGCAGGAAGAGGCCCCCAAGGCCCTGCAGAAGGCGGAGCCCGCCTCTAAGAAGCCTGCCGCGCCCGCCAGCAAGGCGAAAAAGTAAGATGGAAAAAGAGGACGGTCCCCCTGCGGGGACGGTCCTTTTTGCTTGGGCCCGCCCTTTTTCGGGGATTTTTCCATTTACAAGAGGGCGGAAAAACGGTATGATAAGGGTAAGAGATTTTCCTGGAAAGGTGGTTTTCTATATGGCGGACCTTGTTTCAATGGGCGAGCTCCTGATCGACTTTACCCCCGTGGGGGAGACGGAGGACGGAAGGCTCCTCTTTGCCCGCAATCCCGGGGGCGCCCCCGCCAACGTGGCGGTGCAGGCCCACCGGGCCGGGGTGAGCGCCGGCTTTCTGGGCCGGGTGGGCCTGGATATGTTCGGCGGTTTCCTGGCGGACACCTTGAAGGGCTGCGGCGTGGACACCCGGGGCCTCTCGCAGGACCCGGACTACGCCACCACCCTGGCCTTTGTGCAGCTGAGCCCCGAGGGCGACCGGGACTTCAGCTTTTACCGCAACCCCGGCGCGGACACCCGCCTCTCCTTTGCGGAGACGGACCTGTCCATTGTGGAGGAGTGCAAGCTGCTGTGCTTCGGCTCTCTGCTGCTGACGGCGGAGCCCTCCCGCAGCGCGGTGCACCAGCTGGTGGACCATGCCCGCGCGCTGGGGAAGATCACCTCCTATGACCCCAACTGGCGGCCGCCCCTGTGGAAGGGCCGCGAGGCGGAGGGTGTGGCCCAGATGAAGAGCCTGGTGCCCAAGGCGGACATTATGAAGATCTCTGGGGAGGAGCTGGAGCTTCTCACCGGGAAAGAAGTGGTGGAAGAAGGGGCCTGGGCCCTGTTGGAGCAGGGGGTCTCCCTGGTGGTGGTCACCTTGGGCGCCCGGGGCTGCAAGGCCTTTGCGCCCGGCCTCACCTTGGAGAAGCCCACCTATGACACCAAAGTGAAGGACACCACCGGCTCTGGCGACAGCTTCTTTGGGGCGCTGCTGGCCAAGGTGATCCTTTCTGGGAAGCGGCCGGACCAGCTCTCTCCGGAGGAGCTGGGGGATTTCCTGGACTTCGCCAACGCGGCTGGGTCCACCTGCGCCACCAAGACCGGGGCCATCCCCGCCCTGCCCACCACAGAGGAGATTGAGGCCTGCCGGAAGAGCGTGCCCCTGCTCCACGTGTAAAGCGAGAACCCCAGATGTAGAACGCGCGCAAAAAGCCTGTCCTCCCGGGAAGGGGGACAGGCTTTTTCTGTTTTCTATTTCGTGCGCGGGGAGGGCGCGCTTTTCGATGGGAGGGCCTTACGGCTTCTTCTCCCCGGGGTTTTCCAGATACTCCTCCACCCGGTAGCGGGGGCGGGCCTTTACCTCGCTGTAGATCTTGCCGATATAGCCCCCCACAACCCCCAGGCAGAGCATCTGCAGGCCGCCCAAAAGCCAGATGGAGCAAACAATGGCGGTCCAGCCTGTGACAGCCCAGCCGGCAAAGTAGGAGATCAGGGCGTAGAGCAGGCCGAGAATGCTCAGCACCGAGATGAGGATGCCCAGGTTGGAGATCAGCTTTAAGGGCTTCACGCTGAAGCTGGTGATGCCGTCCAGGGCGAAGGAGAGCATCTTCTTCAGGGGGTACTTGCTCTCTCCGGCGAAGCGCTCGTGGCGGTCGTAATAGACGTAGTCGCTGCGGTAGCCGATCAGCGGCACAATGCCCCGCAGGAACAGGTTGACCTCTTTGTACTCGGAGAGGGCCTCCAGGGCGCGCTTGCTCATCAGGCGGTAGTCCGCGTGGTTAAACACCACATCCACGCCCAGCAGCTGCATCACCTTGTAGAAGCCCTCGGCGGTGGTGCGCTTGAACCAGGTGTCCGTGTCCCGCTTGTTGCGCACGCCGTAAACCACGTCGCAGCCCTCTTGGAACTTCTTTACAAACTGGTCCAGGGCGTCGATATCGTCCTGCAGGTCCGCGTCCATGCTGATGGCGGCGTCACACCGGGGCAGGGCGCTCATCAGGCCGCAGAGCAGGGCGTGCTGGTGGCCCCGGTTGTGGCTGAGCTTTACCCCCTCTACCCAGGGGTTTTCCCGGTTGAATTGGGAGACCAGCTCCCAGGTTCTGTCCTTGCTGCCGTCATCCACATAGAGAATGCGGCTCTTTTCTCCGATAAGGCCGGCGGCCCGCATGGCGTTGAGCTTGTCCGTCATGCGGCGGGTGGTTTCGGGCAGCACGGCCTCCTCGTTGTAGCAGGGGATGACAAAATATACGGTGGCTTCCATACGATCTCTCCTTTATTCCAAGGACCTTTGGTCCGGGTCGTTGACGGGCGGCGCCTCATCGCCGGGCGGGGGAGGGGCCTCCTTGGGGGGCGGGTCCTCTTCCGGCACGGCGGCTTCCCGCTGCACATGGGGCGTCATGGCCCCGGGGCGCCGGAAGGAGGCGTGGCGGCTTTTGGCGTACTGAGAGAACCGGCCCACCCGCAGCATGCTGGGCCCCCGCTGGGGCTGGGGCCGGGGGCGCACCCGGTTCATCAGGGTGAGGTAGGCCACCAGCACCGCCAGGGACACCAGGGTGATGCCAAAGCCCAGGGCCATGCCGGGCGTGTGGTAGGTGAACTCAATGGTGACGCTTTCCCCCTCGGGGACCACCACGGCCATAAAGCCCACGTTCACCCGTTCAATGGCGGCGGGCTCCCCGTTGACGGTGGCGCTCCAGCCCGCCTCGTAGGGCACGCTGAAGAAGATGAGCTGCTCCTTGTCAGAGTCCAGCTGGGCGGTGAAGCCGGTGTTGGTGTATTGGAAGGAGGAGCAGGCAGAGGCGGCCCGGTCCTGGCAGTCCTGCAGGTAGTCCTCCTCGTTGAAGACGCGCATATCCTCGGGCAGGTGCTCCAGAATGCCCTCGTAATAGGGCACCCGGTCATCCTCGATGACCACGGCCCGCAGCATGCTGAGCTCCCGGTCGCCAATGGTGTCCTCGCCGCCCTCGCTCAGGGCGTTGTACTCGCTGCGGGTGATGTAGTAGTCATAGGAGAAACCCATGGGGATATAATACTGGTTCTCCCAAATGTCAAAGCCGTTGGCGTTGCCGTAATAGGCAAAGCCGGGCATAGAGGGGTTGGAGGAATCCTCCCCCGCAAAGTAAGCGTCGTCGTGGTCGTCGTCAAACAGCCAGTGCACGCTTAAAAGCCCGCGAATGCCGTAATGGGCCGTGGTGGGCCGGGAGGCCACGTCCCGCTGCACGCCGATGGAGTCGTAAAACTCCATCAAAGAGCCGGGCACCACGCTGTGGAAGGCCTGGATGGTGGGGATTTCCCAGAACATGCCGGCGTTGTCCAGGGACTCGTAAAAGTCCGAGCGGCACTCCCGCAGGTCCGTCAGGTCGATGTCCTTTCCGCCGTTGAGGGAATAGGGGATCAAATGGTCCCAGGTGTACTCCGACTGGGTCTTGCCCAGGGCGATGAAGAAGATGGAGTAGAACACAGAGACCAGGGAGACCCCAATGAGGGTAGAGCGGAAAAAGGCCTTTTTGTGCCTGCGGCAGAAGCAGAACAGGTACACCACCCCCGCCAGGGAGACCAGGGCGATGGCCACATAGCTCCAGAAGCGGGTGGGGTAGTCCTCCAGGCCGAAGGTGACCGTCTCCTGGCCGTCGGTGGTCTCCAGGGTGGGCATAAAGCCGATGACCACCGTAATGGCCAGGGTGATGACCAAACACCAGGTGATGGAGCGCTTCCAGTTGACGCGCTCGTTTTCCAGGGCCAGCACCGTGGCCATGGCCATCATCAGGGTGAGCATGTAGTACCACCGGGCGTAAAAGGAGCTGTTCATCATCTGGAAGGAGGAGTTCAGGAAGGGCACCACCGCCATGAGGAACAGGACCCACAGCAGCTTTTTCAGCCAGTGCTTGCGCCGCAGCTGCAGCCAGCCAATCACCCCCGTCATGCCAAAGAGGGGCAGCCACGCCCCCAGAGAGGCCCACTTAGAGCCGGAGTCCGGGGTGAAATTGGGCCGGGCGGGCAGGTCCGGCGGGAAGAAGAAGCAGCTGAGAATGTGCAGGTAGCGCTGGTTCTGGTTGTAGAGCACGGCGTTCCAGCCGTTGATGTAGCTGGAGGTGCGGTAGTTCTGCACCACCACCAGCACCGAGGGCACCAGCAGCACGCAGGCAAGCCCCAGCCCCAGCACGGCCTCCAGGGCCAGCAGCAGGAAATCCTTTAGGGAGATGCGCCAGCTTTTGCACAGCAGCCGCAGGAAGAAGTAGATGACCGTAAAGGTGACCATGCCCACGAAGAAGTAGTAGTTCACCACGCAGCAGGCGGCCACCGCCAGGGCGAACAGGCCCCGGCGGCGGGTGGCCATGTACTCATCCAGGGCGGCCAGCAGCAGGGGGAAGAAGACGATGGCCTCGTGGAAATGGTTGAAGAAAATATTGTAAATGGAAAAGCCTGAAAAGGCGTAAAGCACCGCCGCAATCAGGGCGGAGTCCCGGTTTTTGGTGTAGCGGTGGATGTAGACATAGCCGGTAAGGGTGGCGCAGGCAAACTTTAAAATGAGCAGCGGCCCCATCAAATACTGCACCCATTCCGAGGGGAAGGGGATGGTCAGCCAGAAGAAGGGGCTGCCCAGCAGGTAGAAGCTGTAAGAGCCGATGAAGTTGGCGCCCAGGTCTGTCAGGTGGCTCCACCCCAGGTTGCCAGAGCGCACGGCGTCGTGGGCCAGGCGGTAAAAGGGCACCTGCTGGACGTTGAAGTCCCCGTAAAAGAGGAAGCGGCCCCCGTCCACCACAATAAAGGGGATGAACACCAAAAAGGAGAGGCCAAGCCCCAGGAAAAAGGCTTTCAGAAAGTAGTTGTTCCGAAAGCCCCCTTTTTTTTCTTTGAGAGATTCCATAAAAGCGCGTACCTCCGAACCGGATTCAGGCAAGGCGGAGCGCCCGCCTGCCTATAAGTACTCCCATTATAGCACAGAAACCAGGGGGGATAAAGCACTTTTTCGGCGGAAAGGCCCTTGGGGCAAAAGAAGAAAGAAAAAGATTGCAATTTGGTAACAAAAGAGGGGGAAAATATTGTATAATAAAAAAGTCCGGCGAGAACCCCTTGCCGGGAGCTGTGAAACCAGAGAATGGAGGGAGCCCGCTTGTACCCGTTTTTCGCCATGCTTTCCCGCATGAAATACATCAACCGCTGGGGCTTGATGCGCAACACCCGCAGCGAGAACATCTGCGAGCACAGCCTGGAGGTGGCGCTGATTGCCCACGCCCTGGCCACAGTGGGCAACCAGAAGTTCGGCAAAAGCTACAACCCAGAGCGGGCCGCCCTGCTGGCCGTGTTCCACGACGCGCCGGAGATCATCACCGGGGACATGCCCACGCCGGTGAAGTACCACTCTGAGGAGATCCGCAGGGCTTACGGCGAGGTGGAGGACATGGCGGTGGAGCACCTGGTCTCCATGCTGCCAGAGGAGCTGCGGGAGGAGTACCGGAAGATTATGACCATGAGCGGCCCCCAGGACGAGGCCTTAAAGCCCCTGGTGAAGGCGGCGGACAAGATCTCCGCGGTCATCAAGTGCGTGGAGGAGCGCATCAGCGGCAACCGGGACTTCTCCAAGGCGGAGCAGACCATCACCCAGGCCATCCGGGACATGGGGCTGCCAGAGGCGGACTACTTTATGGACCAGTTCCTGCCCAGCTACGGCCTGACCATCGAGGAGCAGGACTACACCCGGGAGGCGGGCCTGAAATTTTCGGAGAGCTCCCAGCTGGTGTTTTCCAAGGTGCTGCCGGAGAAGGGGCCCCGGAAAAAGAAGCGGGGCTGAAGCCCCTGGCCGGCTCTTGCCCAAAACACAGGGGGCAGGGCCGGAGAAATGGAAATGGACAAGTGAGCCAAAAACCCAGTGTTTATGCGGGTTCCGGCATTTGACCACATGGACGATTAAAGTGGTAACGAATTAACTTGTTAAAGTAAAATCCCAGTAAGGACAGGGCTCTCTCTAGGAAGAAAATGCAAGAAATGGATGAGCGCGCTTCAAATCGCGCGCCAAAAAGCGCTTCACTTGCCCATGTGGTCAAGTGCCAGGAGGCGCTTAAAACCTGAAGATTCTCTTCACTTGTCCATTTCCCCACCTTCGGCCCTGCTGGGAAAATTTGAAGGACAGGCTTTGTGGCCTGCATAAAGCGGGAGGGGCGCCCGCTCTAAGACGGTTTTGCCGGTCCCCGTTGGGGAAAGGGGAAACCGTCCGCTGTCCCACGAAAATTGGAAGGAGATCAGGAGATCACATCATGCGTATCGGCAACATTGAGATCACGGGCCGGGCGGCCCTGGCCCCGATGGCGGGGGTCACCGACGCCGCCTACCGCCGCCTGTGCGCGGAGTTTGGCGCGGCCTACACCGTCACGGAGATGGTCAGCGCCAAGGCCATTCAATACAGCTATGAAAAGACCGCCCGGCTGGCGGATACCTCAGGAGACCGGGGACCGGTGTTCCTGCAGCTTTTTGGCAGCGACCCCTTCGACTTTGGCCTGGCGGCCCGCAAGGCGGCGGAGTCCGGCCCGGCGGGCATTGACATCAACATGGGCTGCCCCGTGCCCAAGGTGGCGGGCAACGGCGCGGGCAGCGCCCTGATGAAGGACCCGGCCAAGTGCGCCGCCATTGTGGCCGCGGTGAAGCGGAACACGGACCTGCCCGTCACCGTGAAGATCCGGGCCGGGTGGGACAAGGACCACAAAAACGCCGTGGAGGTGGCCAAGGCCTGCGAAGAGGCGGGGGCTGCCGCCATTGCGGTCCACGGCCGGACGAAAGACCAGATGTACATGGGCCAGGCAGACTGGGACATCATCCGCCAGGTGAAGCAGGCGGTGCAGGTGCCGGTCATCGGCAACGGGGATGTGACCGACGGCCCCTCTGCCGCCCGGCTGCTGGCAGAGACCGGCTGCGACCTGGTGATGGTGGGCCGGGGCGCCCTGGGAAACCCCTGGGTGTTCCGGCAGATCAACGCCTATCTCACCGATTCCTGCACCCTCATCCCCCCGCCGGGGGTGGCGGAGCGCATTGTGGTCATCAAGCGCCACATAGACGCCCTCTGCGCCCTGAAAGGGGAGGACCGGGCCCTGCGGGAGGCCCGCAAGCATGTGGGGTGGTATCTCCACGGCCTGCGGGGGGCGGCCCAGTTCCGCCGCCGGGCGGGAGAGCTGTGCACGCTGGCGGATTTGGACCAGCTGCTGGCCCATGTGTACGCGGCAAACCAAGGGGAAGGATAGTCCCTGTATTGTATTGTGAAAAGGAGCCCCACGTTATGAAACTATTAGTATTGGACGGCAACAGCATTTTGAACCGGGCCTTTTACGGCATCAAGCTGCTCACCACCAAGGCCGGGGACTTTACCAACGGCATTTACGGCTTTCTCACCATGCTGAAAAAGCTGCTGGACGAGACCGCCCCCGGCGGGGTGGCCATCGCCTTTGACCGCAAGGCCCCCACCTTCCGCCACAAGGCCTACGCCGGGTACAAGGCAAACCGCAAGGGCATGCCGGAGGAACTGGCCCAGCAGCTGCCGGTGCTGCAGGAGCTGCTCACTGACCTGGGCTACCGCATTGTCTCCTGCGAGGGGTGGGAGGCCGACGACATCCTGGGCACCCTGGCCGCCGCCTGCGAGCGGGAGGGCAGCCAGTGCCTCATCGCCACCGGGGACCGGGACAGCCTGCAGCTGGTGTCTGACTCCACCTCGGTGCGGCTGGCCACCACCAAGTTCGGCCAGCCCCAGGTCACCCTCTACGATGTGGAGAAGATTCAAGAAGAGTACGGCGTCACCCCCCGCCAGATGATCGACCTGAAGGCCATCCAGGGGGATTCCTCCGACTGCATCCCCGGGGTGGCGGGCATTGGCCCCAAGGGCGCCGGGGAGCTTATCCAGAAGTTTGGCAGCCTGCAGTATCTCTACGACCACCTGGAGGAGCTGGACATCAAGCCCGCCATGAAGGCCAAACTGGAGAAGTCCAGGGACAACGCCTTTTTGAGCTACGATTTGGGCACCATCCGCCGGGACGCCCCCATCGACACCGACCTTTCCCACTATGAAAAGGGGGAGGGCGACCCCCAGAAGGCCGCCGCCCTGATGGTGAAGCTGGAGCTGTTCTCCCTGCTGGACAAGTTCGGCCTGTCCTTAAACGCCCAGCCCCAGGAGGAAGCCCCCGCCGCGGAGCGCCCCGGCCAGAAGGACTATGAGGACGGCGCCCCCCTGCTGCCCATGCTGGAGGACGCGGGAGAAGCATATTTCTACGCCCAGTGGGAGGCGGGGGAGCTGGCCAGCCTGGTGTTTGCCCACAAGGGGGAGGTCCACCGGGTAAAGCCCGACGAGGCCTTCCTGCGGGCCTTCTTCAAGAATGACCGCATCCAGAAATACACCTATGACACCAAGCCCCTCCACCGCCGGGCCCTGGAACTGGGCTGCAAGATGGAGGCCGTCCGCATGGACACGGCCCTGGCGGGGTATCTTTTGAACCCCTCTGCCTCCGGCTACGACGTGGAGCGCCTCTGCGCCGAGTACGGCGTGGCCCTGGCGGACTTCGAGGAGCCGGAGCTGCGCTTTGGGGCGGCCATGCCGGGGCTGTGCCAGGCCCTGGAACAGGCCATTGCGGAGAACAGCCAGCAGGAGCTGCTGGAGGCCATCGAGATCCCCCTCAGCTTTGTGCTGGCCCAGATGGAGCACATCGGCTTCTATGTGGACAAGGAGAGCATCCAGGCTTACGGCAAGGAGCTGGAGGCCCAGGTGAACCAGCTCCACGGCGAGATCATTGAAGAGGTGGGGTACGAGTTCAACATCAACTCCCCCAAGCAGCTGGGAGAGGCGTTGTTCGGCAAGCTGGGCCTGCCCCACGGGAAAAAGACCAAGAGCGGCTGGTCCACCAACGCCGACGTGCTGGAGGAGCTGCGGCTGCTCCACCCGGTGGTGGACAAGGTGCTGCGCTACCGCACCGTGGCCAAGCTGAAATCCACCTACTGCGACGGGCTGCTGAAGGTCATCGGCCCGGACGGGCGGGTGCACTCCACCTTCAACCAGACGGAGACCCGCACCGGGCGCATCTCCAGCGCCGAGCCCAACCTGCAGAACATCCCCGTGCGCACCCCCATCGGCCGGGAGCTGCGGAAGTTCTTCGCCTCGGAGCACGGCCTGCTGGTGGACGCGGACTACTCCCAGATTGAGCTGCGGGTGCTGGCCCATGTGGCGGATGACGCCGCCATGAAGGAGGACTTTTTAGAGGGGCGGGACATCCACACTGCCACGGCGGCCCGCGTGTTCCAAATGCCCGTGGACATGGTCACCAAGGACATGCGCTCCAAGGCCAAGGCCGTCAACTTCGGCATCGTCTACGGCATTGGGGCCTTCTCCCTGTCCAAGGATATCGGCGTCACCCGCAAAGAGGCGGACGACTATATCAAGGAGTACCTGAAGAACTACTCCGGCGTGGACGCCTATATGAAGCGGGTGGTGGAACAGGCCAAAGAGCAGGGCTATGTGGAGACCCTTTTCGGCCGGCGGCGCTATCTGCCCGAGCTGAAAAGCGGCAACTTCAACATGCGGGCCTTTGGGGAGCGGGTGGCCCGGAACATGCCCATCCAGGGGGCGGCGGCGGACATCATCAAAATCGCCATGATCCGGGTCAGCGACCGCCTGGCCCGGGAGGGCCTGCAGGGCAGGCTCATCCTCCAGGTCCACGACGAACTCATCGTGGAGTGCCCCCCAGAGGAGCGGGAGCAGGTGGAGCGCATCCTCCAAGAGGAGATGGAGGGGGCGGTGAGCCTCTCCGTGCCCATGGTGGCGGAGGCGGGCTCTGGCCGCACCTGGTTCGAGGCCAAGGAGTGAGCCCATGGAGGAGATGTGCTTTTGCTGCCCCCTGTGCGGCGGGCCCCTGGCCCGGCAGGAGCACCGGGCGGTGTGCCCCCAGGGCCACAGCTTCGACGTGGCCCGCCAGGGGTATGTGCACCTGCTGCCGGTGAACAAGATGCACGCCAAGCTCCCGGGGGACAGCCGGGAGATGGTGGAGAGCCGCCGCCGCTTTTTGGAGGCGGGCTATTATGAACCCTTCCGGCAGGCTTTGTGCCGCCTGGCCGCGGAGTGCGCTTCCCAGCTGGGGAGCCCGGCCGGGGAGGGCTTGGCCCTCTGCGATGCCGGATGCGGGGAGGGCTACTACACCGCCGGGCTGGGGAAGGCCCTGCCCCGGGCCCGGGTCTGCGGGTTCGATATCTCCAAGCTGGCGGTAAAGGCCGCCGCGGGAAAGCACAAGGGCATCCCCTTTGCGGTGGCCAGCTCCTTTGCCATCCCCCTGGGGACGGGGAGCGTCCACCTGCTGACAGATGTGTTCTCCCCCCTGGCACAGGCGGAGTTTGCCCGGGTGGTGAAGCCCGGGGGCTTCTTCCTCTACGCGGTGCCGGGGGAGAGGCACCTGTACGGCCTGAAAGAGATCCTGTATGAGGCGCCCTATGAGAACCCCCACCGGGAGACGGCCTATGAGGGCTTCCGCTTTGTCCGGCGGGAGCAGGTCCGGGATGAGATCTCCCTCCCGGATGGGGAGGCGGCCATGGACCTGTTCGCCATGACCCCCTATTATTGGAAAACCGGCGTGGAGGGCGTAAAGCGCCTGCAAGAGGCCGGGGCCTTCCAAACGGAGATCGCCTTTGACTTTTTGGTGTATGAGAGACTATAACGCCGGGCCCGGCCCGGATGGCCTTATAGAAAGGAAGAGATTGGATTGAAAATCTTGTTTGTGTGCACCGGCAACACCTGCCGGAGCCCCATGGCGGAGGGGATCTTCCGCAAAATGATGCAGGAGCGGGGCATGGAAGAGCGGGTGCTGTGCCAAAGCGCGGGGCTTTCGGCGGTGGACGGCATGCCCGTTTCAGAAAACGCGGTGGCTGCCTGCCGGGAGATTGGGGTGGATATCTCCGAGCACACCGCCCGGCGCATTACGGGGGAGGAGCTGCCTGTGTGGGACCTGTACTTCCCCATGTCCAAGACCCACGGCTACATACTGGGCCAGGCAGGCGTGCCCCAGACAAAGATCTACATTCCCAAGTACATTGCCGACCCCTATGGGGAGGGCCTTGAGGTCTACCGGGCCTGCCGGGACAAGCTGTGCCAGCAGCTGGAGACCTTTTACGAGGACTTTGTCACCCGGCTGCTGGTGTTTGACAACACCCTGCAGCCCCCTCCCTTCCAAAGGGGGAACCGGCCCCAGCCCTGACAAGGGCTTGCGCCCCGGGAAAACAAGGGCCCATCCCTTGAGCCCAGGAACGCGCTGCCGCTGCGCCGCAGAACCTTGCGGCAGCAGGGTGGCGCGTTCTTTGCGCTGGGGGGCGGCTTCTCAGAAATTTGCCGCCCTTCCTTGAGTTTTGCCGCCTCACAGTTTATAATAGCTGTGTTGCACATGGAAACCCGCAGAGTGTGGAAAGGATAGAAGAAGAGACCTATGCAGATTGTGAAAATGGAGAAGGAGCACTGTGAGATTCTGGCGGAGCTGGAAAAGCTCTGCTTCTCCCGCCCCTGGAGCCGGAAGGCTTTGGAGGACGAGGTGGACAACCCCCGGGCCTATTTTGTCACCGCGGTGGACGGGGACAAGATTCTGGGCTATGGGGGCATGCACTGCTCCCACATGGAATGCTACATCGACAACATCGCCGTGTTCGGCCATCACCGGCGCAAGGGGGTGGGCTCGGCCATTGTGGAGGCGCTGGCCGCAGAGGCCCGGCGCCAGCGGGCCGAGTTCATCTCCCTGGAGGTGCGCCCCTCCAACCGGGCGGCGGTGGGGCTTTACACCAAGCTGGGCTTTGCGGAGGAGGGCCGCCGCCGGAACTTTTACAACGACCCCACCGAGGACGCCCTCATCCTCACCCGGCGGTTTCCCAAGGAGGGTGAAGCATGATCCTGTTAGGCATTGAAAGCTCTTGCGACGAGACCGCCGCCGCCCTGGTGGAGGACGGCAGAACCATCCTTTCCTCTGTGATCGCCTCTCAGGTGGAGGAGCACAAGATCTACGGGGGCGTGGTGCCGGAGATCGCCTCCCGCCGCCACAGCGAGGCCATTGTGGGCGTGGTGCAGGAGGCTCTTTCCCGGGCGGGCAAGTCCCTTGCGGACCTGGACGGCATCGCCGTCACCTATGCCCCGGGGCTGATCGGGGCCCTGCTGGTGGGGGTGAACTTCGCCAAGGGGTTGGCCCTCTCCACGGGCCTGCCCCTGATCCCGGTGCACCACCTGCGGGGGCACATCGCCTCCAACTATTTGAGCAGCCCGGGGCTGGAGCCCCCCTTCCTGTGCCTGGTGGTG
The DNA here is from genome assembly GCA_900543555.1 of uncultured Oscillospiraceae bacterium. GTDB lineage: Bacteria > Bacillota > Clostridia > Oscillospirales > Acutalibacteraceae > Acutalibacter > Acutalibacter stercoravium. Next base: position 75,352 of record UQRL01000001.1, on the reverse strand, counting down.
TCGGGGGGGCACAGCCATATCGTCCAGGTAGAGGACTATACAAAGCTGAAAATATTGGGCCGCACCCGCGATGACGCCGCGGGAGAGGCTTTTGATAAGGCTGCGAGAGCCATGGGCATCCCCTACCCCGGCGGGGTGGAGATGGACCGCATCGCCGAGGAGGGGAACCCTGCCGCCTACAAGCTGCCCCACCCCCATGTGGAGGGCGCGCCTCTGGACTTCAGCTTTTCCGGCCTGAAAACCGCCGTGCTGAACCTTTTGAACAACGCCCGGCAAAAGGGAGAGGAGATCTCCGTGCCGGATCTGTGCGCCTCCTACCGGCGGGCGGTGGTCTCCTGCCTGACGGAGAACTTCTTCCAGGCCGCGGAGATGACCGGCGCCAAGACCCTGGCCGCCGCCGGGGGCGTCTCCGCCAACCGGCTGCTGCGCCGGGAGCTGGAGCGCCTGGCCGGGGAGAGGGGCTTAACCCTCTACCTGCCGGACAAGTCCCTGTGCGGGGACAACGCCGCCATGATCGCCTCCCAGGGCTATTACGAGTTCCTGGCGGGGAACACCGCGGGCATGGACTTAAACGCCTGTGCCCAGCGGTCTATTGAGTGAGGAGGCGGGTAGGATGAAAAAGCGACTGTACGCCCTCCTCGGCGCCTGCCTATTGGGCCTGTGCCTTTCCGCCTGCGGCGGGCAGGATGAGGTCTCCAGCGCCGCGCCTCAAAGCCAGGAGAGCCAGGCTGCCCTGCCGCAGAGCCAGAGCCTCCCGGAGGAGAGCCCGGCCTCGGAAGCGCCTGCTTCCAGTGGGGCGCAAAGCGAGGGGGAGCAGAGCGCCCAGGAGGCTGTGCTGGTTTTGGTGCAGCAGGATTCCGGGGCGGAGGCGGGCTACGAGCCCACCCTCACCCTGTACCAGGACGGCAGCTTCCAGCTGGCCGCCACCTTCTATGACGGCACCGCCCTCATCACCGGGACCTACACCCAGGAAGGGGGCGCCTATGTGCTGGCCCCCACGGAAAGCACCGCCCAGGGCGTGGCGGGCAGCGACGTGGGAGAGATGCGCCTTTCCCCCAGCGGGGAGGGCTATACCTATTCCGGCGGGCAGCTGGGGCTCACCTTTGACGGGGCCTCTTTCCTGCCGGAAGGAGCTTGAGGGAGATGGGAACGATGCTCACAGGCGGAGAGATTATGGTGAAATGTTTGGAGGCAGAGGGGGTGGACATCCTCTTTGGCTATCCGGGGGCGGCCATCTGCCCCTTTTATGACGCGCTCTACGATTCCCCCATCCGGCATGTGCTGGTGCGCTCTGAGCAGAACGCCGCCCACATGGCCAGCGGCTATGCCCGGGCCAGCGGCAGGCCGGGGGTGTGCGTGGCCACCTCGGGCCCCGGGGCCACCAATTTGATCACCGGCATTGCCACGGCCTATATGGACTCCATCCCCATTGTCGCCATCACCGGCCAGGTGAACCTGGAGCAGCTGGGCCGGGATGTGTTTCAAGAGGCGGACATCACCGGCGCCTGCGAGTCCTTCACCAAGCACAGCTACCTGGTGAAGTCTGTGGAGGACCTGCCCCGGGTGTTTAAAGAGGCCTTCCACATCGCCGCCACGGGCCGGCCGGGTCCGGTGCTCATCGACGTGCCCGAGGACGTGCAGGAGGCGCTGGCGGAGTCCTTCCACTATCCGGAGGCGGCGGACATCCCCGGCTATAAGCCCAAAACGGCGGGCCACCCCCTGCAGATTAAGCGGGCGCTGGAGGCCATCTCCCAGGCCAAGCGGCCCGTTATCTGCTGTGGGGGCGGGGTGGTGCTCTCCGGCGCCCGGGAGGAGATGACCGCCTTTGCCCAGAAGAGCGGCATCCCCATTGTCTCTACCATGATGGGCATTGGGGTCATGCCCATGGACAGCCCCGTCTACCTGGGGATGATCGGCAAGTTCGGCCGCAGCTACGCCAACCGGGCCATTGGCGAGGCGGACCTGATCGTCCTGTGCGGGGCCCGGGTGGGGGACAGGGCCATTGCCCTGCCCAACCAGATCGCGGAGCAGGCCAAGGTCATCCACATCGACATCGACCCGGCGGAGATCGGCAAAAACATGCGGGTAGACGTGCCCATCGTGGGGGACGTGAAGCAGGTGCTGGCCGCCCTGGCGGAGAAGGTGCAGCCGGTGGAGTGCCGGGACTGGGTGGAGCGCGTTCTGCGCTACAAGCGGGAGTTCGTCCCCCGGGGCCAGGACCGGGAGGACACTGTGGAGCCCCGCTCCTTCATCCGCGCCCTCTCCGCCATGATGGAGGAGGACGCCATCCTCACCGCCGACCCGGGCCAGGGGCAGATTTGGGCGGCCATCAACTTCACCCAGAAGGAGGGGCGCTTCCTCACCAGCGGGGGCCTGGGCACCATGGGCTACGCCCTGCCCGCGGCTTTGGGGGCCAAGCTGGCAAAGCCCCGGCGCCAGGTGCTGGCCGTGTGCGGAGACGGTGCCTTTCAAATGAGCCTGTGCGAGCTGGCTACGGTGGCAGCCTCTCACGCGCCGCTGAAGGTCGTGGTCTTTGACAACCGCCGCCTGGGCATGGTGCGGGAGTATCAGAACAGCCGCTACGCCCGGCGCCACATCGGCACCCACATGGACGGCAACCCGGACTTTGTGGCGTTGTGCCGCGCTTACGGCATCCCCGCCGCCCTGGCCAAAAACAACCGGGAGGCGGAGCGCCTGGCAAAGGAAATGCTCCAGTCCCCCCGGCCCTATGTGCTGGTGTGCCGGGTGGACCCGGAAACCCCCTCGGTGTGAAAGGAGAGATGCTGCCGTGAAATACACTCTATCCGTGCTGGTGGAAAACCAGCCAGGCGTGCTCTCTAAGGTGGTAAGCCTGTTCGCCCGGCGGGGCTACAACATCGACAGCCTGGCCGTGGGCACCACCGAGGACACCACCATGTCCCGGATGACCATTGTGGGCCAGGGGGATGACCACATCCTGGAACAGGTGGAGAAGCAGCTGAACAAGGTCATCCCGGTCATCAAGGTGCGCTCCTTGGGGCCGGACGCTGTCACCGCCGAGCTGCTGCTGGTGAAGGTGGCCTGCGACCCCGCCACCCTGGGCAAGGTCAACGAGATTGCCGCCCTGATGAAGGCCGAGGTGGCCGATGTCTCCAAGTCCACGGTGACGCTGAAATACGCCGGGGAGCACGAGCGCTGCGAGACGCTGCTGGACCTGCTGCGCCCCTACGGCATCCGGGAGATCTCCCGCACCGGGGTCATCGCCCTGGAGCGGGGCTGACTGGAGAAAAAAGAAAGGACCGCCGTCCCGGTTGGGACAGCGGTCCTCTTTGCTTTTTGCCGGTCTGGGGGAGCTGGCCTTCTCAGGCCGGCGCTTTAGCCCCCCTGTCTGTTCGGCGGAGCTCAGGAGATGACAATGTGCTCCACGGGGATCTGGCCCTTGGCCACATGGACCTCTGCGGCCCCGTTGCGAAGGGTCACCGTGCCGTAGCCGGTGGCGGTGCACAGGAACAGGGTGAACTCCTGGGCGTTTTGGGAGCTCAGGTACAGGGTCTTCCCCACGGCGTCATAGCGCATGCCGCCGTAGGCCTGCAGGTAGGAATAGGAGGCCAGCGCCCGGGCGTACCAGTGGCCGCACTCGTACTCGTCGTAGGGGTTCCGCTTCTCCCCGTCATACCGGCCGCGGCAGGCGGATAGGATGTCCTCCGCCTCCTTCATGCAGCCGAACATCATCAGGTGAGAGGCCACCTGGTGCTCGATGCCGGTCCACACCTCGTCGCTGTACACGAAGGGGAGGGAGGGCCGCCCGCCCCGGGGCCAGGAGCACAGCAGCAGGCCCCCCTCATCCCCCAGGGCATAGCCGGGCCGCTGGGGATTCTCGTGGGTGCTCAGGTCCCGCTTGAAGTTGTACCGGTACACGGAGAGCAGGTGGCTTTTCACCTTTTCCGGGTCCAGGATGTCGCCCAGGCCGCAGACCTTGGCCATCCACGCGCCCAGCACGCCGTCGGAGATGCAGCCCTGGCCGTACTGGTACTTGGGGCCTTCCCGCTCCATCAGCGCCCGGCTGGAGGCGGGCTCCTTCTCCAGGTCCATCTTGGCCTCCAAGGTCTCCCACTCCACCTGCTGGTAGAAGTATTCCCCGTTGAAGAGGCGGGTCTCCAAATACTCCCGCCCCCGGCGGTACAGCTCCTCATACTCGGAGACGTCCTGGCCCAGGGCCTTCCCCATGCGGCTCATGGCCGCCAGGGCCCCCAGATAGAAGGAGGAGCACATGCCGTCCGCGCCCCAGAATTCAATGTCATAGGTGTTGTGGTGGGGCTCTTTCAGCACGCCTTCCCGCTTTTTGTCCCAGGTGCGGATGCAGTAATCCAGGCTCTTCTTCATCAGGGGCCAATACTCCTGCAGGAACTCCAGGTCCCCGCCGATGCGCCACTCCCGGTACATTTTCATAATGCCCCCCAGCTGCCCGTCGGAGGCGGCGTGGAAGGTGTTGCCCGACTTGCGGATGGGCAGGGCAGAGCGGAACTCCTGGTGCCCCTCCTCGTTTTGGTCCTCGTGGAATTCCGCGTTGCGGAAGGTGCGCTCCAGCATGGGGAACAGGTGGGGGATGGCCTGGGCGTAGTTCCACACGTGGGTGCAGCTCCCATGGCAGCTGCCCACCGTGTCGCAGCAGCCCTCCCAGGCCCAAAGCCTGCCGTCCGTCTGGCGCAGGACGGTGGGGGACTTCAAGATGGACAGGTTGGCGCTGACGGCGTCCATGGCCTCCTCCGGCAGCGTGGAGGCGTGCAGGGCCTGGCTGAACCGTTTTGATTCCTCATAGAAGAAGGATTTTTGATGGGGTTCCCGCTATTTTTGGATATTTTCCCGCTGGGGTGGCTTATCCCAGCTCTCCCTCCAGCTCGGTCATCAGGGGCCAAAACCGCTTGGGGCACAGGCTTTGCCGCAGCTTGGGGTTCCGGCGCCCCTCTACGGCGATGGTGCGGTAAAACACCTTCCACAGGTTCTGCCAGCAGAGCTCTTCCCCGCTGGGCGGCGGCAGTTCCACTTGGTCCGCCTGGAAAAACTCCCCTGCCCGCCCCTCGCGGCCCCGGTAGAGAAAGCCCATTTGGTGGGTCTCGTCGTAGATCATAAAATTTTCGCTGGGCAGGCGGTCGCAGAAGTGGGGCGCCACCAGGGGCAGCACCGCGTTTTTGGGGGTGATGCGGGCCGCCAGAAATTCCCCGCAGTCGGCAAATCGGAGGAACTCCAGGGTGTGGTGGGCCTCGTTTCGCAGGGCAAGGGCGGCCTTTTCCAGGGTGTGCACAACGGGCTCTGTGGTGAGCCGGACCACCTGCCCGCCGTATTTGTAGCCCATCAGCAGAAAGCGCAGCAGGGCCATCTCCCGCTGGGGCAGGCAGGTGAGAAACCCCTCCCGCACCAGGCGGTGGGCCTGGGGGGAGATCTTCCGGGGAATGGACCGCTCCACCCGCTGGGCCAGGTCCAGCCGGGTGGGGATGTCCCTGCGGCCGAAGAGGCTCTGCTGCTCGTCCTCTTGGGCGCGGATGTCCACGGGCAGCTCCTTGGCCTGGAAACACTGGGCCACGCAGCACAGGAACCCCTGGTAAGAGCCGTCGTAGTGGTAGATCAAATTTGTCCGGTAAGGCATTTTACACCATCCTCCTTGGTGGGGGCGAAGAGGGAGAGCTGCTCCGGCTGGTCCAGGGCCAGCCCTCCGCCCGCTTTCCCCGGCAGCTGGGTGCGGTGAAAGGGGGACCCCTCCCGGATGGCCCCCGCAACGACCGCCGGGTCATCCGTGGGCAGGGGGGAGAGGCTCTTTCCCCGGCAGATGAGGAAGAACCGAGCCCGCTTCAGCACCACCCCCAGTTTTTTCAGATCGGGGAAGTCCAGTTTGGCATACCGCCGGGCTGCCCGGATGCGCCGGGCGCTCTTCACCCCAATGCCCGGCACCCGCAGCAGCATTTCATAGGGGGCGCTGTTCACCTCTAGGGGGAAGAGCTCCATGTGGCGAACCGCCCAGCAGCATTTGGGGTCCAGCAGGGGGTCAAAGTCCGGGGCCTCCTCGTCTAAGATCTCCGCGGCGGTGAAGCCGTAGAACCGGAGGAGCCAGTCCGCCTGGTAGAGCCGGTGCTCCCGCAGCAGGGGAGGCGGGGTGTTCCGGGCGGGCAGGTTCCGGTCGCTGACCACGGGCATGTAGGCGGAGTAGAACACCCGCTTCAGCCCGAATTTTTGATAGAGCCCCTCGGTCAGCCGCAGGATCTGCCGGTCACTTTCGGGGGTGGCGCCAATGATCATCTGGGTGGACTGCCCGGCAGGGACGAACTGGGGCGCGTGGCGGTAAGCTGCCAGGGCGTGGCTGTTTTCCTGGATGCCGTCCCGGATGAGCCCCATGGGGGACAGGATTTTCTCCTTGCTCTTTTGGGGCGCCAGCAGCTTCAGGCTCTTTTGAGAGGGCAGCTCGATGTTGACGCTCATGCGGTCGGCGTACAGGCCCAGCTGGTAGGTCAGCTGGGGAGAGGCCCCGGGGATGGCCTTTACATGGATGTACCCGCCAAACCGCTCCACCTGGCGCAGGCGCTTGAGCACCGCCAGCATCCGCTCGCAGGTGTTGTCAGGATTTTCCAGCACCGCCGAGCTGAGGAACAGCCCCTCGATGTAGTTGCGGCGGTAGAACTCCATGGTCAGGCGGCACAGCTCCTCTGGGGAGAAGGTGGCCCGGCGGCACTCCAGCGAGCGGCGGTTGACGCAGTAGGCGCAGTCATAGGCGCAGTCGTTGGACATGAGCACCTTCAAAAGGGAGATGCAGCGGCCGTCGGCGGCAAAACTGTGGCAGATGCCCGCCTTGACCGCGTTGCCCACAGTTCCCGGCCGGCCTGCCCGGTCCACCCCGCTGGAGGTGCAGGCCACGTCGTACTTGGCCGCGTCGGTGAGAATTTCCAGTTTTTCAAACATGTCCATGACCATTACCGCCTTTGTCCATCCATCCGAAGCGGGCCGCGCCTCACTTCTTGTCCCGGTTTTTTGTTTCCAACGCGGTGCCGCGGCGCACGCTTCCCCCGCCGAAGCGTTCCCGCAGGGCATCCACGGCGGTCTCCAGCCGCTCTTCCCGTTCCAGTCCCTCGGTTCGGTCAAAAAAGCTCAGCTGGGCCCCGCTGGCCTCTACCAGCTTTCCCGCCCGCAGGCCCAGCAGCCGCACCGACCAGCGCCGGTCCTCCTTGCGGTACAGCTCCAGGGCGGCCCGGTACAGGGAGCGGGCGTCGCACACGGCGGGCTCCAGCCTGCACTGGCGCTGATACTCTTGAAAGTCCCCGCTCTTCACCGTCAGCTGTACCTCTCCCGCCTTCATCCCCTGGTGCCGCAGGCGGCTGGCCACGGACTCCGCCAGCTCCAGCAGGGTGCGGCGGACCTCCTCTTCCGTAGTCACATCGTGGGGCAGGGTGGTGCTGTTGCCGATGGTCTTGGGGGGTTCGGCGGCGCCTGCCGCCGCCACAGGGGAGGTGTCCAATCCGTTGGCGTAGGTCCACAGGGCCTCCCCGGCCCTGCCCAGCATCCGGCGCATGGCGGGCAGCTCCATGCGGGCGATGTCCCCAATGGTGTGGATGCCGAATTTCTCCAGGGTCTTCCCTGTGTGGGGCCCCACAAACAGCAGGGCCTGGGCGGGCAGCTTCCAGATGACGCTTTCCATCTGCTCCCGGCCAAAGACGGTGACGGCGTCCGGCTTTTTGTAGTCGCTGCCCAGCTTGGCGAACACCTTGTTGTAGGACACCCCAATGGAGACTGTGAGCCCCAGCTCCTTTTTCACGGTCCGGCGGATTTGCTGGGCAATCTGCTCCCCATCCCCGAAGAGCCTCTCGCTGCCGTAGACATCCAGCCAGCATTCATCCAGGCTGAAGGGCTCCACCAGATCCGTGAACCGGCAGTAAATCTCCTGGGCCATGCGGGAATACTCCGCGTACCGCTCCCGGTGGGGCTTTACCAGCTGAAGCCCGGGGCATTTCCGCATGGCCTGCCAGATGGGCTCCGCTGTCTGCACACCCATTTTCTTGGCCAGCATGTTTTTGGCCAGGATAATGCCGTGGCGGCTCTCCTTGTCCCCGGCCACAGCCATGGGCACGTCCCGGTACTCCGGGGCGAACAGCGTCTCCACCGAGGCGTAGAAGTTGTTCATATCCACATGTAAGATGCCATTTTCCACGGGGAACCCTCCTGATCGAACGTGTGTTTGTATTTATTATAGAACGTGTGTTCTAAATTTGCAAGAGGCAATTTCCCCAGGGCAGAAAAAGATCCCCTGCCGCAGGGCAGGGGGTCCGTTTTCCATAGTTTTTGAAACTCAATAGTTTTCGGCCTTGATCTGGAAGTAGGCCTGGGGATGGGCGCACACGGGACACACCTCGGGGGCCTTCTTGCCGATGACGATGTGGCCGCAGTTGGCGCACTGCCAGATCACGTCGCCATCCCGGGAGAACACCAAGCCGTCCTCCAGGTTCTTCACCAGCTTGAGGTAGCGCTCCTCGTGCTCCTTCTCAATTTTGGCCACGCCCTCGAACAGGTCGGCAATGTGGTCAAATCCTTCTTCCCGGGCGGTCTTGGCAAAGCCGGCGTACATGTCGGTCCACTCATAGTTCTCACCGGCAGCGGCATCCTTCAGGTTGTCGATGGTGTCGCCAATGCCGCCGTGGAGCAGCTTGAACCAGATCTTGGCATGCTCTTTTTCGTTGTTAGCGGTCTCCTCAAACAGGGCGGCAATCTGCACATAGCCGTCCTTTTTGGCCTTGCTGGCGTAATAGGTGTACTTGTTCCGGGCCTGGGACTCCCCGGCAAACGCGGTCATCAGGTTGGCCTCGGTCTTAGAGCCTTTCAGTTCGGGCATGGTCATGTTCCTCCTTAAAGAAAATTTGGAAACTCCTGGATGTTTCTAAACCCAGTATAAGCCTTTTACATCTAAATGTCAAGGGAATTTTTAAGAATAATTCTCGTTTTTTAGCAGGGCCTTGAAATGCTTGAAATGTAAATTTATCGTGAAGGGTGGGCGGCGGCGGTTGAAAAACGCACGGGGCAAAGGTATACTAAAATAGAACGGCCGCCCCCTGGGGGCCGGCCCCTTGAAAGGATGTGTTTTGGGTGCTGTTCCAAAAGTTCCAGCAGTTCATGTATGGGCGCTATGGCGGGGATAAATTCAGCTTGTTCCTGCTGGTGATAGCTTTAGTATTGTCCCTTTTCGGCGCTTTATTCTGGCCCATTGCCCTGGTGGCCGACGTTGTCTTCATCTATGTGCTCTTCCGCATGTTCTCTCGGAATCATGCGGCCCGCCAGCGGGAATACTACGCCTTTATGAAGGTGTGGGGGCCGGTGGAGCAGTGGTTTCGGTTCCAGCGCACCCGCTTTCGAGAGCGGAAAACCTATAAGTATTTTCACTGCCCGCACTGCCGGCAGCGCCTGCGGGCGCCCCGGGGGCGGGGGAAGATCCAGGTCACCTGCCAGAAGTGCCACAACGTCTTTGTGACCAAGACCTAAGGCTTGGAATGCTGCCCGGCGGGAAACCGGGCTTTTGGAAAAGGAGGAGTGTTCATGCGCCTGAAGGATATTGGCATCAGCCTGCGGGATGAGAAAAAGGTGCTGCGCAACGGTATGATCCTGCTGGTCTTTGCCGCGGTGCTGGTGCTGGTTTTAATGCGGTTTGACCAGGTGTGGGGGGCGGTGCTCACGGTGGTGGGTACGGTGGCCCCGGTGTTTTACGGCATTGTGCTGGCCTATATCCTCAATGTGTTCGTGCATTTCTTTGAGGATGTGGCCTTCAAACCCCTGCGAAACGTCAAATCCAAGCTGTGGAAGAAGGTGCGCCGCCCGTTGGCGGTGGCCTTGGCTTACCTGCTGGTGGCCCTGGTGCTGGTGTCCATCATCGCCTTCATTATCCCCGGCCTGATTGAATCCATGGGGATTTTGGCCGATACGGTCCAGCAGACGGTGCCCGGCTATGTCACCAGCGCCATGGACTGGCTGAACGAGTTTGCCCAGGAAAATGACCTGACCTTTATCCAGGATTTCCTGCGGAACTTCAACTGGAGCAACGTGCTTTCCAGCGCCAGCGCCGTGCTGCGGGATTTCCTCTCCTCCCTGGTGGGGGTCACTATCAATGTGGCCTCCGGGGTGTTTGCCGCGGTGATGGGTTTCATTTTCTCAGTATACATGCTGATGGGCAAGGAAAAACTGCTGCGGGGGGTCAAGTCCACGCTGCTGGCGTTCCTCCCCCGGCCCACAGCCCAGAAAATTGGCCAAATCGCCACGCTGACCAACCGCATGTTCTTCAACTTTATTCGGGGCCAGCTGCTGGAGTGTGTCATTCTGGGCTCCCTGTGTTATGTGGGCATGAGTATTTTGCAGCTGGATTATGCCCTGCTCATCTCTTCCGTGGTGACTTTGGGGGCGCTGATCCCTATTTTGGGCGCTTACATTGGCGCGGCGGTGGGAGTGCTCATCCTGCTGCTGGTCCACCCCATTGACGCCCTGATTTTCCTGATCTTCCTGCTGATCCTCCAGCAGGTGGAGGGCAACATGATCTACCCCCGCGTGGTGGGCTCCTCCATTGGCCTTCCCCCCCTGTGGACCCTGTTCGCGGTGGTGTTCTGGGGCGGCGTGCTGGGAATCCCCGGCATTCTTTTCGGCACACCTGCCACGGCGGTGATCTACCAGCTGCTGCGCACCTCGGTGCGCAGCAGGCTGCGGCAGAGGAATATTGATCCCAAGGATCCCCAGTTCCCTCTCCCGCCCGAGGAGGACGAGGCTTCGCAGATGCCTGACCAGCAGCGCTTGGACGATGTGTGAGACACCAGAGTGTGAAAAAAGCCCGGCAGAGATTATCTGCCGGGCTTTCTCTTATGGCTTGCACACTTTGCAGGCGCTGCGGCCAGAGGCAATGGCTTCTGCAATGGTTCCGCGAATCAAGTTTTTGGAGTTGTCGATCGTCGGGCAGGTGGGGCGGTGATAGGCTTTTCCCGAAGGCGTCCAATACACGATATTCGAGGCAGGGGTGGAAGGAGTTGGCGTAGGCCGCACAGTGGGCCGGGGCGTGGCAGTGGGAGAAGGAGTCGCTGTGGGAGCAGGGGTAGCCGTAGGCGCTGGTGTGGCAGTGGGCTCTGGAGTGGGCAGCAGCTCGGTCTTGACCAGCACCTTCTCCGCGTTGTGGAGGATGGCGGCAATCTGGGCGCGGGTGGCAGTGCCCTGGGGATTCAATTTGCCGTCGCTGCCGTTTATAATGCCCTGAGAGGTGGCCCACTTCAGGGGCTCCACGGCGTAGGAGGATACGGCGGAGGTGTCCGGGAAGCTGTTGTAAACCGAAGCGCTGTAGCTGGTGTCGTTGCCGGTGCGCTTGGCGTAGTTGTACAGCATGGTGGCGGCCTGCTCCCGGGTGACAGAGTTCTCCGGGCCGAACTTCCTGCCGCCCAGGCCGGAGACAATGCCATTTTCCGTGGCCCAGTTAATGCGGGAGGCGTAGTACTCAGAAGCGGGCACGTCGTCAAACCGGCTGCCCGGGTACAGGCCGGTGTCGATGCCGGTCATGTTGCCCAGCACGGTGACGAACATGCCCCGGGTCATGGAGGCCTCCGGCCCAAAGGTGGTTTGGCTGGTGCCGTTGAGAAGCCCGTTTTCCGCCACATAGTCCACATGGGTGTAAAACCAGTCGCCAGAGTCCACGTCGGTGAACTGCTCCACGCTGGCGGCGGAAGCCGGCCACACCGCGGTGGAAACCAGCAGCGCGCCGGAGAGCAGCAAAGCAATGAATTTCTTTTTCATAATCTATGCCTCTTTTCTGAAAAAGTGGCCGCGGTGGGTGCCGCGGCGCTGCACAAAACGCGAAAACAGGGCCATCCCGAAAGGGATAGCCCTGTTTTTGGTGACCCATCGGGGATTTGAACCCCGGACACCCTGATTAAAAGTCAGGTGCTCTGCCAGCTGAGCTAATGAGTCATGGAAGCTGTCCAAGATGGACAGCTTATTTATTATAGCAAGGAAATCCCGCTCTGTCAACCGTAATTTATCGAACCACGAAATGCTTCATAAAGCTGTCGCCGTCGTAGTTGTTGGCGTAGTCGTAGGCGGAGAGATCAATGCCGCCGTGCATCAGCAGGGCGCCGGAATAAGCTTTGCCGGTTTCCTCGTCCACATAGATTTTGTCGGGGTCCAGGCCCGCCAGGCACACGGACTGATACAGGTTGGGGGGGCGCCGCATGATGACCCGGCAGAACAGGGCCTCGTTTTTATCCGGGCTGACGAACTGCCAGTCGGCCAAATAGGGGTTCTCCGTGGGGGCAGTCAGGCGGTACAGGTCGCCAAAGTGGATGAGGTCATAGTACTTGTGGTAGTCAGCCACCTGCTGCAGCACCACTTCCCGCTCCTCATCGGTCAGTTCAGTGCGGGGGTCCAGCTCATAGCCAAAGGTGCCGCTCATGGCTACCACGCCCCGGGTCTTTACGCTGGCCCGGCTGTTGGCAGAGACATGGGCGCCCATAGCCGCCACAGGATAACACAGGGAGGCGCCAAACTGGATGGTCAGCCGCTCAATGGGGTCGGTGCAGTCGCTGGTCCAGATCTGGGGGGCATAGTAGAGCATGCCTGCGTCAAAGCGGCAGCCGCCGGAGGAGCAGTTCTCCAACAGGATGTGGGGGAACGCGGTGGTGATGCGGTCCATCAGGTCGTAAACGCCCAGCACATACCGGTGGAAGAACTCGCCCTGCCGCTCGGGGGGCAGGGTGGCGCTGGCCGCCTCGGTGATATTGCGGTTGCAGTCCCACTTGATGTAGTCGATCTTGTTCTGGGAGAGTACGTTGTACATCTGCTGGAAGATGTTGTCCCGCACATCCTTGCGGGTCATGTCCAGCACGCACTGGTACCGGGAGATGGAGTGCTCCCGCCCCTTGGCGCGGATGGCCCAGTCCGGGTGGGCCCGGTACAGGTCGCTGTCGGGATTGACCATTTCCGGCTCGTACCAGATGCCGAATTTCAGCCCCAGGGCGTTGACCCGCTCGATCAGATGGGACAGGCCGCCCTTGAGCTTCTTCTCGTTGACATACCAGTCGCCCAGGCCCCGCAGGTCGTCATTGCGGGTTCCGAACCAGCCGTCATCCATCACCAGCATCTCAATGCCCAGCTTCTTGGCCTCTTGGGCAAAGGCCACCAGCTTGTCATCGTCAAAGTCGAAGAACGCGGCTTCCCAGCTGTTGATGAGCAGGGGGCGCTTCTTCTTGGCCCATTCGCTGCGGCACAGGTGGTCCAGGTAGAAGTGGTGGAAGGTGCGGCTCATGGCACCCAGTCCCTTGTCCGAATAGACCAGCACGGCCTCGGGGGTCTGGAAGCTCTCGCCGGGCTCTAAGCGCCAGCGGAAGTCCGTGGGGTTGATGCCCATGAGCACCCGGGTGGTGCCCCGGGTATCCACTTCTGTGTCAATGGCGAAGTTGCCGCTGTAGATAAAGTTCATGCCCCACACTTCTCCCGATTCCTCCGTGGTGGAGGGGCGGGCAAAGGCTACAAAGGGGTTGTGGTTAGAGCCGGTCATACCCCGCTTGGACTGGATGGAGGTGATTCCGTGCTGCAGGGCGCGGCGCTCGGTGTTGTTCTCGTTCCACCACTTGCCCCACAGGTGCACCATATCCAGGTCCATGGTGGGCAGCTCCACGCAGGAGCTGTACGCCCGCTCCAGCACCACAGGGGCCTCTCCGCCGTTCTCCAGGCGCACGCTGCGGGTGATGACGGGGTAGTCCTCAAACACGGTGTACAAAAGGGTGGCTTTCACACCGGTGACAGCGTCAACGGCCTCCACTTCCAGGGTCTGGGCCTGCCCCTCCTGGGCGAAGGTGGCGGGCAGCCCGGGCAGGGAGGGCTTGCCGTCGTAAATTTTATGGGAGACATAGCGGATGTCCGTTACCGCGTCCCCGCTGCCGCCCCGCACAGAGAGGGCGGAGATGCGGAAATCCCCGGCGCCGTTGGTGGGATACTCGAAGGGCTGAATGTCCGGGGAGAAGAACAGGTCCTCCACCTTGGGGTTATAGGGGCTCAGGGAGTCGAACTTGCCCCGGTACATCAAATAAGAGAGGTCGGTGTCCGGGAGCTTGGCGCCGTAGTACAGGTGTACCAGGTAGTTTTCCTGGTAGACCATGAAGGCGTAGGTGGATACGCTGGTATCCAGCTTAAAGACATGGTGCTGCTGGTCAAAGGTGATCGGCATGGCATTTACCCCTTTCCAAATCAAAATTCCGGTTTCTTTTGTCTATCTTATCACAGATTCCCGGGCTGCGCAAGCGTCAGGCGGGCTTTCCGTTACCACCCAAAAAGGTGGCTCAGTCCCACAAGGTCCAGGGTGGTAAGAGAGGCGTCGCCATCCAGGTCCGCCGCCCGGCGGTAGGGGTCCTCCCCGCCCACGGATTCCCCGTTTAGAAGGAGCCGCTGGGCCCGGCGCAAGTCCGACCGGGAGACCGTGCCGCTGCCATCGGTGTCTCCCAGAACCACCAAGGTGTAGTCACCCGCGGTCATGCCGGTGGCCAGCCGGCCAGAGGTCACGGCCTCCCCCTCGGGGGTTTGGATCAGCACGGCGTCCGGCGCGAAGTAAGCCAGCAGTGTGTCCACCGTGACACCCTGGGGCATGAGAAGGTAGCTGTCCTCCTGCACAATCCCCTCCGGTGTGGGAGGAGGGCTGGGAGAGGGGGACTCTGTGGGCGCAGGGGTTGGGGTGGGTGTCGGAGAATCCGTGGGTTCCGGGGAGGGAGTAGGCTCTGGAGAGGGAGTAGGCTCTGGGGAAGGAGTAGGTTCCGGAGAGGGCGTGGGCTCCGGCGTAGGCGGCGTGGGAGTGTCTTCCGGCTCCAGCGAGGGGTCGGGGGAGGGAGCGGGCGTCTCAGAAGGAGTGGGCGTAGGCGTTGGCTCCGGTGTGGGCTCGGGCGATGGGGTGGGCGGTTCCTGATAGAACTGGATTGGCAGAAACCAATAGGCGTTCTCCTCCTGCCACAGGACACCGCTGCCGCACAGGGCCAGCAGCTCGCCCTTTACGGGCACAGAGCCCACAGTTTCTCCCGCCAGGGTGGCGCACTCCACCGAAAGGTACCCCGCGCCGGGGAACAGGAACTGCCCGTCCCGGTCCAAAGCGTAGTGGAGCGGGGAGTAGGGCATATCTACGAAGAACCCCAGATCCACCGGTTCCACGGTTTCGGCGCTGTATTGGTACAGGCCGCCCAACTGGTCCAGGAAATGCTCCTCCCCCAGCAGACAGAAGGGGGAGGAGAAAAGGAGGCAGGAGTTCCAGGCGCTGGGATCTTGCGAGGGGCCCCAGAAAAATTCGGAGGCCGTGAAGGCGGCCGCCGTGCCCTGGGGAGTGGCCTCCAAAAAGCTGACGCCAGTGCAGCCCTCCACTTGCCGCGGCTCCCCTCCCAGGTCAGAAAACCACAGGGAGCCTTGGGCATCCGTGTAATAAAAACGCCCCGCCCCGTCGCAGTCGAAAAGCGCGCGCTCTTCCACAGCGGCGGGCAGGGCCCATCCACCTACAAGGTTCAATTCAGGCAGGGAAAGCTGCGAGAGGACAGCCCCATTTTCCCCTTCTTCCAGGGCGAACACAGAGTCTCCCCGCAGGGCAGCCCACACAAGGCGGCCAGAAAAGCCGGTTTGGGAAGCGGCCTGGCCGGTGCGGCGATCCAGAGCCATCACCGCGCCGGAGCCGGCCTCGCTGCCGCCATAGGCCAGCAGGCACAGGTCCTCCCACTCTTCCAGCAGGTAGACCGCGCCGCCTTGGGGCACAGCCGCAATCTGTACGGGCAGGGGCCCGCCGCTGGTAAAAAGGGCCAGCATAGAGAGAAGAGCCAGCAGGGCGCAGAGTGAAAGGGCAGTCCGCAGCCAGCCCCTTGTGAGGTGAACCCTCCAGCGTGCAGTAGCCTTCCTCTTCATGCCCGCGCCTCCCCTCGGCTTCCATCCAGGGGGCAAAAGCGCCCCGCTTCTTTTAAGACCGGTGTTCCCGCTCTTGAAAATACTCCCTTGCCAGCGCGGTGTCCCCTGTAAGGGTGGCCATCACCAGCTGATAGAGCCCTTCCGGGTCCTGGAAAAAGCACTCCCGCACCATCTCTGCCTGGGCCTTGTCCGGCACATAAAGGGAGAGAGTCATCAGGTCGGTGTCCCCGCCGGACACATGGCAGGTGACCTGCAGGCCCTGTTCTGTCTCCCGCAGGTCCACCCGGTTCTCCCGCTGGGCCCTGGCGTGGGCCAGCAGGGTAAAGGCGGCCTTCAGGGCTTTGTCCCGCACAGAGAGGGGCAGGGCGGCGTCCAGAGAGTGGGCGATTTCCCGCCCCGCCGCCGTGACGGTGTAGCAGCCGTCGGGCTCTTGGGCCACATTGCCCTGGGCCACCAGAGAGGCCAGGGCGTCCTCCGCCTCAAAATAGTTGGCCAGGCCCTTTTCCTGGATGATGCGCGTCAGGTCTTGGCGGGCCAGAGGGGCATTCACGCTGGCCAGGATATAGCAAAGCAAAATGCGGATATCGTTTTTGTTCCAAAGGCCGCCGGGCTCCACCCCGGCGCTGAAAGCGTCCTGCTTCATGGCAGAGGTCCTTTCTTCTAATATAGCTGTTATCAGTATAGCGATTTTTAGAGAAAATAGCAAGGGGTTTTAAGCGGGCAGGCAGAAAATCCGGCCGCCCCGGCAGTGGGTCATTGGGGGTTGCGGCTGGCGCCCATCAGCTTCCGGTTTTTCACAATGACCACCAGCCGGAAGGCCAGAATGCTGCCCTCCGTCACGCTGGTGAGCAGGCACAGTGTCACCAGGTTGATGCCCACGGTGAACCAAAGCAGCAGCGCCCCCAGCAGGTACACCGCTGTGCCGAACACCACGGCGATGTTGGCGTATTTGGCCAGCCCCATGGCCCCCAGGGTGGGGTAGCCCAGCACATAGTTGGGGAAAGAGAACACGGCCACAGGGATGAGCAGCCGCAGGGGCAGCACCACCTGAGAGCCCTCTGCCCCCAGCCAGAATACCAGCAGGGGCTCGGCAAAGAGAAACACCACGGCGCAGCCCAGCAGGATCACCGGGTAGACGATGAGCATGGCTTTCTTGATGAGGCTGAAATTCTTGTGCTTCATCATGTGGGGGTACAGGCTGTCCGCAATGGGAGACATGCCGCTTTTTGCTGCGCCGATGACCTTGTCCGCGTTGGCGTACAGGCCGGTGGCGGCGGGCCCCGCCAGGGAGTTGAGCAGAATGCCGTTTAAGTTGGAGTTGATGGAGGCCGCCACCTTGGAGAGGAAGAATTGAGAGGAATCCTTCAGTTCTACCCAAATCTCGCGCCAGGTGACCCGGCAGAAGTGAATGCCCACCCTGCGGAACAGGTGCCAGTAGACAAACACAATGGCCCCCAGGTTGCCCACCGCTGTGAACAGGGGCACCAGGAAGTAATCCCCCGGCTGGTGGACAAAGAGGAAGATCATCAGGGTGGCGAAGAATTTGATGGCCACCGCCCGGATGGTGATGGTGGACATCTGCTCCAGCCCCCGGTACATAAAGTCTGGCAGCAGGGCGTAGGTGCACACGGAGATCAGGTAGAAAGCGTACACCAGCACCTGGCTCATGTCCGGCAGGGTGGGGGCGATGAAAGCGAACAGGATTAGGAACGACACCGCCATAAACATGGCCTTGGCCAGGATGACGCAGGTGAGCACCTTGTTGAGCACATTTTTATCCTCCCGGAACCGGGAGACCTTGGCGGTGGCGGAGTAGATGAAGCCGAAGTCAATGAGGATTTGGAAAAAGTTGGTGGCGTATTGGGCCGCGCTGAGCACGCCCACATTGTCCAGGCCCAGCACCCGCATCTGATAGCCCTGGGTCAAAAGCCCCAAGGCCATGTTGGAGAACTGCAGGATGTAGAGCATCACCGTGTTTTCCAAAAGCCCGCCCCGGCGGGGCCTGTTCCATTTCAGTTTCAGGTTCATAGGGTCTCCTTTCAGCCCAGCCGGCTTTTGACGGCAAACAGCAGGGCGATCAGCCCATAGCAGCGCTTTTCCAGCAGGGAGAGGAGCAGCCTGTGGCTGCGGCTTAGGCGGGAGAGGTAGGGGCACTGGCGCCAGTCCGGAAACCAGCGCTCCAGGGACTCCCGGAACTCCCGGAGCAGGGGGTGCTTCCGGTCGATGAGCAGCACCCGCACCGAGGCGGTTAGGAAAGCGTGGTACACCGCCAGGTAGCACAGCTCCTGCCGGTAGCGCTCCAGCAGGCCCTGGGCCCGGAACCAAGAGAGCAGGTCCTCAAAGGCGTCTAAAATTTCCCGGTTCCTCTCGGCATTCTGGTTCTTGGTGATGGAGCCCGTGCGCTGAAAGTAGTTGTAGCCTACAAAGTCCAAAAACACCACTTGCTTGGACTGGGCCAGCAGCTTGGGCGTGGTGCGCATGTCCTCATACCACACCCGGGGCGGGAAAAGGATTCCCGTGCGCGCCAGCAACTCCCGGCGGTACAGGCGGATGCAGGCGGAAGGAGAGGCGAGCAGCAGGTCTGGCTGCTGTTCCAGGGAGAGGGCCCGGTCCTTGGGCGCCTCTTCCAGGAAGGTCTGGAGAGTGCGGCCTGCCTCGTCCACCGAACGGTAGCCGAACACCACCAGGTCAGCTTCCTCCCGCAGGCCGGCCTCCAGGGCCTTTTCCAAGGTCTGGGGCTCAATCCAGTCATCGCTGTCCACCAGCAGGAGCCAATCTCCCACGGCGGCCTGGATGCCCGTGTTCCGGGCGCCGCCCAGGCCCTGGTTTTCCTGGTGGATGACCCGGATGCGCCCGTCCTTTTCCGCCAGCTTGTCGCACAGCGCGCCGCTGCTGTCGGTGGAGCCGTCATCCACCAGCAGCAGCTCAAAATCCGGCTCTGTCTGGGCCAGAATGGAGTCCACGCATTTTATTAGGTAATTCTCCACGTTGTAAACCGGTACGACCACGGTTGCTTTTGGCAATCGAAACACCTTGCTTTCCCATGTATTTCACCGTTCAAGAAATTCCAGCTTAAAATCTTATTATACACATTCCCCGGGGGTTTTGCAAATTTGAAGGGAATTGCAAAGTTTGCTTGACAAGATATGCAAAGTATACTATACTAAAATTGCAAAGTAAACTTTGCAATCCAAGAAAGGGGGGAGCGGCTATCAAGACACGTATCCCAGAGCTGAGAAAGGAGAGAAAGCTCTCCCAGGAAGAACTGGCGCGGGCGGTGGGCACCACCCGGCAGACCATCACCTCCATCGAGGTGGGGCGCTACACCGCCAGCCTGCCCCTGGCCTATAAAATCGCCCATTATTTTGACCTGACTATCGAGGAGGTATTCGACTTTTCAGAACTGGAAGGAGAGGTGCGCCGTGGAAGAGTATAAACGGAGATTGAAGCGGCAGAACGTCCTGCTGTGGATTGGCATTGTATTGCTGGTGGTCCTGGATGTGCTGGTGGGCATCTTTTGGGACAGCCTTGGCTTTTTGGATACCCGCTTGATGACAGAGAGGGCCCGCCACATGCAAAGTATGCTGCTGTTTGGATTCCTTGTTTACTTAGTGGTAAAGCTGGTGGGGAACAAGCGCCGGCTGAAAAACCTGTGGCAGTATGAGGAGGAAGCCCGCTGGCAGAAGGACGAGCGGCGCATCCTCATCGGGGAGAAGGCCGCCAAGCTGGCGGCGGACCTGGCCCTGGTGGGGCTGGTGGTGGCGGCGTTTGTTGTCAGCCTGTACAACATGGACGCTTTCAACGCCCTGTATTACACCTTGCTGGGCTTTGTCCTGCTGCGGTTTGGGTGCTGGCTCTATGTCCGCCGGAAATATTGACCGCCCCCGCCGGATGTGCTACAATAAGCAAAAGTGCGCGGCGGGTGCGCCCGGGGCGGCTTGAAAATGCAGAACAGAAAGAGTGGATTGACACATGGTTAAGATCGTGACCGACAGCTCCTGCGACCTCAGCCCCAAGCGCTGCGCGGAACTGGGCGTGGATATGCTGCCCATCACTGTAAATTTTGGGGAGAAGAGCTACCGGGCCAATATCGACATCTCCAACGAGGAATTCTACGAAAAGCTGGCCGCCGCAGAGGAGCTTCCCCACACCGCCCAGATCACCCCGGCCCAGTTCCAGGAGATCTTTATGCCCTACAAGGAAAGCGGCGATGACGTGGTGTGCCTGTTCATCTCCTCCAAGATGAGCGGCACCTTGCAGTCGGCCCGGGTGGCCGCCAATATTTTAGGGGCGGAGAACATCCTGCTGCCCGATACCCTCCACGTCACATTCGCCTTGGGGCTGCTGGTGGAGGAGGCGGTGAAAATGCGGGACGCCGGCCTTTCCGGCCCCCAGATTGTGGAGAAGATCCAAGAGCTCATCCCCCGCATCCGGCTGTTCGCCATGATTGAGGATTTGAAATACCTGAAGATGGGCGGGCGGCTTTCGGCCACCAGCGCCTTGGTGGCCAGCATTTTGGGCATCTGCCCCATCATCACCCTGAAGGACGGCCTGGTGGAAGTGGTGGGAAAGGCCCGGGGCAAGAAGGCCGCCTTTGCCGCCATTCGGAAATTTGTGGAAAAAGAGCCCATCTCCAGCGACTATTGCGTGACGGTCGGCAACGCCAACGTGCCGGAGAACAGCAAGGCTTTCGAGGAGTATATGGAGGACCTGCTGAAAAAGCGGGAGGTTCATGTTTCGTCCATTGGCAGCATTGTGGGCACCCACACCGGCCCGGGGGCCGTGGGGCTGGCCTATATCAAAAAGTGAACGGGAGCGGGCCCACGGGCCCGCTTTTTGCTAAGGAAGGAGGCGCGGCATGGAAAAAGAGACCCGGCGCAGGCTGCTGCGGGTGGCGTTGGCAGCCTTAGCGCTGGCTGCTGCTGCGGCGCTGTTTTTGGCCCTGAGGCCCCCTTGCCTGATCTTGAAGTCTACTGGGCTCTACTGCGGGGCATGCGGCTTCACCCGCATGGTGGAGGAACTGCTTCAGGGCAATGTGGGGGCGGCCTTCCGCCAGAACCCCTACATGTTTGCCCTCCTTCCCCTGGCGGGGGCTTACCTGGCGGGAGAGGCGGCCTGCTATCTCCGGCAGCGGCCGCCCTTGTGGAAACGGAAATGGATGCAGGCGCTGCTGGCAGTGGCAGTGGGGGCGGGGATTGTGTTTACCGTGCTGCGGAACCTGCCGGGTTTTGAGGCCTTGCGTCCCCAGTAACCGGGCAGGAAAATTTGGCGTGAAAAGGGGGAACGGACCGTGAAGGGAAAGCTGGGCTGGCTGGGTGAAAAGCTCTGCCTGGGCTTTGGCCTGCTGTTTTCCGGCGTTGTGCTGGTGCAAACATTCCTCACCGCCTGCCGGGGCGGGGGATTTTTTCTCTTCTTTGCGGCGGGCGCGCTGGGGATGGGGGCGCTGGTGCTCCTGGGCCTGCGGTTTCTAAAGCCGGCAAAGGCCTATCCCCTGGCCCTGTGTTCCCTGCGGTTTCTCATTGCCCTGGGGGTCATCCTGGTGTTCGGCGCCCAGCCGGTGCAGGATTTCAAGACCATGTATGACGCCGCTTGCCAGATGGCCCGGGGCAGCGGGGATTATTTGCAGAACGAGTACTTCTACAACTGGGCCTACCAAACGGGCTTCACCGCCTATGAGGCCCTGGTAATCCGCCTGTTTGGAGAGGGGCTTTTGCCCCTGCAGGTGCTCAACGCCCTGTGGATGGCGGGCACGGGCTGCCTGGTGTACGGCATTGCCCGGCGGTTCCTCCCGGAGACGGGGGCCATGACGGCCTCCCTGCTCTATGCCTTGTACCCGGCGCCTTATTTTCTGGCCGCGGTGCTGACCAACCAGCACATCGCCGTGTTCTTCTATTACTTGGGCTTTTGGCTGCTGGTGCGGCGGGAGCGGCTCTCCCCGCTGCGGGGGGTGCTGGCAGGGGTTTGCCTTTCCCTGGGCAATGTGATGCGTCCCCTGGGGGCGGTGATTGTGCTGGCCCTGCTGTGCTGGGCGGCGGTGCGGATGCTCCGCTGGAAGGGCCCCGGCGTGCTGCGGGAGGGAGGCTTGCTTCTGGCCGCGGCGGTGGCCTATTACGCCAGTGGGGAGCTGTTCAACTGGCTGGTGCGCGCCACGGGCCTGAACCCGGAGGGCCTGGCCAACCACCTGCCCCTGTGGAAGTTTGTTTTGGGCTTCAACTTGGAATCGGGCGGCGCTTGGAACCAGGCGGACTACGACGCCTATTACCTCCTCCCCCGGGAGGAGGCCCCCGCCGCTATGCGGGCAGCTGTGGGAGAACGCCTGTCCTCTTTGGGGTTTTCCGGCTTTTTGGAGCTGTTCTGGAAGAAGAGCCAGACCATGTGGGGCTCTTTGGAATACCTGTACTGGGGCTTTGGCCATTTGGACGGCAGCGTCCAGGTGCTGGGAGGGCTGACCCTCTCTCAGTGCCTGAACGCGTTGAATTACTTTGACCGGGGCGTGTTTTTCCTGGCGTTTTTCCTGGCGGCCGCGGCGCTGCTCCTGTGGCTCCGGCGGGGCGCGGGGGAGGGGCTGCGCCTGCCGGTCATGCTCTCGTTCCTGCTTTGCGGGTATTACGCCGTGCACCTGCTTATCGAGGTCCAGTCCCGCTACCGGTATTTTCTCATGCCGGTGGTGTTCCTGCTGGCGGGCGCGGGCGCGCAGCAGCTGCTTCGCTGCTGGCAGGGACGGAGTTCCCGGGGGGCGGGGCAGAAAAACATGGCCCCTGGCAGGGAGGGCCGGCATTTTTTGGAAAAAACCGGGAAAGGGCCTTGACTTAAAGTGTCCTTCAAGCGCTATAATCAAATAAAGATTTCTGAAAAATGCCCCATCGGGCGAGGGAGGAACGGACAATATGGCAGAAAAATATTTGGGAGAGAGCATTAAAAACCTGGGCTTTGGCCTGATGCGCCTGCCCATGAAGGGCGACGAGATCGACATGGAGCAGACCAAGCGCATGGTGGATGCCTTCATGGCGAAAGGGTTTACCTACTTTGACACGGCCTATGTGTACATCGGCGGCAAGAGCGAGGTGGCCTTGAAAGAGGCTGTGGTGGACCGCTATCCCCGGGACAGCTTCCAGTGCGCCACCAAGCTGCCTCTTTGGGATTTGAAGGACCCCGGCGAGATGGAGAAAATCTTTCAGGAGTCCCTGGACCGGGCCGGCCTGGAGTATTATGATTTCTACCTGCTTCACGCCCTGAGCGCCGAGCGGGAAAAGCAGGCCGACGAGCTGGGCGCCTGGGACTTTATGAAAAAGCTGAAGGCGGAGGGCCGCGCCAAGCACATCGGCTTCTCCTTCCACGACACTGCCGAGGCTTTGGAGCACATCCTGCAGAACCATCCGGAGATGGAGTTTGTACAGCTGCAGATCAACTATGTGGACTGGGAGAGCGAGAGCGTCCAATCCCGCAAGTGCTATGAGGTGGCCCGCAAGTACAACAAGTCCGTCATCATCATGGAGCCGGTGCGGGGCGGGTCTTTGGCCATTATGCCGCCCCAGGTGCAGGAGGTCTTTAAGAAGGCCGAGCCGGAGATGAGCGTGGCCTCCTGGGCCATCCGCTACGCCGCTTCTTTGGATGGGTTGATTACGGTGCTCTCTGGCATGTCCACCGAGGAGCAGCTGAATGACAACGTCTCCTACATGGAGAATTTCCAGCCCCTGAACGAGGTCGAGCGCGCCACCGTGCAGCAGGTGGTGGATATCCTGAACAGCCTGCCCACCATCCCCTGCACCGCCTGCAAGTACTGCGTGGATGGATGTCCCCAGAAGATCAACATTCCCGGGATCTTCAAGACCATGAACGACCTGACCCTCTACAACAACGTGGAAGGCGCCAAGCGCTCCTATGAGAATGTCACCAAGGAGGGCGGCAAGGCCGGGGACTGCGTCCAGTGCGGCGCCTGCGAGGCCCACTGCCCCCAGAAGATCCAGATTATCGAGACATTGAAGAAGGCTGCCCAGACCTTTGCGTAAGCAGCGCGATAGACATACCAAGGCCGGACCCGTGGGGTCCGGCCTTTTGCGTTTTGGGGAGAGGCGGAAGAGGGAGGGGGAAGGGGTGGAGGGGGAGAAAAGGGCAGCGGCGGCTGAAAGACAGAATTTTACGGAATCTTTGCTTTTTTCAAATCACTGTGCTATAATACCCGTAACTATGGTCATAAACGAGCGATGAAGCCTTCATTCACATCTTTTTTCTGCATAAGGACGGTATTGCCATGCACACCATCAAAAAGCTGAAGCGGACCATCGTCTTCATTTTGAAGCTGGCGCTGTTTGCCTCTCTGTTTGGCATCTTTTTCGGCATTTTCGGCATCAACAACCCCTGGCTGTTCAACCTCTCCCGGACCACCGGCGTCACCATGGTGACCTTTGTGGTGCTGGGCATCGCGTTAATGCAGGTCTATGGCGGCTATGCCATCGGCACCCAGAAGAGCCGCCCCATCGTGCACTCCATGGCCTTGGCCACCATCATTACCGACTTGGTCACCCACCTGCAGCTCTCCATTATGAACACCAGCGAGAAGAACAACGACCACTTCGTTTACGAGACGCCGGAGCGCCTTCTGCTGGTGATTCTGCTGCAGCTGGTGGTGATTGTGTTCTTCGCCTACTTTGGCAACTATATCTACTTCTCCCTGGAGCCGCCGGAGAAGTGCTGTGTCATCTCCTCCTCCCGGCAGAGCCTGGGGAACATCATCCCCAAGGTAGACCGCTTCCGCAAGCAGTATGAGCTGGATGAAATCGTCCGCTATGATGACCCTCATGTGCTGGATGTCATCGCCCGCAATGACACAGTGTTCCTCTATGATGTGCCCATCAAGGAGCGCATCCACCTGATTGAGTACTGCTATCAAAAGCAGAAGAATATCTATTACAACTTCGAGATGATTGACGTGGTCAGCCAGGGGGCCAAGTACGTTACCCTGGATGACAAGTCCCTGGTGATGTACACCGCCAAGGACCTGACCATGGAGCAGCGCATCGCCAAACGGCTGATGGATTTGGCCCTCTCCCTGGTGGGCCTGGTCATCGCCAGCCCTATCATGCTGGCCTGCGCCATCGCCATCAAGGCCGAGGACGGGGGCCATGTGTTTTATAAGCAGAAGCGCCTGACCAAGTACGGCCGGGTGTTCGAGGTGTACAAGTTCCGCACCATGAAGGAGGAAAACTCCATCCACAAGTCCGTTACGGAGAACGACGACCGCATCACCAAGGTGGGCAAGTACCTGCGGAAGTTCCGTGTGGACGAGCTGCCCCAGCTGCTGAACATCCTCAAGGGGGACATGACCGTGGTGGGCCCCCGGCCGGAAATGCTGGAGAACGTGGAGAAGTACACCGAAGAGCTGCCGGAGTTTTCCTACCGGCTTCGGATGAAGGCGGGCCTGACGGGCTTAGCGCAGATTTCCGGCAAATACAACACCTCTCCCAAGGACAAGCTTGTGATGGACCTGATGTATATTGAGAACTACAGCATCTGGATGGACATTAAGCTGATTTTCCAAACCATCACTGTGTTCTTAAAGGCTTCAGAGAGCACCGAGGCCTTCGGCAGCCAAGAGTTGTACGATTTTGACGAGGACCGGGAGCGTAAGCGCAAGGCGGCCCAAGAGGGGAAAGACGCCCCCAAAAACGGGGAAAACGGGAAGAAAGGGTGAGCCACATGGCCATCAAGGAATATTTGCGCCGGGTGTTTCCCGGCACGGCAGAGGAGTTCTGCCAAAAAGCGGGCCAGGCCATGGTTTCGGGGAAGCGGCTGTTCGTCATCACCGCCAACCCGGAAATCCTCATGCACGCCGGGGAAGACCCGGCCATCCGGGAAATGCTGCTGGATGAGGAGACTGCCGTGGTGCCTGACGGCATCAGCGTGGTAAAGGCCATGAACCTGCTGGGCTTCCCGGCTGCGGAGCGCATCACCGGGGTGGATTTGGCGGAAAAACTGCTGAAGCTGGCAGGGCAGCAGGGGAAGAACGTCTACCTGCTGGGCGCCAAAGAGGAGGTGGTCTCTGCTTTGGCGAAGAAGCTGCGGGACCAGTACCCCCAGATCCAGGTCCGCTACAAGAACGGATATGGGAAGGACAAGGACGCCGACTTCCGGGAGATTGAGGCGCTGCAGCCGGACCTGGTGCTGGTGGCCCTGGGCGTGCCCGCCCAGGAGAAACTCATCGCCCGGCATTTGGGACATTTCCAAAAGGGTGTGTTCATCGGCGTGGGGGGCTCCTTCGATGTGCTCTCCGGCAGCAAGCGCCGGGCGCCGGCCCTGTTTGTCAAGACCAACACCGAGTGGCTCTACCGCATTCTGCGGGAGCCCTCCCGCCTGAAGCGCTTCTACCGGAACAACGTGCGCTTTCTGGGCCAGGTGCGGCGTGAAGCCAAGGGCTGAGGCCCGCTTGAACCCCCGGAGGGACGTTTTGGGCCCGCTGGGTAAAGGGCTCGTTAGAAATTTGTAAGGGCTTTGTTGACAAGAATTTGAGAAAAAAACGATATAGTACGGGAAGGACGGGATACTGTGGAGAAAATCAAGGTCATGTCCGTGTTCGGCACCCGGCCGGAGACCATTAAGATGGCCCCGTTGGTCAAAGAGCTGGAGAGCCGTGAGGAGTTTGAGAGCCTGGTGTGCGTCACAGCCCAGCACCGTCAGATGCTGGACCAGGTGCTGGAGGCCTTTTCCATCACCCCCCAATATGACCTGAACATCATGCAGCCGGGGCAGACCCTTTCGGATATCACCGCCCGGGTCTTGAAGGGCCTGGAGGGGGTCATCCAGAAGGAGAAGCCGGATATGGTGCTGG
Source organism: uncultured Oscillospiraceae bacterium (assembly GCA_900543555.1). Taxonomy (GTDB): domain Bacteria; phylum Bacillota; class Clostridia; order Oscillospirales; family Acutalibacteraceae; genus Acutalibacter; species Acutalibacter stercoravium. The sequence continues at coordinate 48,627 of UQRL01000001.1, read as the reverse complement.
TCCACGGGGACACCACCACCACCTTTGCCGGGGCCCTGGCGGCCTATTATGGGCAGACGGCGGTGGGACATGTGGAGGCCGGCCTGCGCACCTATGACAAATACTCCCCCTTCCCGGAGGAGATGAACCGGCAGTTCGTGGGGTGCGTGGCAGACCTGCACTTTGCCCCCACAGAGGGCGCCCGGCAGAACCTCCTGCGGGAGGGCAAGCGGCCGGAGACCATCGTGGTCACCGGCAACACGGCCATCGACGCCCTGAAGACCACCGTGCGGGAGGACTACTCCGATGAAATCCTGGAGTGGGCCAAGGGCTCCCGGCTCATCGTACTCACCGCCCACCGGCGGGAGAACCTGGGCGAGCCCATGCACCGCATGTTCCGGGCTATCCGCCGGGTGGTGGAGGAGTTCCCGGATGTGAAGGTGGTGTACCCCGTCCACTTGAACCCACTGGTCCAAAAGGCCGCGGAGGAAGAGCTGGGCGGCTGTGATCGGGTGAAGCTCATCGCCCCCTTGGAGGTCATCGAGTTCCACAACCTGCTGGCCCGGTCCACCCTCATCCTCACCGACAGCGGCGGCATCCAGGAGGAGGCCCCTTCCCTGGGCAAACCGGTCATCGTCCTGCGGGACACCACCGAGCGGCCCGAGGGCATTGCCGCCGGCACCTTGAAGCTGGCCGGCACCGATGAGCAGACCATTTATTCCCTGGTGAGGGAGCTGCTTACCGACCGGGAGGAGTACGCCCGGATGAGCCACGCCAGCAACCCCTATGGGGACGGGCTGGCAAGCGCCCGCATCGCCGGCGCCATCTTGGCGTGGAAGCGCGGGCGGGCGTAAGCACCAAGAGCGCCTTGCAGTAAGGAGCCGTGGGGAAATTTCGCGTAAGGGAGCGGATATTCAGTCCATGGAAACGAAAGAACAGATAGAGCGGCCCTCTCTGGAAGAAACGGGGGCCGCGGCGGGGAAAAAATGCAGCCTGGGCTTAAGGCTGAGCCGTAAAAACCTGCTGGCTGCCGCGGGGGTGCTGGCCCTTGCGGGAGCCCTGTTTGGCTGGCAGGTGTTCCTCTATCAGACGGCGGAGGAACAGGAGCTGCCGTTAGGGGCCTTTGCGGCCTATGGGGCGGGCTTTTGGGCCCTGTCCCTCGCGACGGCATTTGTGTGCCTGTGGAAGGTGCGGCTGCCCCTGTGGGCCAGCCGGCTGGCGGGATGGGTCCTGCTGCTGGCGCTTCCGCTGGGGGCCTTTTTCGCGGTGGACATGATCAACTCCACCCGCATTCTCACCTTTACCTTTGAGAAAATATTGGCCAACTACCTGTGCTATCTCATGGTGTTCGCCCTGCTTTATGCCATCTCCCGGCGGGTTTGGGTGACAGCCTTGGCGGGCGGCCTTCTCTTTTTGATTTTCGGCATTGCCAATTACTTTGTGGTGCAGTTCCGGGGGCAGCCTATCCTGCCCTGGGATATCCAGGGCTTTGGCACGGCGCTGACCGTTTCCGGCGGTTACACTTATGAGCCCACCCCGGCGATGACCGTGGCGGTTATGGGCTTCCTGCTGACAGTGGCCCTGTGCGTCAAGCTCTCCCCCCGGGAGAAGCCCACCCGCTCCCTGTGCCTGACGGAACGGGGCGCGGCCCTGGGGGTGGCGGCGGCCCTGTTCGTGATGCTCTTCCCCATGAACATCATGTCCGGGCTGGGCATTTCCGTGTGGGCCTGGAACCAGAAGACCAGCTCGGAAATCACCGGCATTACCGCGGGCTTTTTCGCCAACATCCAGTACCTGATGGTGGATAAGCCAGAGGGCTACTCCACCACCGAAGTGGAGCAGGTCTCGGAAGAGGCCTCTCAGGTGGAGGACCCTGAGCCTGCCGGCGAGCCGGAGCAGCTGCCCACCATCATCGCCGTGATGAACGAGTCCTTTACCGACTTGGGCGCTGTGGGGGAGGACACCATCTTCCTTTCGCAGGACAACCTCCCCTTCCTTCACTCCCTGCAGGAATCGGGAGAAGTGATTTGGGGCACGGCGTATTCCTCTGTGTATGGGGGCAATACCTGCAACAGCGAGTATGAGTTTCTGACGGGCAACACCACTGCTTTCCTGCCCACGGGCAGCAAGCCCTATCAGCAGTATGTGGATCACGACCAGACCTCTCTTGTGTCCCTGCTGAAAGATACCTACGGCTATACCTGTACGGCCATTCATCCTGGCCAGGCCAGCGCCTGGGACCGGGAAACGGCCTACGAGTACCTGGGTTTTGATGAGTTTATCGACCGCACCAAGTTTGATGTGGACCGGGAGCTGAAACGGGGCCTCACTACGGATATGTCCAGCTACCAGCAGGTGATTTACGAGTATGAGCACCGGGACGAGGACACCCCCCTGTTCCTGTTCAATGTGACCATCCAGAATCACGGCGGGTATGAGGACGAGGACTACGAGACCACCGTGCGGGTGGCCAACGCCTCTGGAAAGTATCCCCAGACAGAGCAGTATTTGAGCTTGATTCAGGAGTCCGACCAGGCGCTGGAATATTTGGTGGAGTACTTCTCCCAGCAGGAGGACCCGGTGGTCATCCTGTTCTTTGGGGACCATTGGCCCAACCTGGAGGAGGACTTCCTCACCCAGCTGCTGGGGGAGGATTCCAGCAGCCTTTCCTTTGAGAATATCATGCGGGAGTATCAGGTGCCCTTTTTCATCTGGGCCAACTATGACCTGGAAGGGGAGGAGATCGAGGCCGTCAGCCTGAACTACCTTTCCGGGCTGCTGCTGCGGGCCGCCGGCCTGGAGGGCACGGACTACACCAATTTCCTAGAAGAGCTGCGCCAAACGCTGCCGGTTATCACCGCGATGGGCATTATGGACAAGGATGGGAATTGGTACAAAAACGGGGACCCTACCCCCTATGACAGCCTGCTTAACGAGTACAACATTTTGGAATACAACAATGCGTTCGGAGGGAAGAACAAGTCGATGGAGACCTTTACCCTCCGGCTTGGAACGGGATAGGAGAGGAGAAACGCCCATGGCCAGAACAGCTGTGCGCCGTGCCAATGAGTGGGACGGCCCTTCCATGCTGAAGGTATACGCCCCTTATATAGGGACCCCCGCGGCTCCGGAGAAGGAGCTTCCCGCGCTACAGGACTATGTCCAGCGCATTGACCGCTATACCTACGGGCTGGGCTGGCTGCTGTGCGAGATTGACCACCAGACTGCCGGCTTCTGCCATCTGAGCGAGGACCCCTCCCATCCCGAGGACTTGTTCTCGGTGGAGATCCAGCTGTATGTGCGCCAGGATTTGCTGCGCCGCGGCGTGGGCAGCGCCCTGTGGAGCCTGATGCGGGATATGATGGAGATGGGGAACCGCCGCCGGGTGCTCTGCCGGGTGGACCGGACCAATGACCGGGCTTTGGCGTTTTTCCAGGCTATGGGCTTTGCCCCCCTGCAGGGGGAGCCTCCCCAGGAGCCGGAAAAGCTGTGGCTGGCGTACACCCTGCGCCCCTGGGCCCCAGGGGCGGAAAAGCCCACCAAGCCCTATTTGGTGGAAGCCGCGGACTATGAGGAGGCCCGGGAGCGGGCTGCAGAGCAGGTGGATGTGACCGGGCTCTGAACACGTTGGAAAGAGGCAAGGCTGGCGGAACTTCCGCCAGCCTTTTCCCTTGCCAGGACTTTTGCAGGGAGGGAAAAGCCCCGGGGACGGCCGCGCCGGGAGATTGAAAAAGTTTTAACAAATTTATGAACAGGGCATTGCCAAACCGGTGGGTTCGTGCTATGATAAATGTGATTTTGATAAAATGCGGAAGAATGGTGTTTTTTCAAGATCCGACCGTTGTTAGACGCAGTTTTTATCATAATGTCATGGCGAAGGGAGGTACAACAGTATGCCAGAACCCAGTATGCTCCAAGTTGTCCTGATGGGCCTTATCACGGTGTTCATCGCGCTGATCTGCCTGATTATCATTATTGTGATCCTGGGCAAGATTATGGTTGCGGTCACCGGGAACAAGACCGTTGAGACAACCCAGGCGCCGGCTCCTGCCCCGGTGCAGGCCGCTCCCGCGGCTGCCCCGGCCCCGCAGCCTGGCAACCAGCAGGTGGTGGCTGCCATTGCGGCTGCCATTGCGGAGGACATGGGCGAGGATGTGGACCACATCCGGATCCTGTCCATCCGCCGGGTGTAACACCCACGGAAAAGAAAATGGAAACCCAAAAGTTTATCTGGAACAGAGAGGGAATCAATTATGAGAAAGTACAATGTCAATGTCAACGGCACTGCTTATGAAGTTACCGTAGAAGAAGTCAAGGGCGGCGCTGCCCCCGCTCCTGTGGCGGCCCCCGCGCCCGCTGCCGCTCCCGCTCCCGCCCCGGCCCCCGCTCCTGCAGCTGCGCCCGCCGGTGCCGGTGAGCAGATCACCGCGCCCATGCCTGGCACCATTCTGGATGTGAAAGTGGCCGCCGGCCAGACCGTCAAGTCCGGCGACGTGCTGATGATCCTGGAGGCCATGAAGATGGAGAACGAGATCATGGCTCCCCATGACGGCACTATTACCGCCGTGTCCGTCTCCAAGGGCGCTGCCGTAGAAAGCGGCACACTCCTTTGCACCATCGCCTAAATCCCCTTCAAGCGAGGTGCTCCTTCCCGCAAAACTATCATAAGGAGTGAAAGAATCCAATGGACGCTATTATCAACTTTTTGCAGCAAACGGGCTTCTACATTGTGCAGCAGAACCCCCTGAGCCTTATTATGCTGGCGGTGGCCTGCGTGCTGCTCTACCTTGCCATCGTCAAGAAGTTCGAGCCCCTGCTGCTGCTGCCCATCGCCTTCGGCATGCTGCTGACCAACCTGCCCGGCGCGGGGATGTACCATGCCGAGTTCTTCGCCAACGGCGAGGTGGACTGGGCCAGCCTGGGCGCTTTGGACGGCGGCCTGATTGATTACCTGTATCTGGGTGTAAAGCTGGGCATCTACCCCTGCCTGATCTTTGTGGGCGTGGGCGCGATGACGGACTTTGGCCCCCTGATTGCCAATCCCAAGAGCCTGCTGCTGGGCGCTGCCGCCCAGCTGGGCATCTTCATCACCTTTGTGGGCGCCCGCCTGCTGGGCTTCACGGGAGCGGAGGCTTCTTCCATCGGCATCATCGGCGGCGCAGACGGCCCCACGGCCATCTTCACCACCAGCCAGCTGGCCCCGCATCTGCTTGGGCCCATTGCGGTGGCGGCGTACTCCTACATGGCTCTGGTGCCTGTGATCCAGCCTCCCATCATGAAGGCTCTCACCACCGACGCGGAGCGTAAGATCAAGATGAAGCAGCTGCGCCCTGTCTCCAAGACCGAGAAGGTGCTGTTCCCCATCATCGTCACCATCTTTGTGTCCTTCCTGGTGCCCTCAGCCGCCTCTTTGATCGGCTGCCTGATGCTGGGCAACCTGATGCGCGAGTGCGGCGTGGTGGACCGTCTGAGCAAGACTGTCCAGAACGAGCTGATGAACATTGTCACCATCTTCCTGGGCATCTCTGTGGGCGCCACTGCTACGGCAGAGAACTTCCTGAACTGGCAGACCCTGATGATCCTGGCGCTGGGCGTCATTGCCTTTGGCTTTGGCACCGCTGGCGGCGTGCTGCTGGCCAAGGTGATGAATCTCTTCTCCAAGGAGAAGGTCAACCCCCTGATCGGTTCCGCCGGTGTGTCCGCGGTGCCCATGGCTGCCCGCGTGTCCCAGGTGGTGGCCCAGAAGTACGATCCTTCCAACTTCCTGCTGATGCACGCTATGGGCCCCAATGTGTCCGGCGTGATCGGCTCCGCTGTGGCGGCCGGTGTGCTGCTGGCCCTGTTCGGCGCTTGAGAAACGCTTTTTAGGCAAACATATCACAGGGAAAGGAAATGGCTTAAAAAATGGCAAAAAATCCCCTTAAGATTACGGATACCATCCTGCGCGACGCACACCAGTCCCAGGCTGCTACCCGCATGAAGATTGAGGACATGGTGCCCATTCTGCCCGTATTGGACAGCATTGGGTACTGGTCCTTGGAGTGCTGGGGCGGCGCCACGTTTGACGTGTGCATGCGCTTTTTGAACGAAGACCCCTGGGAGCGCCTGCGTACCCTGAAGAAGGGCCTTCCCAACACCAAGCTGCAGATGCTGCTGCGCGGCCAGAACATTCTGGGCTACCGCCACTACGCGGATGACGTGGTAGAGGCTTTCTGCAAGAAGTCCATTGAAAACGGCATTGATGTGGTGCGTATCTTCGACGCCCTGAACGACCCCCGCAACATGGAGGCCGCCATGAAGTTCGTCAAGGAGTACGGCGGTATGGTGGAGGCTGCCATCAGCTACACCCAGAGCCCCGTGCACAACGAGGAGTACTTTGTGAAGCTGGCCATGAAGCTGGAGAAGATGGGCGCCGACACCATCTGCATCAAGGACATGGCAAACCTGCTGCTGCCCTATGACGCCTATTCTTTGGTGAAGAAGCTGAAGGAAAACGTGGGCGTGCCCATCCATCTGCACACCCACAACACCACCGGTACCGGCGACATGACCAACCTGATGGCCGCCCAGGCCGGTGTGGACATTGTGGACTGCGCCCTGTCCCCCTTGGCCAACGGCACTTCCCAGCCTGCCACCGAAAGCCTGGTGGCCACCCTGCGGGGCACCAGCCGCGACACCGGCCTGGATATGAACAAGCTGGTAGAGGCTGCCGCCCACTTCCGTGACGTGGCCCAGAAGCTGGATATCAACCCCAAGGTGCTGAAGGTGGACGTGAACACCCTGCTGTACCAGGTGCCCGGCGGCATGCTGTCCAACCTGATCTCCCAGCTGAAGCAGGCCAACGCCGAGGACAAGTACTACGAAGTGCTGGAGGAGATCCCCCGCGTGCGGAAGGACTTTGGCTATCCGCCCCTGGTCACCCCCACCAGCCAGATCGTGGGCTCTCAGGCTGTGCTGAACGTGCTGGCCGGCGAGCGCTACAAGATGATTACCAAGGAGTCCAAGGGCCTGCTCCGCGGCGAGTACGGCCAGCTGCCCGGCGAGGTCAACGAGGAAGTGCGCAAGAAGGCCATCGGCAACGACGAGGTCATCACCTGCCGCCCCGCCGACTTGCTGGAGCCCGAAATGGACAAGCTCCGCGCCGAGTGCAAAGAGAGAAACCTGGGCCACTGCGAGGAGGACGTGCTCAGCTACGCCCTGTTCCCCCAGGTGGCCGAGAAGTTCCTCAACTGGCGTGACAACCCCCACAAGGAAGAGGAGGCCCCGGCTCCCGCCGCTGCCCCCGCTGCCGCCCCCAAGGCTGCCCCGGCCAACAACGGCCCCCGCACCCTGGTTGTGGAGGACATGACCAACGGCGTGTTCTAAACCGAATTTTTACAGGGAGAGTCCCGCGAGGGGCTCTCCTTTTTCGTTTCTCAAAGCTTTCCCGTTCAAGAAATGTTTGCTTGTGTTTCCCTTACGGCGGGAGTATAATCAAGTCAGAGAGCCAAGGCTAGTGTTGTATGGATGGGGGGAGAAGCCATGTGGTATGAGGAGTTTGTGAAAAGGATGCCCTTAGAGGCGGGCTATGTGCATATCCGTGAAATTTGTGATATGCTAAGAGAGGCATACGGCGCTGTAGAGCTGCCAGAGGAGCAGATCCCCAGCCTGAAATGGATGCACAGGTTTAACGCCCTTCATACTCCTGAAAACCAGGAGCATCTCCATCTGAAAGAGGGGCAGCTGCATATTCGGGCCCTCCAATTTCCCCAGGAGGCCGGATATAGCAGCCGCGAGGGAAATTGTGAAAACCACCTGGTGTATCTTGCCTTTGAAGAGCAGGTAGGATATATCTATTCAAACAGTAACGAGTTGTTTTTAGAAGTGGACATTGCCCGTGGCTGCAACCGCCAGGACATAGAGGGTAACACGGAACGGTACAATGTGTGGAAAAAGTCCTGTGTCCGGTATTGGCGGGATACCGGCCGCGAAGTGGGCGGCGTGCAACAGTGGAAGGAATTATATAAGGATTGAACGGAAAAAGGAGGTCCTTCTCATGTTAAAAAGTATTCGCAACAGTTTGGTGCTCACGTCCCTTTTGTATGTGGTTTTGGGGTTGTTGCTGCTGCTGTTTCCCGGGCTGTCTTTGGGGCTGGCCCGGCTGCTGGTGGGCGGTGTGACCCTGATTTACGGCGTGGTCCGCATCGTCTCCTATGTCAAAGGCGGCCAGCAGGACTCTTTCGAGCTTTTTATTGGTGTGTTGCTGGCGCTTTTGGGCCTGTTCCTTTTGGCTTTTATGCAGTTTTTCATGGCCCTGGTGCCCTTTGTGCTGGGGGTGTATATTCTGGTGGACAGCATTGGGGCCGTAAAACGCTCCCTGGATATGAGGGCCTTGGGCTACGGGCGTTGGTGGCTCTCCTGCCTGGTGGCGGGGGTGCTGGCAGTTTGCGGCCTGGTGATGGTCTTCGACCCCTTCTCCACATTGGAGGGGTTGGTGATGTTCATTGGATTGGGCTTCCTTTTTGATGGGGTTTACACTTTGGTAAATACCCTTCTCTTTGAGCGTTTGAGCCGTTGAATCAAGAAAGGCCCTTCCCTGCGGCGGGAAGGGCCTTTTACTGTTTGGGGATTATAAGCCGGCTTGCCGGGCCAATTCTTTCACATAGGCCAGGGAAGAACGGGCTTGCCAGAGCCCGCCCCGGGTGTCGCCCTCTAAGGAGAGCCGGCCTGTATAGCCGATGGACTGCAGGGCTTGGAAGAAGGGGAGATAGTCCTCCCCGTCCCAGGGCTGGGGCAGCAGGCGGTGGTTCCGGGCGCTGGCAATGTGGCAGTGGCCCAAATGGCCTTGGTAGCGGGAGATCACGGACAAGGGCTCCTGCTCCAGGTCAAAATGGAAAAGGTCCACCAGCAGCTGAACGCCGGGCCGTCCCACCGCCTGCACCAGCTGGAAGGCCTCTTGGCTGCTGGTGAGGATGTTGCACTCTCCCCGCTGCAGGGGCTCCAGGCAGCACACCATGCCCTGGGCCTCCACCGCCGGGGCGATGTGGTCCCGGCACAGCTCTACCAGCTGGGCAAAGGCCTCCTCTTGGGGGAAGCCTTCCGGGACCCTTCGGGCGCCGCCGCTGCCAAATACCAGGGTTTTTACCCCAAAAACAGCGGCTTTGGGCAGGTTTTCCTCCAAATACCGGTCCACGGTGGAAAACTCTGCCTGGGGCCCGGTTAGCTGGAAGTCCCCTGGGAACAGCAGGTTCATTACAGGGGTGTCCAGGCCGGCCCCAGCCAGCTGGTCTGCCCGGGATTTTACCTGTTCCAAGGTCTTGTCCCGCAGGGAGGAAAATCCCCCCTCTGCGTAGTCCGCCCCTGCGGCGGGAAGCTGCAGGGCCAGCTCCTCCCACAGGGAAACACAGCAGCCGATTTTCATTGCAAGTGCCTCCTTTAAATTTACGTTGAAGGCTGTCACCTTTTTGGGGTTGCGGGCGTCTAAAAATGGGGTGGGTTTACAGCCGGTAGGCCAGCAAAGCGTCCTTTTCCGCCCGCCCCACCCGCCGGGATTCCCGGACTTTCTGGATGGACTTGTTCTGCACCCAGGGGTCCAGCGTTTGTTGGGCCAGCAGCTCCTCCACCGCCTGGGGGAATTTCACATACCAAACGGACAGCGCCCAAGCCACCGCCATCTTGGCGTAATAGCCGGGGTGGCCCACCTGCTGGAGAAGGGCCAGACCTTCCTCTACATGCTCCTGGTCCACAAAGTGGGAGAGCTGCACCACACAGGCGGTCCGGGCGAAGTACTCCTGCCCGCTGGCGTACAGGGGGTGGAAAAACGCCCACATTCCCCGCCGGTCCTCCGGAGAGCGGGGCTTTAGGGAGTTGCAGAAGGTATCGCACACAGCCCAGTTGTCAATGCGGGGAAGAAAGTCCTCCACCCAGGGGCGCTTTCCTTCCCAGGGGAGGTTCAGCCCCCCGATTACCAGCCCGCGGAGCAGTGTCTCCTCATAGGAGCCGGGCTGGGTTTTCTCCAGAAAGCCCACTGGATCCCCCCGGAGGAGCTTTTTTGCCAGGCCTCGCAGGGCTGGAAGCCGGACGCCCCAGGCCATGCTCACGCCGGGGATCAGGCCCTCGTGGAAGGCCTTGTACTGGGGGTCCGCCAGGCTTTCCAGCTCCTGCAGCAGGGCCTGATACTCCTGGGAGGTGAAGGGCGCGCTCACGGCTGGGCCTCCACCAGCTGCCGGATGAGGGCCAGCAGGTTGGGGATGGACTGGGACTTGTCAAAGTGCTGGCAGTTCTCCCGCATCTCCTGCAGCTTTTTCTTTTCCTTAATCAGGGAGGAAATCTGGCCGGCAAAATCCCCGTCCTTCTGCAGGCGCACGCCCATGTCATGGATTTTCAAGAAGTTGGCGTTGTCCTCCTCCTGGCCGGGGATGGCGTCGAACACGGCCATGGGCAGGTTGCAGGCCAAAGCCTCGCTGACGGTCAGGCCGCCGGGCTTTGTCACCAGCAGGTCGCTGGCGTGCATGTACTTTTCCACCTCATCAGTGAAGTAGATCAGCCGGGTGGGAATGCGCTCCCCGCCGGCCAGCTCCCGCTCAAAGGCCTCGTACAGGCGCTGGTTGCGGCCGGTGATGACGATAATCTGCATTTTTACCTCGGTGTCGGCCAGCTCCCGGTAAAGCTTGATGATGTTGGAAACCCCAAAGCTGCCCGCCATGAACAGTACGGTGGGCAGCTCCGGGTCCAGCCGCAGGTCCCGCAGGAGCATATCCCGGTCCTCCCGATGGAAGAAAACACCGTGCACCGGAATGCCAAAGGGGTAGATTTTCTCACGCTTCACCCCAAAGCTTTCCAGCTCTGGCACCATATCCTCGCTGGCAACCACATAGGCGTCCACATAGGGGGCAATCCAGGCCCGGTGCACGCCGTAATCCGTCAGGATGCAGATGAGGGGAACGGTGACCGAGCCGTCTTCCTTCAAATCAGAGACCATCTCTGTGACGAAGGGATGGGTGGTCAGGATGACATCGGGCTGATAGCGGGCAATGGTGGGGTACAGCATGTTGCTGAAGGCGCCGCTGAGCTTGGGCACCAGCCCAGAGAACAGGTTTTCCCGGTTGGTCTGCTTATACAGCCGCCCAAACACGGCGGGAACCCGCTTTGCCATAAAGCGGTAGCTGTCGCAGACGGTCTTGTCGAGAAAGCGGTTGATGGCCTTTAAAAAGTCCACTGTGACAACCTCATAGCCGGTGTTGTCCCGGATGTACTGCTCCACTGCGGCAGAGGCCCGTAAATGCCCTCCGCCAGTGGCCGCGGTTAAAAGCATAATCTTCACAAAAACTCCTCTTTTCCCGGGCTTTTCCAAAGAAGCCGGCAGGCAGCCGCGGCTCTTTTTGGAAAAACCCCGCATGGTAGGAATATTGTAGCATGAACAGCGGAAAAAAGCCAGTTTTTTCGCAGCTGGAAAAAGCTTTCACGCTTTACATTTTCCTTGGGGAAAGGTATAATGAAAAGGATTTCTCAAAGATTTTTATAGAGAGAGGGGAAGGGTTTCCCCTCTGTGTGGATAGACGAGGCTTTTTGATGAAAGGATGGGTGAGATGGACTACAGAAAATTGTGGACGCGCTTTGCGGCGGCGGCCGCGGCGCTGCTTTTGCTGGGCGGGCTTTGCGCCTGTTCCAACCAGCCGGAGGAGAGCTCCTCCATGGTAGAACAGCAGGAGGATTTGAGCCTCTTCCCAGAGGGGGCCAGCATCGGTGGGAAAAGCATTGCCGGGAAAACTGTGGAAGAGGCCCTGGAGATTGCCCGCTCCGCCGTGCAGGAAGCTGTGGACGGGCTGGAGATCACCGTGAAATTCCGGGATGACACCATTGTCCTCTCTGGGGAGGATTTCGCCTCTCAAGACCTGTTGGAGCTGACCTTGCCCAAGCTGCTGGAGTCCCGCCAGGCGGAGGATTCCCCCCTGAACTATGTGGTGGACCTTTCAGAGGCGGGGGAGCAGAAGGTGCTCTCCGCCGCCCAGGATTGCGTGACCCAGGCCAAAAATGCCACCGTCACCGGCCGGGACGAGAATGGCTTTACCTTCTCGGATGAGCAGAAGGGCAGCCAGGTGGACCTGGTGAAGACGCTGGAAAGCGTGCGCCAGCTGCTCTCCCAAAAGCGGGGCGGGGATATTCAAGCCGCTTTTATTGAGACTGAGCCAACCCTGACGAAAGCCTATTTGCAGGAGCATTTTACCAGGCTTTCCAGCTACAGCACGGTTTCCACCAACACAGCCAACGGCAACAGCAACATGGCCCTGGCCCTTTCCAAAGTCAATGGCACCATTCTGGAGCCGGGCCAGGTTTTCTCCTATAACACCACACTGGGAGACAGCACCGATCCCAACAACGGGTGGCTGCCGGCGGGGGGCATCTCCGGAGGCGTGATTGTCCAAATGTATGGAGGCGGCATCTGCCAGGGTTCTTCCACGCTGTATATTGCCGCTTTGAAAGCCGGCATGGAAATTGTGGAGCGGTACAACCATTCCATGCCCTCCAGCTACTGCCCCATCGGGCTGGATGCCACGGTGGACTACGGCAACTTGGATTTCCGCTTCAGCAACCCCCTGGAAACCCCTGTTTACATCAGCGCTTGGATGGACGGCACCACCCTGTATGTGGAGTTCTTCGGCTGCTTCCCCGAGGAGTGGGACAGCGTGGCGGTCACCTCTGAGCAGACCGGCACATGGGGGCCGCTGGATACCGTCACCTTCCGGGAGGACAGCAGCTTGGCCTCTGGCCAGTATGTGCGCCGGTCCTCGGGCAACACAGGCTACACCGCCCGGGCTTACCGCAGCTATTACAAGGGGGAGACCCTGGTGAAGAGCGAGGAGCTTTCCCCCTCGGAGTATCCCGCCACGGGCAAGGTTTACGCCGTAGGCCCCGGCACGGATACGGATAAGGTGGATACCTCGAAGGAATCTGGCAGCACCGCAGAGGCCAGCGCCACGCCTACGCCCAGCCCCACCGCGGCGCCCTCTACCCCCACGCCGGCCACCCCTGCGCCGGATACTCCCGCCCCGGAGCCGGCCACTCCTACGCCGGTACCTGTTACGCCTACTCCGGTGCCGGCCACTCCCACGCCGGCACCCTCCACGCCCTCTCCGGAGGTTCCTGCCACGGAGCCTCCCGCCCTGGAGGGGACCGTGTAACCGTGTGCCTAAGGTCCCCAGCGCCTGTACCGGGCGCTGGGGATTTGCCGGTCCCGCCCCAGGGGTGGGACACCTTCTGCCCCGAAAGGGATTTGGATGAGCTAGAAAGGATGATCGCTTGTGAAAGATGGATTTTTCCGTGTTGCCGCCGCCACCCCTGCTGTCTCTGTAGCGGACGTGGAAGAGAACCTGGAACGGATTGAGGAGCTGGTCCAGCAGGCAGCGGCAGACGGCTGCGGGGCCGTGTGTTTTCCTGAGCTGGCCCTGACCGCCTATACCTGCGGGGACCTGTTCCGGGATGAGGCCCTGCTCTCCGCGGCAGAGAGGGGCCTTGCCCGCCTGATGGAGGAGACACAGAACCTGGATATCCTCTGCGCGGTGGGCCTGCCCGTGCCCTGGGAGGGAGCCCTGTACAACTGCGCGGCCGTATTCCACAAGGGGAAGCTGCTGGGCTTGCCCGCCAAAAGCTGCATTCCCAACTACTCCGAGTTTTACGAGGCCCGGCACTTCACCCCTGCCCCAAAGGCGGTGCAAGTGGATTTTGCCGGGCAGCGGGTTTGGCTGGGAAAGGGCCTGCTGTTTTGCTGCGAGAATGTGCCCGGCCTGAAGGTGGGGGTGGAGATCTGTGAGGACCTATGGAGCCCCCTTCCCCCCAGCGTGAGCCTGGCTTGCAACGGGGCTACGCTGGTGCTGAACCCCTCCTGCTCGGATGAGACCATCGGCAAGGCGGAGTACCGCCGGGAGCTGGTGCGCCAGCACTCTGGGCGGCTGCTGTGCGCCTATGTGTATACGGACAGCGGCCTGGGCGAGTCCACTACGGACATGGTCTTTGCCGGGCACGATCTGATCGCGGAGAACGGCTCCCTGCTGGAGGAGAGCGAGCTTTTCACCACAGGGCTCATCTCCGCCGAGGTGGACCTGGAGCGCCTCTCCCAGGAGCGCCGCCGGATGAACACCTGGCAGCCCGCCTTTGACCAGGACGTGGTGCGCGTCCCCTTCCGCTATGAGGAGGGGACCTTGGCGGCCTTTGTTCCCCAGCGGGACTTTGCCCGCACCCCCTTTGTCCCCCAGGACGCGGTGGGCCTTTCCGACCGGTGCCAGCGGATCTTGACCATGCAGAGCGTGGGCCTGGCCACCCGGCTGGAGCATATCCACTGCAAGACGGCGGTGGTGGGCCTTTCCGGCGGGCTGGATTCCACCCTGGCCCTGCTGGTGACGGCCCGGGCCTTCGACCGGCTGGGCCTGGACCGCAGGGGCATCCACGCCGTGTCCATGCCCTGCTTTGGCACCACCAGCCGCACCAAGTCCAACGCCCAGCGCATCGCGGAGGAGCTGGGGGTGGACTTCCGGGAGGTGTCCATCGAGCGGGCGGTGCGCCAGCACTTTTTGGATATCGGCCAGGAGGAGACCTCTCTGGACGTGACCTACGAGAACTCCCAGGCCCGGGAGCGCACCCAGGTGCTGATGGACATTGCCAACCGGCTGGGGGGCATTGTCATCGGCACCGGGGACTTGTCGGAGCTGGCTTTGGGCTGGGCCACCTACAACGGGGACCACATGTCCATGTATGGGGTCAACGCCTCCATTCCCAAGACCCTGGTGCGCCACCTGGTGCGCTATGTGGCCGACCACAGCGAGCCCCGGCTTCAGGCGGCTTTGCTGGACGTGCTGGACACCCCCGTTTCCCCGGAGCTGCTTCCCCCCAAGGATGGGGAGATCGCCCAAAAGACGGAGGAGCTGGTGGGGCCCTACGAGCTCCACGATTTCTTCCTGTACTACATGCTGCGGTTCGGCTTTGGGCCGGGGAAGATCTACCGCATGGCCTGCCGCGCCTTTGCCGGAGAGTACGACGGCGCCACGGTAAAGCGGTGGCTCACCGCCTTTTACCGGCGCTTCTTCACCCAGCAGTTCAAGCGCAGCTGCCTGCCGGACGGCCCCAAGGTGGGCTCGGTAACCCTCTCTCCCAGGGGGGATTGGCGCATGCCCTCCGACGCCAGCTGGCGGGTTTGGGAGCGGGAACTGCAAGATCTGTAAAAAAGCCTTGGGAGGCGTCCAAAACGCCCTTCCCAGCATTTGATAAATGAGGTGTTAACTATGGAACCCAAACGCGTACTGGTCACCCTCCCGGTGGAGGAATCCCATGTGGACCGCTTGAAACAGTCCGCCCCCGGCTGGGAATTCCGTTTCCGGGGCTCGGACCGGCTCTTTTCCGGCACCGACCTGGAGCGCCCCCCTGTCACCCGGGAGGACGTAGCCTGGGCCCAGGTCATTCTGGGCAATGTGCCTGCCCAGATGCTCTCTGGCTCTTCAGAGCTTTTGTGGCTGCAAACCAACTCTGCCGGTGTGGAGCCCTACCTCCAGCCCGGCGTGCTGGGGGAAACTACCCTGCTTACCAACGCCACCGGCGCCTATGGCCTGGCCATTGCCGAACACCTGCTGGGCATGCTGCTAGAGATCTTTAAAAAGCTGGAGCTCTACCGCGATGCCCAAAAGCAGGGCGCTTGGCAGTCCCTGGGGCAGGTGCGGGCCGTGTACGGCGCCACCGTGCTGGTGCTGGGCATGGGCGATATTGGCGGCGAGTTCGGCAAGCGCTGCAAGGCCCTGGGTGCCAAAGTCATCGGCGTGCGGCGCAGCCCCCGGGCGTGCCCGGACTATGCCGATGAGGTCCACACGCTGGAGAATTTGGACAGCCTGCTGCCC
Source organism: uncultured Oscillospiraceae bacterium (assembly GCA_900543555.1). Taxonomy (GTDB): domain Bacteria; phylum Bacillota; class Clostridia; order Oscillospirales; family Acutalibacteraceae; genus Acutalibacter; species Acutalibacter stercoravium. The sequence goes on along the minus strand of UQRL01000001.1, from coordinate 32,788 downwards.
CGGGCCGACGTGGTGGCCGTTACCCTGCCGGGCACCCAGGCCACCTCTGGGCTTTTAAGCCGGGAGCGCATTGCCCGGATGAAGGAGGGGGCTGTGCTGCTGAACGTGGGCCGGGGCACCATTGTAGATACGGAGGCCCTGTGCGACGCTTTGGAGAGCGGCCGCCTGGGCGGGGCTGGGGTGGATGTCACCGACCCGGAGCCCCTGCCCCCGGAGCACCGGCTTTGGCGCCTTCCTACGGCGGTGGTCACCCCCCATGTCTCCGGGTTCTACCACCTCAAGGAAACCCACGAGCGCATTGTGGATATCATGGTGGAGAACTTGAAGCGCTTTCAGGCAGGAGAGCCGCTGAAAAACCAGGTGGACTTTTCCACCGGCTACCGGAAACTGACCTGAAAAGAGGACAGCTTTATGGAAGCGCAGATGGAACATTATCTGGACAACAGCGCCACCACCCAGGTGCTGCGTCCCGTGGCGGAAAAGGCCCTGGAGCTGATGGTGCAGGAGTACGGCAACCCCTCCTCCCTGCACACCAAGGGCTTTCAGGCGCGAAAGCAGCTGGAGGAAGCCCGCGTCCTGGTGGCCCGGCGGCTGGGGGCCCAGCCCGAGGAGGTCGTCTTTACCAGCGGCGGCACAGAATCCAACAATTTGGCCATTTTCGGCGCGGTCCAGGCCCGCAGGCGCTTGGGGAATAAGATCGTCACCACCGCGGCGGAGCACGACTCTGTGCTGAACCCCTGCCGGGAGCTGGAGAAACAGGGTTTTGAAGTGGTGTACTGTAAACCGGACCCTTCTGGAAAGCTGCCGGAAGAGGCGCTGGCAGAGGCCATCGACGGGAAAACCATCCTGGTCAGCGTGATGCTGGTGAACAATGAGACCGGGGCCATCTTCCCGGTGGAAGCTGCCGCCCGGGCCATCCGCCGGAAAAAAGCCCCCGCTCTGCTCCATGTGGACGCAGTCCAGGGCTTTGGAAAGCTGCCCTTCACTGTGAAGCGTCTGGGCGCCGACCTCTTGACCCTTTCGGGGCACAAGCTCCACGCGCCCAAGGGTGTGGGGGCACTGTACATCAAACGGGACATACGCATCCTGCCCAGGACGCTGGGCGGCGGCCAGGAGAGGGGCCTGCGCTCCGGCACGGAGAGCGTGCCGCTGGCCTGCGCGTTGGGCGAGGCTGTGCGCCTGCTGCCGGACCCCCAGGAGGCCCTGGAGCATGTGGGTGCCCTGAACTGCCTGCTGCGGGAGCGGCTTTCCCAGCTGCCGGGGGTGGCGTTCCACTCCCCGGAGGACGCCCTGCCCTATGTTTTGAATTTCTCCGCAGGGACTGTGCGGGGGGAGACCATGCTGCATTTTTTGGCCCAGCGGGGCGTGTATGTGAGCTCTGGGTCCGCCTGTGGAAGGGCTAAGCCCAGCCATGTGTTGGAGGCCATGGGCCTGCCGGGAGCGCAGGTGCAGAGCGCCCTGCGGGCGAGCTTTTCCCGCTTTAGTACAGAGGGGGATGTGGAGGCCCTGGCAGAGGGGGTCAAGCAGGGCCTGGAGACCTTGGCCCGGGGCGCGTAACGCGCCTTGGAAGGGCTTTATCCTTGCGGGTCCGTCCGGCCTTTGCCCTCGCTCCGCCTTGCGGCCTATCTTTTTTGTTTTTGGAGTGTGTTATGCCACAAGAAGTCATTTTATTGAAATTGGGTGAGATCGCCTTAAAGGGCCTGAACCGCAAAGCCTTTGAGGACGTTCTCTTGAAAAACATCCGCCGCCGCTTGCAGGATGCCGGAGAGTTTTCCGTATCCTCCCGGCAGTCCACCATCTATGTGGAGCCCAAGGATTCCGCCGCCGACCTGGACCTGGCGGAAGAGCGCGTTTCCAAGGTGTTCGGCGTGGTGGGCTATGCCCGGGCGGGTGTGTGCGAAAAAGATCTCGCTGCCATCTGCCAGCGGGCGGGGGAGTACTTGTCCGAAGAGCTGGAAACCGCTTCTACCTTTAAGGTGGAGTGTAAGCGCAGCGACAAGCAGTTTCCCTACAAATCGCCAGAGGTCTCCGCTGAGGTGGGCCACCACCTGCTGGAGCAGTTTCCCCACTTGCGGGTAGACGTGCATCATCCCGATGTGATCGTCCGCGTGGAGGTGCGGGAGCGTTACGCGTTTGTCCACGGGGACACCCGGCCCGGCGCTGGGGGAATCCCCGTGGGCACCGGCGGCAAGGCGGCTGTGCTCATCAGCGGTGGGCTGGATAGCCCTGTGGCCGCCTGGATGATGGCCAAGCGGGGGGTAGAGCTTACGGCGGTTCACTTTGCCAGCCCCCCCTACACCAGCGAGCTGGCGCGGGAAAAAGTGCGGCGGCTGCTGCGGAAGGTGGCGGAATACGCCGGGCGCATCCGGTTTGTCACGGTAAACCTGACCCGCCTGCAGGAGGAGATTCGGGATAAATGCCCTCAGGAGCTTTCCACGGTCATCCTGCGGCGGTATATGCTGCGGGGCGCCCAGCGGGTGGCCCAAGAGGAGGGGTGCTCGGCACTTGTCACAGGCGAAAGCCTGGGCCAGGTGGCCAGCCAGACCATCCAGGCCATTGCCTGCACCGACGCCGTGGCTACCATGCCAGTGTTCCGGCCCCTTATTGGGGCGGACAAGTCCGAGATCGTGAAGGTGGCCTATCAAATTGGAACCTACGATATCTCCATCGAGCCCTACGAGGACTGCTGCACCATCTTTACGCCTAAGCATCCCCGCACCAAGCCCATCCTGCACTTTGTGGAGGATGGGGAGAGGGCCATTGAGGGAGAGGCCCTTCTGGAAGAGGCCCTGGCCCAGATGGAGACCGAATGGGTCTATCCCCGCTGAGAAGGCTGTTTTTGAGAGAGGAGGGTGACCCCTTGCGAAAGGAATTGAACCGCCAGGTGGTCCGCTGGCTCAAGGAGCGGGCGGCCGGGCCCTTTGCCGGGGACCTCTCCCTGGTGGCCGCCTACGGCTCCCACTTCAACGGCACGGAGACCGAGTACTCCGATGTGGACTGCTACTTCATCCCCAAGACGGACCGGGGCTGGGAGTTCGCCGCGGACTTTCTCCTGGCGGGGGTAGGCTATGACGTCTTCCCCCTTTCCTGGGAGCGGGCCCGGGGCATCGCCCAGCTGAAAGAGCCCCTTGTCCCCCTGGTGGGGGATGCGGTGGTGCTCTACGCCGGTTCTCCGGAGGATGCGAGCCGTTTCCAAGCCCTTCAGGAGGAGCTGGCCCGCTGTTTGAAGGACAGGGCCTACTGCTGTGCCATGAGCTGGGAACGGTTCCAAGAGGCGGCCCGCCACCTTGCCCAGTTGCGGGCCCAGGAGGCGTTGGTTCCCAGCCGGGTTCAGGCCGGGCAGCTGCTGATGGCTGCGGCGGAGGCGGTGGCCCTTCAGAACGGGACCTACTTCCACTACGGCCTGAAGCGCCAGTTCCAAGACCTGCAAGCCATGGAGCAAAAGCCCGCCGGATTTTTAGAGGGATACACGGCGGTCGTCCAGGCGGAGACGGTGGAGGAGCTGAGGGCCGCCTGCCAGTGCCTGATGGCCTCTCTGGGAGAGGCGCTGGGGTGGCAGTGGGACATCCCCGCTGTTGAGCCCCCCGCTGTGCCCCAACCGAAAAAGGAGAAGGTGGGGGAGCTGGCCCCCTGGTATGAGGAGATCAGCGCCACCTTCCAGAAGCTCCGCTCCTGCCGGGAGCGCAACGACCCTGTCCTGGCCTTTCTTTCCGCAGTCTGCCTCCAGAGGGAGCTGGATGGGGCTGGGGAGGAGTATTCCATCCCCCGGTATCCCCTGTTGGACGCCTACCATTTTTCCGACTTGACGCCCCTGGTACAGGCGGCGGACCGGGTGGAACAGGACTTGGTGGAGCGGATCGAACAGGGGGGCGGCAGGATCAAGCGCTTTGGCTCTGTGGAGGAGCTGGCGCTGTTTTATCCGTGACAAAGGGAATTCCGGGCCCGGCCCGTTTCCATAATTTTTCTTGCAAAGGAGAATGCAGTTTGAAGAAGTGTTGTGCTCTTGTGTGCTGACCGGGAGGTCAGCGGCGCAAATATCCACGACCGCGCCTCCCAAAGGATGATTTTTACCCTATCATCTTTTCAGGAGGTCTATCAACGTGAACCGAGAGAACAAACGAAAGAAGTACGAAAAAGGCTATTACAAGAACCATCCCTGCCAGGAGAGCTTCACCTGCAAGGTGTGCGGCCGCCTGGTGACCCCCGGCGGCGCTGGAAGCGATCACCGCAACCACTGCCCCAACTGCCTTTCCAGCCTGCATGTGGACATCGAGCCCGGGGACCGGGCGTCTGACTGCGGCGGCATTATGGAGCCCGTGGCCGTGTGGGTGCGCAAAGGGGGAGAGTGGGCCATCATCCACCGGTGCCGCCGGTGCGGGGCCCTTTCCTCCAACCGTGCGGCGGCGGATGACAACCCCATGAAGCTGATGAGCATTGCCATGAAGCCCCTGGGCAGCCCGCCCTTTCCCCTGGAGTACCTTCAGGAGATGACCGACCGCATGGGCGGCCAGGGCGACCTTTCCGTCTGGGAAACCCAAGCAGGAAGGGGGGATGGATGACATAAGAAAAAGGGGGAGCTCGCGGGGGCTCCCCTGTTTTTGGGACTTTCGGCCGCAAGGGGCGGAGAAGCCCCTTGGGAGCATATACCAGCTTGTAAAGGAGGAAACATAGATGAACGCTGAAATTATCTCTGTGGGCACCGAGCTGCTGCTAGGCCAGGTGGTCAATTTGGACACCGCCATTGTGGCCCAGGAGCTTTCCGCCCTGGGCATCGACCTGCTGTATTCCGCCGTGGTGGGCGACAACGTGGAGCGCCTGCGCCACGCGGTGAACACCGCCCTTTCCCGCAGCGGCCTGCTCATTATGACAGGGGGCCTGGGGCCCACCACCGACGACCTGACTAAGGAGACCACCGCCGCCTGCGCCGGGAAAAAATTGGCGCTCCACCAGCCCAGCCTGGAACGCATTCAGAATTACTTCAATGAAAAGCACGTCAGTGAGAACCAGGAGAAACAGGCCTGGCTGCCTGAGGGCTGCCATGTGTTCCAAAACGACAACGGCACGGCCCCCGGCTGTGCCTTCCAGGCCCAGAGCGGGTGCCTGGTCATCATGCTGCCCGGCCCTCCCAGCGAGCTGACCCCCATGCTCCGCAACTATGTGGTGCCCTACCTGAAGCAGGGGCAGGAGTACGTCATCGTCTCCCACAACGTGCACATCTTTGGCCGGGGAGAGGCCCCCGTGGCCCAGATGTTGGATGACCTGATGGACGGCCAGAACCCCACCCTGGCCCCCTACGCCAAGGAGGGCGAGTGCTACATGCGGGTCACCGCCAAGGCCCACACCGCAGAGGAGGCCGACACATTGTGCCAGCCCCTCATTGAGGAAATCAAGTGCCGGGTGGGGGATTTCGTCTACAGTGTGGATACCGAATCCCTGGAGGAGCTGGTGGTCTCTGAGCTGAAAGCCCAGGGCAAGACTCTGGCCACCGCCGAGAGCTGCACCGGCGGCCTGCTGTCCAAGCGGCTGACGGATGTGTCCGGCGCCTCGGAGGTGTTCCACATGGGCTGTGTCACCTACGCCAACCAGGCCAAGGAGGACCTGCTCTCTGTCTCCCACGGGACCTTGGCCCAGTACGGCGCTGTCAGCGAGCAGACGGCCCGGGAGATGGCCGAGGGCATCGTGCGCCGCTCTGGCAGCAGCCTGGGCGTGGGCATCACGGGCATTGCGGGCCCCGAGGGCGGCACCGCCGAAAAGCCTGTGGGGCTGATCTATATTGCCCTGTCCGATGGGGAGCGCACCTGGGTGACCAAACGCAGCCCCATCGGCCGCACCAAAAGCCGGGAGTGGCACCGCCACTGCGCCGCCAGCCAGGCTTTGGATATGGTCCGGCGCTATCTGGAGGGCCTGCCCGTGGAGGCGGACTACTGAAAGGCCGCCCAGTCCGGCCGGATCGCAGAAATGGAAAAGGACATCCAAGCCAATGCCTTGGGTGTCCTTTTTTGTGTGTTTCTTTAGCGGCTGCCAGAGAAGAGAGACCCCGGCAGGGAGATGTCCTCCCGGGGCAGCTTTTCCCAGGCGAAGAGGGGAAGCAGCTCCTCCGGCCAGGCGGGGGCGGGCTCTGGCAGCAGGCCCCCCAGATAGGCCAGGCCCCCCACCACGTCCCGGGGGGAGTAGCCCCGGGAAAGGATGCCAGAGAGGCTCTGGTCCCCGTCCCGCTTGGAGAGCCGCCGGCCGTCGCCGGCCAGCAGCAGGGGCGTGTGGCCAAACTCCGGCACGGGATAGCCCAGCAGCCGGTACAGCAAGATCTGCCGGGGGGTGGAGGAGAGCAGATCCCTGCCCCGCACCACCTGGGTGACGCCCATGGCGCCGTCGTCAGCCACCACCGCCAGCTGATAGGCGTACACGCCGTCGCTGCGCCGCAGGATGAAGTCCCCGCAGCCAGTGGGCAGGTGCTGGGCCTGGGGGCCGTAATGGAGGTCCGTGAAGGCGATGGTTTCCTCCGGCACCCGCAGCCGCAGCGCCGGGGAGCGGGTGCGGCTTTTCTCCGCCACCTGCTCTGGGGTCAGGTCCCGGCAGGCCCCATTGTACAGCAGTTCCCCGTCCGAAGCGTGGGGCGCGCTGGCCGCGTGGAGCTGGGCCCGGCTGCAGAAGCAGGGGTACACCCGGCCCTGTGCCTCCAGCTTTTCCAGCTGGACGCGGTAAAAGTCAAAGCGCTGGCTCTGGTCGTAAGGGGAGTGGGGGCCGCCCTTGTCCCCGCCCTGGTCCCAGAAAAGCCCTAAAGCGTCCAGGTCCCGCTGGGCTTGCAGGGCATACTCCTTCCGGGAGCGCTCCACATCCAGGTCCTCGTTGCGCAGGATTATCTCCCCTCCTCGGGATTTGGCCGCCAGCCAAGCAATGAGGGAACAGAACAGATTGCCCAGGTGCAGATAGCCGCTGGGCGTAGGGGCAAAGCGCCCCACGGGCCGTGCCATAAGAGAGCCTCCCTTCCCGCATAAAGCTAGTACGATTATAACGTCCTGGCAGCGGAGATGCAACCCAGGGCGGGAAAATCCTTACAGTTTTCTAACAGAGGGCCCGGCAGCCGCTTTTTTTGATTGAACTCCCAAGGGTTCTGGATTATAATAAACAAATACGCGGCAGACCGCCGCGAACCTTTTGAGGCAGAAAGGGGACCTTTTATGAAAGAAAAGAATACAGGCGTGTTGCGCTTGGTGCTGCGGGTGCTGCAGGGAATGCTCATTGGCGTGGGCGCCGTGCTGCCGGGAATCTCCGGCGGGGTGCTCTGCGTGGTGTTCGGCATTTACAAGCCCGTAATGGAGCTGCTTTCCAGCCCCGTTAAAAAATTTAAAACCCATGTGCCCCGGCTGCTGCCGGTCATTGTGGGGGCGGCGCTGGGCTTTTTGGGGGTGGCCAAGGTGCTGGCCTTCTTCCTGGAGAAATACCCCGACCAAAGCGTGTGCCTGTTTGTGGGGCTGATTGGCGGCATGCTGCCCTCCCTCTTCCGGGAGGCCGGGGAGCAGGGCCGCACCCGGGGCAGCTGGGTGAGCCTGGTGGCGGCCTTTGCGGTGGTGCTGGCGCTGCTGCTCTCCTTAAACGTGCTTTCGGTGAGCATTGCCCCCAGCTTTGGGTGGTACCTGTTCTGCGGGTTCTGCATGGCGCTTTCCATCATCGCCCCTGGGATGAGCTTCTCCACCCTGCTGATGCCCCTGGGCTTGTACACCCCCCTGGTGGACGGCATCGGCAACCTGGACCTGGGGGTTCTAGCCCCGGCGGGCATCGGGGCTTTGGTCACCATTGTGTGCCTGGCCAAGGCTATCAACGCGCTGTTCACCCATTTCTACAGTTATGCTTTCCACGCCATTGTGGGCATCGTCATCGCGGCGACCCTCGTCATCATCCCCTTTGGGAGCTTTGCCCAGGGGGTGGGTCCGGCGGTGGCCAACATAGTCTGCCTGGCAGTGGGTGTGGCGGCTGCCCTGGCGCTGGATACGTTCAACCAGAGCGTACCCAAAGAGGCTTAACCGGTCGTTCTTGAAGGGGTCCCCCGGCAAAGCCGGAGGGCCCCTTCTTTGCCGCCATCTAGCCCTTGACTTCTGCCCGGCTTCCTATTACAATGCAGGAAGAGAAAGCCCTTAATATATTTTAAGAACTGTTTAATTAGTTTAAGGGCGAAGGCCCTGTCAGTTTAAGAACTGCCTGCTAGAATAATCCTTGTCAAAGGGAAACGGAATTCCCAACGGCAAATTTCAAAGCAAGGATGTGTTCTTTATGACAGGACGTAAGTTCAAAAACAATCGGATACGGATCGGCGCGCTCCTTATGGCGGTATTGCTCTCCTTTTCCATGCTGGCTGGCTGTGGCGGCAGCAAAAAGGCGGGCAGCGGCACAGGAAAGCCCTCTCAAAGCCAGAGCCAGAGTGCCTCCTCTAAGAGCAAGAAGGATTCCAGCAAAAAGAGCTCCAGCAAGAAGAACTCCAGCAAAAAGAGTTCCAGCAAGAAGGACTCCAATAAGAAGGGGTCCAGCAAGGCGGATGCCGGCCAAAGCAGCAGCTCCAGCAAACTGGAGTCCAATCAGAGCGGCGCCTCCAGCCAGAGCGGCAGCTCTGCCAAAGAGGATTCCGGCAAGCGGGGCTCCAAGAAGAGCGGCTCCAGCAAGAACGAGTCCAGCAAGAGCAGCGCTTCCAGCCAGCAAAGCCAGTCTTCCTCCAGCAAAAAAGGGAGCTGATTGCTTTTCTTCCGCCTGAGAGGCTCCTGTTTCCCCTTTAGCGCCTTTCGCTTTCCCGGCGAAGGGCGCTCCTCTTTCCCCGAAGCGTATCCCCGTTTGAGAAAGGAGCAGCCATGAAGAAGCAGCAGACGATCCTCATTGTGGAGGATGAGGCAGAGATCCGGGAGGGTATCCGGATTCTCCTCTCTGGCGAAAGCTACACCATCTTAGAGGCGGAAAACGGAGAGCAGGCCCTGCGCAAGATGAACCCCCAGGTGGATCTGGTCATTTTAGATGTGATGATGCCGGGGATCTCCGGCCTGCGGGTGTGCGAAGAGATTCGAAAGACCAGCACCGTCCCCATCCTGTTTTTGACCGCCAAAGCGCAGGAGTCGGACAAGCTCATCGGCCTGACCGCCGGCGGGGACGATTACCTGGTAAAGCCCTTTTCCTACGCAGAGCTCATCGCCCGGGTGAAGGCCCTGCTACGGCGCTACTGCGTGTACCAGGGCAAAGGGCAGCCCGGCGCCACCTATGAAAACGACACCCTCTCGGTCTGCGGGGTCACCATCGCCCTGGACCACAACCAGGTGTGGGTAAAGGGCGAGGAGCGGGATTTGACCGAGATCGAGTACCAGATCTTGCGGCTGCTGATGCAGAAGCCCCAGTGGACCTTTTCCGCCCAGGCAATTTACGAGAGCATTTGGAACGAGCCCTACTTTCCCATTTCCAACGGCACGGTAATGGTGCATATCCGAAAGCTGCGCACGAAAATTGAGGAAAACCCCCAGAACCCCGTTTACATCCGCACGGTGTGGGGAAAGGGCTACCGGTTTGGATGGGAGAGCAGTTATGGGCCAAAATAAGAAGCGCCGCAGTATTCTGGCAGAGTTTTCCATTTTGCTGGTGGCGCTGGGGGTTCTGTGCGGCAGCCTGTTTTTCGCCCTGAACAAAGGTGTGGGCGCCGCCTTGGAAAACTACCTGCTCTCTTCCGATGTACTGGAGCAGGCCACGCAGCAGCGGGTCAGCAATCTGCAGGAATATGTGACGGAAAACCAGGTTTCCACCAGCGATGCCCAGGCGCTCACCCAATGGATCAGGGGCAAGCCCCTGACCCTGATGGAGGTCTACCGGGACAGTGTGCTGGTCTATTCCTCCTCACCCTCTTATAGTGTGGAGTCCGCAGGAGACACCTGGACAGCCACAGAATTAGAGGAGGCGCCCTATTATGACTGGATCTCCTATTACACGGTAGAGTTCGCGGATGGGGAGGCGCAGGTTGTCCTTTACAGCAACGAGCTTTTCCAATATTCCACCTACGCCACTATTGTAGAGATTATTTTTTGCGCGGCGCTGTTCCTGACCGGTTTTTTGGTGGCCTTTCAAAGGACAGCCCGGTATATCCGGCAGCTCAGCCAAGAGATTCAGGCCATGGAGTCCGGAGACCTGGATCGCGCCATCACTGTGCGGGGCGGCAACGATTTGACCGCCCTGGCAGAGAGCCTGGACGCCATGCGGCTGGCCTTCCGGGCCCAGCAGGAGCGGGAGGCCCAAACCTATGCCGCCAACCAGGCGCTGATTTCTGAGATGTCCCATGACCTGCGCACCCCCCTGACCACGCTGCTTCTCTATACAGAGATCCTGCGGTACGGAAAATACCAGGGGGAGGAACAGCTGCACGCCTATCTGGACAGGGTGGATGAAAAGGCCCAGCAGATCAAGCAGCTGGCAGAGAATATCCTGGAGTACTCCCTGGCGGCCCAAAACCGCCCGGTGGAGCTGCAAGAGCCCCTTCCCGCCCAGGAGGTGCTGGGCGAAGCCCTTCACGAGGCCCTCACCTACCTTTCCCAATGCGGCTACACCTACGAGCTGGCCCTGGACTTTGGAGAGGCGCAGATTGCGGTGCACATCCCCTATATCCGCAGGCTGGTGGACAATATCTCCTCCAATATTTTGAAGTACGCGGACAGAAGATTCCCCGTTCAGGTCCAAGCGGGGACGGAGGGCCCCTGGTTCTTCCTGCGCTTTCGGAACCGGAAAGGCCGCGGGGAGCTTGCCGGGCAGGGCACCGGTGTGGGGCTTTCCAGCCTCCGCTCCATGATGGAGCGGATGGGCGGCTCCATCCAGGTGGAGCAGACGGGAACGGCCTTTCAAATCACCTTGGAATTCCCCCTGTCCCACGAGAAAAAGGAGAATGCATAAATTCCGCAAGGGCGGATGAAGGCCCTTTGGAAGAATGAGCCCCGCGCCTCTCTTGTGAGGCGCGGGGCTCTGTACAGGGATGGGAAAAGTTCTCCCCCTCCCTCCTCCCCCCCAGGGGGAACCCCTCCCGATGCCGGGGCGTGCTGCGCCAATGGCGCGGGCGGGATTCCTCCCTTCCCTTTTGGCGCAGGGAGGAGTATACTAAAGGAAAAAAGAAAGGATGAGATAGATGAAGGTCTTGATGGTCAACGGCAGCCCCCGGCGGGATGGCAACACCAGCCTGGCCCTGGCAGAGATGGAGAAGGTGTTCCAGCAGGAGGGGATCCAGGTGGAAAAGGTTTCCCTGGGGACGCAGGATATCCGCGGGTGCATCGCCTGCAACTCCTGCGGCAAAACGGGAAAGTGCGCCTTTGATGACCTGGTCAATGAGACAGCCCCCAAGCTGCAGCAAGCGGATGGCCTGGTAGTGGCAAGCCCGGTCTATTACGCCTCTGCCAACGGCACGCTGGTCTCCTTTTTGGACCGCCTGTTTTACAGCACGCCTTTTGACAAGAGCATGAAGGTGGGGGCCAGTGTGGTGGTGGCCCGCCGGGGCGGCCTTTCCGCCACCTTTGATGAGCTGAACAAATATTTTACGATCAGCGGCATGCCGGTGGCCTCCAGCCAATACTGGAATTCCGTCCACGGCCGGGAGCGGGGCGAGGCCCAGCAGGATGAGGAGGGGCTGCAGACCATGCGCACCTTAGCCCGGAACATGGCCTTTTTGATAAAGAGCATTGCCCTGGGCAAGGAGGCCTATGGCCTGCCCCAGCGAGAGCCCGCTCAGTTTACCAATTTCATCCGGTGAGCACGCCTTTTTAAAATCCCCTGCCCTTGGGTGGGGGATTTTGCGCAGGGCCTGGCCTCTCCCATTGGCGTTCCAGCCTGCGGAAGAATCGCCGGGACAGCATGCCTGCGGCCCATACCGCCAGCCCTGTGGGCAGCAGCACACACCAGGGGGCCTGGGAGAAGGTGTCGAACAGGACGCCGTACAGCAGCTGGCCCAGGGGTTGGGCGCACAGGGACAGGGTGAACACAAAGGACATGACCTTTCCCATCAGCCGCTCCGGCGTCCGGGCCTGGATGGCGGAGATGGCACAGGTGGAGAAGACGCTGCACCCCGCCTGGCAAATGCAGAAAAATACCAGCAGCACCCCATACCGCCCCAGGGCGCCCAAGGGCAGCAGGAAGGCCAGCCCGCAGGGGAGCAGGCACAGGCCAAACCCGGAAAACACCCCGGCCAGCCGTCCCAGGCGGAGGCGCTCCCCCAGAAGTCCCACGCAAACGCCGCCCAAAACGGCCGCCACCCCCAAGGCGCTTTCGGCGATGCCGTAGAGCGCCGCCGAAAGGCCCAGCACCGTCCGCACCAGATAGGGAAACCCCACCACCATGGCGCCGGAGACGAACAAGCTCACCAAAGCGGCCAGCAGGAGCAGCTTGCAGATGCCTGGCTCCTGGCGGATGAGAAACTCCATGCTTTCCGAGAGGTCTTTCCGCAGCGCCGCACCCACCCCGGCCTGCCGGCTGGGACGTCTATAGTCCAGCTGAAGAAAGCACTCCAGCAGGGCGGTGAGGAAAAAGCAGGCCACTGCCCCCAGAAAGATGGGCTGGATTCCCAGGGCCGTGTACAGCACACTGCCTAAAAACGGGGTGACCAGAGAGGCGGCCGCTTGAATTTGGCTTACAGCCGCGTTGCCTTGGAGCAGCCGTTCCCCAGAGAGCATCTGGGGCACACAGGCCTGCACCGTGGGGGATTCGAAGGCCCCCAAAATGGAGAGGGCCACCAACAGCGCCCCCACCACCAGCATCCTGTCTCCCAGGGAGAGCAGCAGGCAAGCCAGCAGCACCGCCAGCCCGGAGAGGCTGTCCAGGGCCACCATGATGGACTTCCGGTTGGCCAGGTCCGCCAGGATGCCCCCCAAAGGGGAGAGAAGGATGGTGGGCACCATGGCCAGCGCCAGGATCGTGGCGAAAACCGTGGCGGAGCCGGTCTCCTCCAGGACGAACATGGAGAGGGCAAATTTCAGAGTGTTGTTCCCCAGCAGGGAACTGGCCTGTCCCACGAGCAATAGGGTGAAATTCCGGGTGAAGAGTTTTTCTTTCATGGCTTCCTCCTAAAAAGCAGGGGAGAGACGAGCTCCCACAGGATGGCTGCGGTTCCGGCCAGGGCGCACCACAGGGCCCACGCCCGGCGGCCTGCGTGCAGCAGGTGGCAGGCGCCCCCCAGCAGGCCGGCGCCTGCCGCCAGGGAGAGCCCCCGGCAAAGCCGCCGGAAGGCGGGCCTTTCCTCCCAAGCGGTGGTGAGGCCCCTTTCAAACCGGCCAGCGCCCCGTTCAAGCCTCTCTTCCAACTGGCCTGCCCACTGTTCGATCCTTTGGTCCAGTTCACGTTCTGTCAAGGAAAGCACCTCCTGTGAATTTTTAATACCAACCGTATGAATGTATATTGGTAAAATAAAACTGCCTTCCGGCAGCTTTATTCCGTTTCGGGGATCTGGTCGAAAAATTGGTCCACAAGGGCCCGGATGCCCTCATCAAACAGGGGCACGCCTATGCGGTCCAGCATCTCCCCCAGAAAGGTGAACTTCCGCCGCATCTCCGCCTTGGTGGCGGGGAACACCGCAGGCATCAGCCACAGGCTGGTGAGCAGGGGTAGCAGCTCGGCGATCTCCTTGGGATACTCCGTGTGGAGGGAGCCGTCCCGGTTGCCCTCCTCTAAAAGCTCCAAAACATAGGGGGTGAGCACCCGCCGGTTGGAGTCGATCATCTCCACCAGCAGGTGGGGGTTCTTGCGCAAGGGCAGCATTTGGATGGTGAGCTGGGTGCGGGAGGTGTCAGACTGGTTCAGCCGCACGGCCTCCCGCAGCTTTTCCAGGCCGTTCAGGTCCTTTCGCTGCTTCACCGCCTCGAACGGGTTGTTCTGAAAGAACAGCTGGTCCCCCACCTTGTCCAAGATCTCCTCTTTAGACTTGAAGTGGTGGTACACCGCGCCCTTGGTCAGCCCGCCCAGCTCATTCACAATGTCCTGGATGGTGGTCCTGTCATAGCCCTTCTCCAGAAAGAGCCGCTGGGCCGCCTCTAAAATGCGCTCCTCGGTGACCTCCGGGTATTTATTCCGCGCCATGGAAGCCTCCCTTTCCTATACATTCTTTTAGTATGTATTCATAGTACCAGAGGGGAGGGCCTCTGTCAAGGGGGAATTTTCTCCACCCAGTCCCCTTGCCGGGGAGAAAGGGGCTTGACAAGGGGAACTTCCTGGTGTAAAATGCCAGCATAAAGACAAGGGCGTCTTTGAGCCAAGGCTCAAAGGCGCCTTTTTCTGTCTTGAAAAATTGGAATGGGAAAAGCGTTGGAGAAAAGAAAAGTACCGGGAGCACCCCGTCCCCAGAGAGCGCGGGCAGGTGAAAGCCGCGCGGCGGGCCCCCGGGAAGAACCCTTTTCAAGCTGCAAGCTGAACGGGCCCGGCCCCAGTAGGTGCGCCGTCCCGCCCCGCGTTAGGGGGCAGAGCCTTGTCCGAGGCGGAAACGAGAAAAAATATAGGTGGCACCGCGAGCGCAGCACTTGCCCTATAGGATGCTGAATTCTTACTACTTGTTTGGAGGGATCTGTCATGTGTTCTATCATGGGCTATTGCGGCCGCGGCGCGGATCTGGCCGCTTTTCAGAAGGGGTTTGACCGGACTCTCTCAAGGGGGCCGGATGACAGCCGGATTGTGGATGTGGGCGGGGGCATACTGGCCTTCCACCGGCTGGCCATCATGGGGCTGTCCCCTTCGGGAATGCAGCCCTTTGAGCTGGGCGGCAGCTATGCGGTGTGCAACGGGGAGCTGTACGGCTTTGAGGCCATGCGGACTTCCCTGGAGAAAAAGGGCTACACCTTCCAAAGCGGCAGCGACTGCGAAATCCTTCTGCCCCTCTACCGGGAGTATGGCACGGCCCTGTTCTCCATGCTGGACGCGGAGTTTGCCTGCATCCTCTACGATGGACAGACCGGGGAGTTTATCGCCGCCCGGGACCCCATCGGCATCCGTCCCCTGTACTATGGCTACGACAAAAAGGGCGTCATCGTCTTTGCCAGCGAGCCCAAAAACCTGGTGGGCCTTTGCGGCAAGATCCTGCCCTTCCCGCCGGGCTGCTACTATCAAGGCGGCGCGTTCCACCGCTACCGGGACATCGCGGCAGTGGAACAGGTCTGCCGGGATGACCTGGACACCGCCTGCCGGAAGATCCACAACAAGCTGGTGGCCGGGGTGGAGAAGCGGCTGGTGGCGGACGCCAAGGTGGGCTTTCTGCTCTCCGGCGGGCTGGATTCCTCCCTGGTGTGCGCCATTGCGGCCCGGAAGAGCAAGGCGCCCATCCGCACCTTTGCCATCGGCATGCGGGCGGACGCCATCGACCTGAAGTATGCCCGCCAGGCGGCGGAATATATGGGCAGCGACCACACCGAGGTGTACATGACCCCGGAGGAGGTCATTGCCTCTTTGGAAAAGGTCATCCAGCTGCTGGGCACCTTTGATATCACCACCATTCGGGCCAGCATGGGAATGTACCTGGTGTGCAAGGCCATCCACGAGGGGACGGACATCCGGGTGCTGCTCACCGGGGAGATCTCCGACGAGCTGTTCGGCTACAAGTATACGGATTTCGCCCCCAGCGCCCAGGCCTTCCAGGAGGAGGCCCAAAAGCGGGTGCGGGAGCTCCACATGTACGATGTGCTCCGAGCGGACCGGTGCATCTCCGTCAACTCCTTGGAAGCCCGGGTGCCCTTTGGAGACCTGGACCTGGTGGAGTACGTCATGTCCCTGGACCCGGAGCGGAAGCGGAACCGGTACGGCAAGGGCAAGTACCTGTTGCGCCGGGCCTTCCAAGAGGGGGGCTACCTGCCCCCCGAACTGCTCTGGCGGGAGAAGGCCGCCTTCTCCGACGCGGTGGGCCACTCCATGGTGGACTATTTGAAGGAGTACGCGGAGAGCAGGTACACGGACGGGGAGTTTGAGGCAGGCTGCCGCAAATACAGCCACGCCCGTCCCTTCACCAAGGAGTCTCTTTTGTACCGGGACATCTTTGAGAAGTATTACCCTGGCCAAGGGGAGATGGTCGTGGACTTCTGGATGCCAAACCGGGCGTGGGAGGGCTGCGATGTGGACGACCCCTCTGCCCGGGTGCTCTCCAACTACGGGGACAGCGGCAGATGAGGAGAGCTGCTGTTAAGAATTTTATTTGTGTAATTCTTGCATAAAATTTTATATATCCAGGATTTTTACCGGAATTTTGAAAGAATGATGTGTTAAAAATTCAAAATCCCGTTGACAAACGTCTGCTTTCGCGGTATCATACAGAAAGCAGACAAAGGCGTCTGATCCCGTGGGGATGTTGTATCCCGGCGGTGGTCAGGCGCCTTTTTGCATGCTGCGGGGCCTCCATGTAGGGGGCGCGCGGCGTATGGCAAAAGGGCCCGGCGGCGCCCAGGGGCTGGGCAGCGGCGGCCCGTGAGAAAGGCAGGTTATGAGCGATGCTGCGAGAAGGTCTGGACGGGGTGCGCATCCCTTCGGGGTGCGCTGTATCCGCCATCTTTTCCAAAAGCGGGGAGCGCCGCAGCGGGGAGGACATTATCAAGTCCATTGCCCTGATGCACGACCGCTCCAACGGCCTGGGCGGCGGCTTTGCCGCCTATGGCATCTACCCGGAGTACAAAAACCTCTACGCCCTCCATGTGTTTTACGAGGGGAAGGGCCCCAAGGATGTGTGCGAGGCGTTCATCAACGAGCACTTCGATGTGGTGAACCTCTCCAAGATCCCCACCCGCAAGACGCCGGCCATCAAGGACGAACCCCTGATCTGGCGCTATTTTGTAGAGCCCCTGCACACCAAGCTGGCCGAAAGCCAGCTGGATGAGGACACCTTTGTCTCCCGGTGCGTCATCCGGGTGAACTCCCAGATTGAAGGGGCGTATATCTTCTCCTCTGGCAAAGACATGGGTGTGTTCAAGGCGGTGGGATATCCGGAGGATGTGGGAGAGTTCTACCGCTTAGAGGACTATAAGGGCTATTGCTGGACCGCCCATGGGCGGTATCCCACCAACACCCCGGGCTGGTGGGGCGGGGCCCACCCCTTTGCCCTTTTAGACCGCTCCGTGGTCCACAATGGGGAAATCTCTTCTTACGATGCCAACCGCCGCGCCATCGAAATGTACGGCTATGAGTGCGACCTGCTGACGGATACGGAGGTCATCACCTACATCATCGACTTTTTGGTGCGGCGCCGGGGCCTGACCTATGAGGAGGCCGCCAGCGTGATGGCCGCCCCTTTCTGGAGCACCATTGACCGGATGGACGGCAGGGAGAGGGCCCGCATGACCTACCTGCGCAGCGCCTTTGGCGGGATGCTGGTCACCGGGCCTTTCTCCATCATCGTGGGGTTTACGGGGGGCATCATGGCCCTGAACGACCGGCTGAAGCTGCGCAGCATGGTGGTGGGCGAACGGGGCAGCACCGTCTACATCGCCAGCGAGGAGAGCGCCATCCGGGTCATCCAGCCGCAGCTGGACACCCTGTATGCGCCCCGCGGCGGGGAACCCGTGGTGTACCGCCTGGACGAAGCCGCGACGGAACAGAGGAGGTGAGAGCATGGCGCTGAACATGATATATCCCGAATTTGAAGTGGTGCGGAACCCGGACCGGTGCATTGCCTGCCGGGTGTGCGAGCGCCAGTGTGCCAATGAGGTGCACCGCTATGACCCCGATCTCAAGAAAATGCTGGCGGACGAGAGCAAGTGCGTCAATTGCCACCGGTGCGTCACCCTATGTCCCACCCGGGCGCTGAAGATTGTCAAGACCAGCCACACCTTCCGGGAGAACGGGAACTGGTCCGGCCAGGCCATCAACGAGGTGTACCGGCAGGCCCAAAGCGGCGGCGTGCTGCTCTCCTCCATGGGAAACCCCAAGGAGTACCCCGTTTACTGGGACAAAATGCTCATCAATGCCTCCCAGGTGACCAACCCCTCCATCGACCCCCTGCGGGAGCCCATGGAGACCAAGACCTTCCTGGGGCGCAAGCCCACTCACATCCACCGGGACGCCGAAGGGGACATTGTCCCCAGCCTGCCTCCCCAGCTGGAGCTGTCCACTCCCATCCTGTTTTCCGCCATGAGCTACGGCTCTATCAGCTACAACGCCCACGCCAGCCTGGCCCGGGCGGCGGAACAGCTGGGCACCTATTACAACACCGGCGAGGGCGGCCTCCACCAGGACTTTTACCAGTACGGGAAAAACACCATTGTGCAGGTGGCCTCTGGCCGGTTCGGCGTCCACAAGGACTATTTGAGCGCCGGGGCGGCCATTGAGATCAAAATGGGCCAGGGCGCCAAGCCCGGCATTGGCGGGCACCTGCCCGGCGCCAAGATTGTGGGGGATGTATCGAAAACCCGGATGATCCCTGAAGGCACCGACGCCATCTCGCCCGCGCCCCATCACGATATCTACTCTATCGAGGACCTGCGCCAGCTGGTGTTTTCCTTAAAAGAGGCCACCCACTATGAGAAGCCGGTCATCGTAAAAATTGCCGCAGTGCACAATGTGGCGGCCATCGCCTCGGGCATTGCCCGCAGCGGGGCGGACATCATCGCCATCGACGGCTTCCGGGGCGGCACCGGCGCAGCCCCCACCCGCATCCGGGACAACGTGGGCATCCCCATTGAGCTGGCCCTAGCCGCTGTGGACCAGCGGCTTCGGGACGAGGGGATCCGGGAAAACGTCTCCCTGGTGGTGGGGGGCTCCATCCGCTCCAGCTCCGACGCCCTGAAGGCCATCATGCTGGGGGCGGACGCGGTGTACATCGGCACGGCGGCCCTGCTGGCTTTGGGTTGCCACCTGTGCCGCAGCTGCCATGGGGGCAAGTGCAACTGGGGCATCGCCACCCAGCGGCCAGACCTGGTCAAGCGGCTGAATCCCAGCGTTGGCACGGAGCGCCTGGTGAACCTGGTACATGCCTGGACCCACGAGATGAAGGAGATGATGGGCGGCATGGGCATCAATTCCATCGAAGCCCTGCGGGGCAACCGGCTGATGCTGCGGGGCGTGGGCCTCACCGACGCGGAGCTGCGCATCCTGGGCATCAAGCACGCCGGGGAATAAGGGGGGACTGCCATGAAACGCGTGTATGTAGAGGAGCAGTGGTGCCTGGGGTGCCATCTGTGCGAATATAACTGCGCTTTTGCCAATTCCGGCTTGGACAACATGGCGAAGGCCTTGAAGGACAAGGAGATCAGGCCCCGCATCCACATCGAGGACGGGGAGGATATCCACTTTGCCGTGTCCTGCCGCCATTGCCAGGACGCCATCTGCATGAAGAGCTGCATTGCCGGGGCCATTTCTAAAAAGGACGGCGTGGTGTGCATCGACAAAAACAAGTGCGTGGGCTGTTACACCTGTGTGCTGGTGTGCCCCTACGGCGCCCTGCGCCCCTCCCCGGAGGGCCCCATGGAAAAGTGCGAGCTGTGCGTGAACAATTCCTGCGGGGAACCCGCCTGTGTGGCGGGCTGTCCCAACCGGGCCATCATCTTTGCGGAAAAGGAGGGGGCGTAAATGGAATACGTCATCATCGGCAATTCCACAGCGGCGGTGGGCTGCATCGAGGGCATCCGCTCCGTGGACCCAGAGGGCGCCATTACCGTGGTGGCCAGCGAGCCCTACCACACCTACTCCCGGCCGCTGATCTCCTATTTGCTGGAGGGGAAGACGGATGGGGAGCGGATGAAATACCGTCCGGATTCCTATTACAACGAGATGGGTGTGAAAGCCAAACTGGGAATCAAGGCTGTGAAGCTGATGCCGGAAGAACACAAGGTGGTTCTGGAAGATGGGGAAGAGCTTCCCTACGGCAAGCTGCTGGTCGCCACGGGCTCTACCCCCTTTATCCCATCTTTTGAGGGCCTGGATACCGTGGAGAAGAAGTTCACCTTCCTGTCCCTGGATGACGCCAAGGCCCTGGAGGCTGCCCTGACCCCGGAGAGCCGGGTCCTCATCTTGGGGGCAGGGCTCATCGGCCTGAAATGCGCCGAGGGCATCGCCCGGCGGGTGAAGTCTATAGAGGTGGCGGACTTGGCCTCCCAGGTGCTGCCCAGCATCCTGGATGAAGCGGGCGCCAAACAGGTGCAGGCCCGCTTGGAAGGGCAGGGGCTCACGTTCCATCTGGGGGACACTGCCGTGAAGTTTCAGGGCAACACCGCCCACTTGAAAAGCGGCGGCACGGTGGACTTCGATGTGCTGGTGCTGGCGGTGGGGGTGCGGCCCAATGGTTCCCTGGTGAGGGAGGCTGGGGGCAAAGTGGATCGGGGCATCCTTACGGATGACACCGGCCTCACCTCCCTGCCGGATGTATACGCCGCTGGGGACTGCTGCGAAAGCTATGATATCACCAGCGGGGAACGCCGGGTGCTGGCCCTGCTGCCCAATGCCTACCTCCAGGGGGAGTGCGCCGGGAAGAATATGGCGGGGGAAAGCTTCCACTTCACCAACGCCGTGCCCATGAACGCCATCGGTTTTTTCGGCCTGCACCTGATTACCGCAGGCAGTTACCGGGGCGAAAAGCTGGCCGCTCAGGATGGGGACAATTACAAGGCCTTCTTTGTGGAGAACGGGCTTTTGAAGGGGTTTATCCTGATCGGGGACTGCCTGGAGAACGCCGGGGTTTACACGGCGCTCATCCGGGAGCGGACGCCCCTTTCCACGGTGGACTTTGGCCTGCTGCGGGAAAAGCCCCAGTTTATGGCCTTTTCGGCCTCGAAGCGGCGGGAGCTGTTCGGGCGCTGAAGAGAAAATAGCATATCCCCGGGAGGCAGGGCCTTCAAAGGCGGGGAACCGGCGGCAAGCGGGCCGCCCTAAGAGAAAGGCGGGAGCATTGTTATGCAAGCACAACAGACAGAGTTTGCCATTGGCCAGCGGTATATCGGCGCGGGGGCAGGCAGCGGGGAGATCGCGGTTCATCAGGTGCCGGGCAACGCCTTGGGCGCCTATTTGGACGGGGCCTCCATCCAGGTTTACTGCAATGCCCAGGACGCCACCGGCGACACCATGAACGATGGCGAGATTGTCATACACGGCTCCAGTGGGGATGCCACCGGCTACGCCATGCGGGGCGGCGCCATCTATATTGAAAAGGACGCGGGCTACCGCTGCGGCATCCACATGAAGGAGTATGGCGCCAAGGTGCCCAGCATCGTCATTGGCGGGCGCTGCGGCAGCTTTTTAGGGGAATACCAGGCCGGGGGCGTGATTTTGGTGCTGGGTATCGGCTGGGAGGACCGCTCCCCTGTGGGGAACTTCTGCGGGACGGGCATGCACGGCGGGCGCATCTACCTGCGCACCACCCACCTGCCCCCCGACCTGCCGGCCCAGGTGGCGGCCTCAGAGGCGGGGGAGGAGGACCTGCGGCGCATCGAGCCCCTGATAAACGCTTACTGCGCCCATTTTGGCGCGGATAAGGGCAGCCTGCTGGCCTCCCACTACTATGTGCTGGCCCCCAATACAAGCAACCCCTACAAGCAGTTATATGTCAACAACTGAGCGGGGCTTCCCTCCCCGGCCGGTTTCGTGTATACTGAAGAAAACATCCTTTGGGAAAGGCGGCGGCGCCATGCGCTATTCAGAAGCGGATATCCAGGAATTTATCCATGACAACGATGTGAAGTTCATCAAATTTTCCTTCTGCGACGTATTTGGGAACCAGAAGATCATCTCTGTGCTGCCCTCGGTGCTGCCCCGGGCCTTCAGCCAGGGCATTGCGGTGGACGCCTCCCGCATTGAGGGCTTTTACAAGCGGGGGGACAGCGAGCTGTTCCTTTTTCCCGATACGGACACCATCTCCCTGCTGCCCTGGCGGCCCTCCCACGGGCGGGTGGCGCGGTTTTTCTGCCACATCAAGGACCAGGAGGGCAGCCCCTTCGCCCAGGACGGCCGGAAAATCCTGCGGGACGCGGTGGCTTGGGCGAAGGACCGGGGGATTGAAGTGAATTTCGGCGCGGAGAACGACTTCTACCTGTTCCGCACCGATGAGGAAGGGGAACCCACGGACCTCCCCTTTGACAATGCGGGCTTTCTGGATGAGGCCCCCGAGGACCGGGGGGAGGACGTGCGCCGGGACATCTGCCTGACCTTGGAGGCCATGGGCATTGAGCCCCAGTACTCCCAGCACATCAGCGGGCCGGGGCAGAACCGCATCGACTTTGCCCCCGGCCCCGCCCTGGAGTGCGCGGACAATGTCATCACCTTCCGCTCCGTGGTGAAGATGATGGCCGTGCGAAACGGGCTGTGGGCCACCTTTTCCCCCAAGCCCATTCCCGATGCGGCGGGCAACGGATTCCGCGTTGCCATGCGGCCCATGCAGGGGCAGGCGGGCTGCTGCGACGCTTTTATGGCGGGCATCTTGAAGCGCTTTCCAGAGATGCAGGTGTTCTTCAATCCCCGGGAGGAATCCTTCGAGCGGCTGGGCACTTTTGGCGCGCCGGACAGCATCTCCTGGTCGGATACAGGCCGCATGAGCCTGCTGCGCCGCAAGCCGGGTGGCCGTATCGAGCTCTCCGCCGCGGACGGGGCCGCCAACCCGTACCTTTGCTTTGCCCTGCTCATCTACGCCGGGGCGGATGGGGTGGAACAGGGGCTCTCCCTGCCAGAAGCCCCCAGCGGAGAGCTGCTGCCGTCCTCTTTGGCGGCGGCCAGGGCCCTTTGCCGGGAGAGCGCCTTCCTCCGGGAGCTCCTCCCGCGGGAGATCCTCCGTGCTTACGCCGGCGTCTAAGGGCGGCGGGGACCAGGGACGCCGGGTGCTGGTGGCCGTTTCAGGGGAGAAGGGCCGGGCTCAGTGGGAACGCCTCCTGCGGGAGGCGGGGTTCCAAGAGGTGGGTCTTGCCGCCAGCGGCGGTGAGGCCCGGCGGATGCTTCTCTCTGGCGGCTGGGACACCTTGGTGATCCACACGCCCCTGCCCGATGAATTTGGCCGCCAGCTGGCCATGGACGCCTCTCAGGAGGGCCCTGGTGTGCTGCTGGTGGTGAAGAGCGAACTGTGGGAGGAGGCCAGTGCCCAGGTCTCTTCTTTTGGGGTGCTCACCCTGGGCAGGCCCTTCTCCCGGGGAGCGCTGGCCCAGGCCCTGGGGCTTTTGGCGGCTTCTCAGGCGCGGCTGCGGGAATGTCAGCAGGAAAATGCCCGGCTGCGGCAAAAGCTGGAGGAACTGCGGATTATCTCCCGGGCCAAGTGCCTTTTGGTGGAGTACCTCCATCTCAGTGAAGAGCAGGCCCACAAATACATGGAGCGCCAGGCCATGGAAGAGCGGAAGACCCGCCGGGCCGTGGCGGAGGAGGTCCTGCGGGAGTATGGCTGAGGCCGCCCTGCCGGGGGAGAGTTTCCCCACAGGGAGCAAAGTTTGTGGAAAACGAGATAGCAAAACACATCCGAAGGGAAAAAGCCCTCTGCAAGAGGGCTTTTTCCCTGGGCGGACTAGGACTGGGTGAAAGGATGGAAGCGCGCTATGATGGAAGGAAACCTTGGGAAGCTCCACGAGGAGTGCGCCGTGTTCGGCGTCAGCCTGCGGGAGGGCTGGGAGCGGGAAGAGGCCCCGGGCATCTGCTACAATGGCCTGCTGGCCCTGCAGCACCGGGGCCAGGAGGGGGCAGGCATCGCCTGTGCCCGGGAGAACGCCCTGTACTGCCACAAAGACGTGGGCCTGGTGACAGAGGCGTTCCCGCCCCAGAAGATGGAGAAGCTGCCCCCTGCCCGGCAGGCGATCGGTCACACCCGCTACTCCACCACGGGGGGGAATACGGTGAAGAATGTGCAGCCCTTTGTCACAGAGTTCCTCACGGGCCGCATTGCCACGGCCCATAACGGCAATGTGGTCAATGCCAGGGAAATCCGGGAAAAGCTGAAGCCCTTTGGCTTGGACTTCTCCGCCACCAGCGACAGCGAGGTGGTCTCCTCCCTCATCGCCTACCGGGTGATGCGGTGCGGGGACCTGGTCACCGGCGTGAAGGAGGCCTGCAAGCTGCTGCGGGGTGCCTTTTCCCTGGTGGTGCTCTCAGGGGACGGAAAGCTAGCCGCTGTGCGAGACCCCAACGGCTACCGGCCCCTGTGCCTGGGAGAAAACGCCTCTGGCATGGCGGTGGCTTCAGAGAGCTGTGCCCTGGACAGCTGCGGCTTCTCCTTTGTGCGGGATATCCGCCCCGGAGAGGTGGTCCTTATCGAGAATGGGAAGGTGACCCACAGCGAGCTCTGCCTGCGCTCGACCCAGCAGAGCCTGTGCGTGTTCGAGTATGTGTACTTCTCCCGGCCGGATTCCGTCATCGACGGCCTCAGTGTCTACGAGGCCCGGCTGAATATGGGCCGCATGCTGGCCCGGGAGCACCCGGTGGAGGCGGACGTGGTCTGCGGCGTGCCGGACAGCGGCTTGGAGGCGGCCATGGGCTATTCCCTGGAAAGTGGCATCCCCATGGGCACCGCTTTTGTGAAGAACCGGTACATCGGCCGCAGCTTTATCTTCCCCACCCAGGCCCAGCGGGAGAACGCCGTCACCCTGAAGCTGAATCCCCTGCGGGCCGCGGTGGAGGGGAAGCGGGTGGTGCTGGTGGATGACTCCATCGTCCGGGGCACCACCTGCGCCCGCATCGTGGCATCTATGCGCCGGGCCGGCGCCAAGGAGGTGCACCTGCGCATCTCCTCCCCGCCCTTCCGCCACACCTGCCATTTCGGCACGGACATCGGCAGTGAGGAGAACCTGATTGCCAACTGCCTGACCATCCCGGAGATCCAGGCGCGCACCGGGGCGGACACCCTGGGCTACATCAGCGTGCAGGGCCTTTTAGAGGCCTGCCGCGGCAGCGGGCTGGACCTGTGCACCGGCTGCTTTACCGGCAGCTACGCCACAGAGGTGGAGGGCCCTGCCTGCCAAAAAGAAGCATTGGGCTGCTGAAGACCGCGCCCGCCTTTCTGCTCCCCGGAAAGGCGGGCGCTTTTTGCTTGCAGGCGCGGCACAGCCGCCATAGGATGAGCCCAGAAATGGGAAAAGATTTTGAATTTTTTTGTGAAGAGGGTGCATGTTGCCCGTTCCTGTGGTATGATAGAAGCAGCTTTGGCCGCCCGTTCCATCCAGGCGGCCCTAGATTGAAACAGAAAGAAGGAATGCGCATGATGAAGCTCCACAAAGAAGGCGTTTATCTGGTGGAGGGCGCCCAGCTGGTGCCCGCTTCCCAGGCCCAGGGGCATCCGCGCCTGCAAAACGTGACTCCCGAGGCGGCCAAGAAGACCACCATTGCCTACGGCATTTTACAGGCCCACAACCAGAGCGGTGACCCCGATGCCCTGCAAATCCGTTTTGACGCCCTGGCTTCCCACGATATCACCTATGTGGGCATCATCCAGACGGCCCGGGCCTCTGGCATGGAGAAGTTCCCCATGCCCTATGTGCTCACCTGCTGCCACAACTCCCTGTGCGCGGTGGGTGGCACCATCAACGAGGATGACCACATGTTTGGCCTCACCGCCGCCCAGAAGTACGGCGGCATCTATGTGCCCCCCCATGTGGCAGTCATCCACCAGTACATGCGGGAGATGCACGCCGGCTGCGGGAAGATGATCCTGGGCAGCGACAGCCACACCCGCTACGGCGCTTTGGGCACCATGGCCGTGGGCGAGGGCGGCGGCGAGCTGGACAAGCAGATCCTGGGCGACACCTGGGACAGTCCCTATCCGGAAGTGGTGGCCATCTACCTCACCGGCAGGCCCCAGCCCTGGGTTGGCCCTCACGATATCGCCCTGGCCATCTGCCGGGCGGTGTACGCCAACGGCTATGTGAAGAACAAGGTCATGGAGTTCGTGGGCCCCGGCGTGGCCTCTATGGACACGGACTACCGCAATGGCGTGGACGTGATGACCACCGAGACCACCTGCCTTTCCTCCATCTGGCAGACCGACGGCGACACCCAAGCCTGGCTCACGGAGCACGGCCGCGGCAGTGACTACCGGGAGCTGAAGCCAGGGGCGGTGGCCTATTACGACGGCTGCGTGGAGATCGACCTCTCCCAGATCAAGCCCATGATCGCCCTGCCCTTCCATCCCTCCAATGCCTACACCATCGACGAGCTGAAGGAGAACCTCACCGACATCCTGCGGGAGACGGAGAAGGCCGCGGAGAAGGTCAGCCAGGGCCGGGCCCCCTACACCTTGCTGGACAAGGTAAAGGACGGCCAGCTCCAGGTGCAGCAGGGCGTCATCGGAGGCTGCGCCGGCGGCACCTTCACCAGCATTGCCCAGGCGGCCAATGTGCTGCGGGGCAAGGCCATCGGCGCCGGGGAGTTCACCCTGAACGTGTACCCCTCCTCCATCCCCGTGTACATGGAGCTGATGAAGAACGGTGCCCTGGCGGACCTGATGGCCGCCGGTTCCGTGGTGAAGACCGCCTTCTGCGGCCCCTGCTTCGGCGCGGGGGACACCCCCAACCACAACGGCCTGTCCATCCGCCACACCACCCGGAACTTCCCCAACCGGGAGGGCAGCAAGCCCGGCCAGGGACAGATGTCCGCCGTGGCTTTGATGGACGCCCGCTCCATCGCCGCCAGCGCGGCCCGGGGCGGCCTGCTCACCAGCGCCGAGGAGTTCGCCGGGGCCTTCGCCGCGCCCCCGGCCTACCACTTTGACCCCGCCCCTTACCAGGCCCGGGTGTACCAGGGCTTTGGCAAGGCCCAAGAGGACGCCCCCCTGTTCTACGGCCCCAACATTAAGGACTGGCCCCAGCGCCCCGCCTTGGAGGAGAACATCCTGCTGAAGGTCTGCTCTAAAATCTTGGACGAGGTCACCACCACCGACGAGCTCATCCCCTCGGGGGAGACCTCCTCCTACCGCTCCAACCCCCTGGGCCTGGCGGAGTTCACCCTGTCCCGCCGGGACCCGGAGTATGTGGGCCGCGCCAAAGAGGTGGATGCCCTGGAGGCCGCCCGGGAGAAGGGAGAGGACGTTCTGAAGCTGGCCCCGGAGCTGGAGGGCGTGTTCGCCGCCATCCGCACCATCCCCGGCCAGGAGCAGGTGGACCCCCAGGCGGTGGAGATTGGCTCTGTGCTCTACGCCAACAAGCCCGGCGACGGCTCTGCCCGGGAACAGGCGGCCAGCTGCCAGCGGGTGTTGGGGGGCCTTGCCAACATCACCCAGGACTACGCCACCAAGCGCTACCGCTCCAACGTGATGAACTGGGGCATGCTGCCCTTCCATCTCCAGGGGGAGCCCACCGCCTTTGAGGTGGGGGACTACATCTACGTCCCCGGCATCCGCTCCGCCCTGGACGGCGACCTGTCCCACATCCCGGCCTATGTGCTCAGGGACGGCCGGGCGGTGGAGATCGCCCTCTACTGCAAGGACATGACCGAGAACGAACGGGCCATTGTCAAGGCCGGGTGCCTGATCAATTTCAACCGGGACCGGAACAAGAATTGATTTTGGGAGGAACATTACAATGGCAAAGCTGTACTATAATTGTCCTGGCGGCGCCTTTGGGGACTGCATGCCCTTTGGAAAGGACGGCGTCTTCTATCTCTATTACTTAAAGGATAACCGGAAGCCCCAGGACCAAAAGGACCCATTTGTGTGGGATTTGGTGACCACTCCAGACTTTGTGCATTACACAGAGCAGGGCACGGCCATTGCTGGCAGCGGTCCCAACGACCAAGATCAGGACATCATCTCTGGAAGTGTGATGGAGGGGATGGGGCAGTACCATGCCTTTTACACAGGGGCCAATCTGTCTTTCTCAGCCAAGGGCCTGCCCAGCCAGGTACAGATGCACGCCACCAGCGATGACCTGATTCACTGGACAAAAGACCACAGCCTTCACCTTCCGCCTCAGCCAGGATATGACATCAGCGACTGGCGTGACCCCTTTGTGATTTGGGATCCGGAAGAGGAGCAGTACCTGATGCTCTTCGGCGGCCGCAAGGCGGGCCCCAAGACCCAGCAGACCGGCCGCACGGTGCAGTTCGCCTCTAAGGACTTGGAGCACTGGGAGTTCCGGGGGGATTTC
Source organism: uncultured Oscillospiraceae bacterium (assembly GCA_900543555.1). GTDB lineage: Bacteria > Bacillota > Clostridia > Oscillospirales > Acutalibacteraceae > Acutalibacter > Acutalibacter stercoravium. The sequence goes on along the minus strand of UQRL01000001.1, from coordinate 4,796 downwards.
TGGGCCCCCGGCCTTTATACCATGCACGAGATGCCCGATCTGTTCTACATGGACGGTTGGTGGTACCACATCATCACGGAATACAGCCACCGCAGCAAGATGATCTACCGCATGAGCCGCACGATGCACGGCCCCTGGCTCGCCCCCAAGGACGACGCCTTCGACGGCCGTGCCTATTACGCGGGCCGCACCTTTGCCATGGACGGCAAGCGCTATCTCCTGGGCTGGGTGCCCACCAAAGTGGGGGACAGCGACAAGGGGGCCTTCCAGTGGGCGGGCACCTTTGTGCCCCACCAGCTCTACCAGCGGGAGGACGGCACCTTGGGCTGCGCCATGCCGGACACCGTCCGGGCCGCCTTCGTGGAAGGGGAGAACCTGGACGATGTGACGCTGGCCGCTGCCCCTGCCCGCCAGGAGAAGGTCCTGCGGGAGGACGGCGGGGACTTCTTCAAGCTGGAGCTGGACGTGAGCTTCCAGGAGGGGACGTCCACCTTCGGCCTGCGGTTCTACGGAAACCAGGAGACCGGGGAGAGCTACCAGTACCTGTTCCATGTGGAGGAAAACCGGGTGGTCTTTGAGAAGAGCCCCAACTGGCCCTGGCCGGATGAACAGAACATCGGGCAGGAGCGGCCCATCCACTTGGAGCCCGGAAAGACCTACCATGTGGACCTGATCGTGGACGGCACCATCGCCACCCTGTATGTGGACGGCGTGGCCCTGAACGCCCGGGCCTACCGGAAGTTCGGCACGGCGGTCAGCGCCTTTGCCACGGACGGGACCGTGGAGCTGAAAAACATCACCCTCTCCCGGGATCTGAAGTAAAAATAGCACATTTCTCTATCGCGAAAGGTCCGGCCCCGCAGAAGGTATGCCTGCGGAGCCGGGCCTTTTTTTGAAACACTTCCTGAAAGCGGTTTTTCTTAACGCAGTAGATGAATAGTTTCCCTTTCTGGAGGAAGGGATTTTTTCAGAAGGAGCCGTAAAACACAATCCCAATGGAAGAAGGGGCCCTTGCAGGCTTGCATGCCTGCGGGGGCCTTCGCTTTTTGAGGGAAGATGCCGCAAAAACACGGGAAAACAGCGATATTGTATGCGTTAACGGTATTTAGGCAAAACGCTCAGAATGTCAGATTTTTTGCACGACATAAGTAACGAATTTTATATCGTTTTTTTTTTTTTTTTTTTTTGCTAGAATGACGAAGAATTGAAAATCCCTACAGTTAAAAGGGCAAAACTGTGCAGTTTGCCGAGCTGTTCTGGCCCTTGGGGCAGAGGAACGGGGACGCTTTGGTGTAAAGCCTTTCGGCTTCACATAATCTATATCTTTGGGAGGATGAAACCTATGAAACGAAAGATCGCGGCGGCGTTGCTCGCCATGGCCATGCTGGTTTCCACCACTGCCTGCAGCAGCGGCGGTTCCAGCAGCAGCTCAGAGGCGCCAGAGAGCTCTGCACCCGCAGAGACCAGCAGTGCGGCAGAGGAGAGCACGGCCTCAGAAGCGGGCGGGGAGAGCAGCGCGGCCGGAGAGGCTGCCACAGACTCCACCCTTACCTACGACGGGGAAGAGGTGACCATCACCTATTGGCACACCCACAGTGACCAAGAGGCAGAGGTGCTGACCGAGCAGATCATCCCCGAGTTCGAGAAGCAGTTCCCCAGCATCCATGTGGACGCGGTGGTCATGCCCTATGACAGCGTCAAGCAGCAGATGATCCAGGGCGTGGCCAGCGGCACCGGCCCGGACCTGATGCGTATGGACATCATCTGGACCACCGAGTTCGCCGAGCTGGGCGCCCTGGTGGCGGTGGATGACCTTCCCGGCTTTGCCGAGATGAAGGACACCCTGTTTGAGGGGCCCCTGAGCACCAACTATTACGAGGGCAAGTACTACGGCCTGCCCCTGAACACCAACTGCCTCAGCGGCGTGTGGAGCAAGACCCTGCTGGAGCAGCTGGGCCTGGAGGAGATCCCCTCCACCTATGACGAGATGCTGGAGCTGAAGGACCAGCTGGGCGAGGGCCAGTACCTCATGTCCACGGAAGATGTGAACACCTGGTCCATCGCGCCCCTGTTCTACTCCCTGGGCGGCACCTACACCAACGAGGACTACACCCAGGCCAGCGGCTACCTGAACAGCGAGGAGAGCGTGAAGGCGCTGGAGACCCTGGTGCAGTGGTACGATGACGGCACTTTGGGGCCCGCCACCATGGCCGGCAAGCCCGACGTGGCCAACGGCGCCTTTAACGGCGAGTACCTGCTCACCTTCCAGGGCCCCTGGTTCTTCACTGGCAATAAGGAAGAGGACATCGCCAAGGTGCAGTCCGGGCTGCTGCCCGCCGGCGAGGCCGGTTCCCTGTCCGTGGTAGGCGGCGAGAACCTGTGCCTGTTCAGCAGCGGCACCAAGCAGGAAGCCGCGTGGGTGTTTGCCCGCTTCCTGATGGGCGAGTTCGCCCAGAAGGCCCAGGCCCTGGGCGGCGGCCACCTGGTCCCCACCGTGAAGGAGTATGCCAACTCGGAAGATGTCATGGCTGTGGAGAACATGGCCGTCTATGTGGAGCAGCTGGAAAACGCCGTTTCCAGAACGCCCCATCCCAATTGGGAGAAGATGTCCGACCAGCTGAACAAGATGTTCCAGAGCTGCATGCGCCATGAGGACGAGCCCAAGGCCGCCCTGGACAAGCTGGCCCCGGAAATTGACGCCTTGCTGGCCGAGACAGAATAAGCCGGGCTGAAAAACACAGAGAGGTTGCGGCTGGAAAGCCCCCAGCTTTCCAGCCGCCCTTATTTTTAGGTGAGATGGGAGGAAGAAGCAAGTGAAAAAAGACGCACTGGCGGTGCGCTTCCGCAAGGGTCTGCGCCAATGGGCAGCAGTGCTGCCGTTTATCACGGTGGGCCTGGTCCTGTTCATAACCTTTGTGCTCTACCCGCAGATCAAGAATATCTACATCGCGTTTACAGATTACAGCATCATGCCCGGAGCGGAGACGCCCTTTGCGGGGCTTTCCAATTTCCAGCGTGCCTTTGAAGGCATGTTTGAACGGGGCACCGACGCCTATTACTTCTGGATCTCATTCCGCAACAACATCCTGGCGGTGCTGGTTACCGTGCCGGGCCAGCTGGTTTTGGGCCTGCTGGTGGCGGTGATGATCCACAACCTGAAGTTTGGCAAGAACATCTATAAGAGCATGTTCTATATCGCGGTCATCTGCGACTGGGTTGTGGTGGCCAACATTTTCGACTATATCTTCCAGCCCGATGACGGCAGCCTGGTCAACTACATCCTGCTGCAGCTGCACATCATCAAGGAACCCATTGCCTGGCTGCAAGAGACCTGGACCGGCAACTTTGTCATCTGGGTGTTCAGCATCTGGAAGGGCTTTGGCTGGGTTATGATCATCTATACCGCGGCATTGCAGGGCATTTCCAACGACCTGTACGAGGCGGCCACCATCGACGGCGCCAACACGGTAGAGAAGTTCTTCTATGTAACCCTGCCCAGCATTAAGGGCACCACTTTCTACCTGCTGATCAACTTGATCAACGGCGCCATGAACATCTTTACACAGGTGTTCCTGCTGACAAAGGGCGACCCTGTGGGCACCACGGATGTAATGATGAACTATATCTATACCCGGGCCTTCAACTATTTCGAGTTCAGCTACGCGGCGGCCTGCGGCCTGATGATGGGCGTCTTTGTCTTCGCCACATCCATGTTCCTCAAGCGCTATCTGCGCTATGGGCAGGATACCTGAGAGGGGGCGCAGTGATGAAACGGAAAAAGACAGCGGCCCAAGTGGCCCTTCATGCGGTGCTTATCTTTTTGGCGGTGGTCTGCCTGACCCCCTTCTTATCCATGATTTCCTCTTCCTTCATGGATATCCGGGGCGTGCTGCCGGACATCCCGGTGATCCTTCCGCAGCCCCCCCTTTACACAGAGAACTATGTGGAAGTGTGGACGCGCAATAACTTTTCCCGCTACTTTGTGAACACCGCGTTTCTTTCAGTAAGCGGCATGATCATCAACGTGGTGGTTTCCATCACCATGGCCTACAGCTTTTCCCGGTTTAAGTTTCCGGGAAGGGAGGTCATCTTCAACATCTTCCTGCTGACCATGATGATCCCCACACAGCTGGCTTTGATCTCACAGTACACAGTGCTCAACAGCCTGCACATGATTGACAACTATGGCGGTGTGCTTTTGCTGTGGGGCGGCACCTGCGTGGCGGGGAACACCTTCTTTTACAGGGGCTTTTTCGAGAGCGTTCCCAAGGAACTGGAGGAATCCATGTTCCTGGATGGGGCCTCCCGCCTGGGGGTGCTGCTGCACTGCATCATCCCCCTGACCAAGCCCGCCATTGCCACCTCTGCCATTTTTGCCTTTAACGGCTATTGGGGTAATCTGTTTGATATTCTGACCTTTATCAAGACGGAGGAAAAGCGCACCCTTTCTGTGGCGTTGCAGCTGTTCCGGGGCCAGCACACCACCGAGTATGGCCTGATGTTTGCGGCGTCCGTCATTGTGATTGTGCCCGTCATCGTAATCTTCATCATCTTCCAGAAGCAGTTCATGCAGCAGGGCCTGGTAGAGGGCGCTGTAAAGGGATGAGAAAAGTAAAAGAAATAACACTAAAAAAGTAAAAATATTTCTAGGATTTTTGAGCGGGCCTGATAAAATTGGGACTAGCTCAAAACTGACAGGAAAGGAGAGAAAACAATGGCGATTCGAGTGACAGTGTGGAACGAGTACCTGCACGAGGTGCAGTTCCCGGAAGTGGCAGAGGTGTACCCCAAGGGCA